>UQNM01000012.1 GCA_900542395.1 uncultured Eubacteriales bacterium
GCTCCGGAATGACCAGACCGATGGCCTTGGCAGGGCCGGTGCTGTTCGGAACGATGTTCTGCGCGCCGGCGCGGGCACGGCGCAGGTCACCCTTGCGCTGCGGGCCGTCCAGAATCATCTGGTCGCCGGTGTAGGCGTGCACGGTGGTCATGATGCCGGAAACGATCGGATAGGTATCGTTCAGCGCCTTGGCCATCGGAGCGAGGCAGTTGGTGGTGCAGGACGCGGCGGAGATCACCTTGTCTTCCTTCGTCAGCACGTTCTCGTTGACGGAGAAAACGACGGTCGGCAGATCGTTGCCCGCCGGAGCGGAGATGACGACCTTCTTAGCGCCGGCCTCAATGTGAGCCATCGCCTTGGCCTTGCTGGTGTAGAAGCCGGTGCACTCGAGCACGACGTCAACATCCAGCTCGCCCCACGGCAGCTCATTGGCCTTCGGCTTGGCGTAGATGGTGATCTCCTTGCCGTTGACGGTGATGGAGCCCGGCACCTTCACGGTCTTGCCGTCTTCCTCGAAGATCGGCTCCTTGGAGCTCACGGTGTCCTTGTACTTGTAGGAGCCCTGAGCGGTATCATACTTGAGCAGGTGAGCCAGCATCTTCGGGCTGGTCAGGTCGTTGATAGCGACAACCTGATAACCCTCGGCGTCAAACATCTGGCGGAAAGCGAGACGGCCGATGCGGCCAAATCCATTGATAGCAACTCTAACCATTGGAAATCTCCTCCTAAAACTTTATCAAGTGTTTCCCTTGTGGGATTTTAACCCTCTCTATTGTACTCAAAAACCGGTTCTTTTTCAAGGCTTTTCCTGTTGATTTTGAAAAGAAATACGATATTTGTGAAGAATTTGTTTTGAAACGCACACGAAGCAGCGCCAAGCGGAGGATTTTCCGTTAAAAAGGCACTTTTTGTGCGCGGTCAATCGTCAAAAAGTTAAGAATCTTTTTCGGCCTGAAGGTATTCGCTGCGCACATAACCCTCCATGACGTCGGTTTTGACGTGCGCCCATCCGTCTTTGCTGACGGAAAGAACAATCAGCGGTTGATTTTTATAAAGCCGTCGGATGACCTCGGCAGACGTGTTGGGCTGCTCGCGCAGGTTGAGCGTGGAATCCTCGTCAATATTGGAGACGACGGCCAGATATGCGCCCTCCGGCATTTGAGTTGTGCTGACGGGCATCAGGGTCGGACGAGGCGTCGGGCTGGGCGTCGGCGCGGGCGTGGCCATCAATTCCGCGTTGAGCGTCGGAAGCGGCGCGCTTCCCGTGTCATAAGAAACAAGCCCCATGCCCGGATAATAGAACGCGAGAATCTGTTCGTATGTCATGCCGTATTGGCGCGCCATCTGCTCCGCGCCGCGTTGGCTCATGCCCACGCCGTGCCCGAACCGGCGGGATTCGATCAGAAATGCGGAGCCAATATCGGAAACGGTGATCAATTCGTTTTGAGAGACATTGATGCTCAACCCCATCGCGCGTTCCGCCTCTGTGAAAATCGGCAGCGTGACGGTTACAGCCTCCTTCACCTTTCGATAAGGCGAAAAAGCGGGCGTTGCCGTCGGCGCGGGCGTTTCATCCGCATGGGGCGTAGACGAAACCTCAGGCTGCGGGGATGGTGTCTGGCGGAACGTGTAGTCTCGGACGGATATTTTGACGGTAAAGCAGAGCTCGGTCATCAGCCGCGAGGCACCGTCATATTTGGGCGTGACGGCTTCTACGGATTGAATTTCGTCAAAGCGCACCAGCTCGCCGTCCGCTTCAACGCCCAGCGCGGAGAGCTGTTCCCCCATGGCCGCCGTGAGCGCCTGATGGAGCGCTTCGCCGATTCCCTTCTCCCCCGGCTTTTTTTGCAGCGTATAGCGCTTCACTACGCTGTTTCTGTTTTCCAAATCATACGGGTCGTCGCGCATATCCATGTAGCCGTAAGCGTCCGGAGCGTCCGTTGGCCAGACATGCTGGCCAAGTTCGGTTTGGCCGCCGTTGCTGGCGGAGTAAAAACACGAGGCCAACGCGCCGCGATAAACGCCGCAAAGCCCCCTCGTTTCCGTTACAGCCTGCTCGGAAAGCGGGCTGGGCGTTGTTCGGCCGCGATACGCCTGATCGTTTGTGGTATCTTCCACGTCGTATGCGCCGGAGGAACCGCTTTTGCGCAGCGCATACGTCCGGGCGGTGACGGCTTGCGCCTTGAGCGCCTCGAGCGGGAAGGAGTCGCCCATTTCAAACGGAACAACGCCGAGCAGATAATCCTCCACGTTGATGGTCAGAATGGGACGAATGGCGTTTTCAACGATATCCAGCGATAAATCGCCTTCATACATCCCTGTGCCATCGTTCAAAAGAAGATAGCCGGGTGTTTCACTCTGACAACGCACCAGCTTGATGCTGCTGCCCATAACGACAGCCGTTTGCCCGGTGTGCAGCACCAGTTGATCCCCGCGAAGGACGACGACCAGCTTTGCGCCGTCAGAGAAGGACAGCCTGCCGTCCTGCGTGGCATACTGCCCCTTCACGGTGACGCGCAGCGTGTCTTCAACCTGCAAACGGCGCAGATAAACCCGGATGCTCGACGGCGTATCGGCCGACGCGGGGAAGGCGACGGCCAAGATCAGGATAAGAAGCGCGAGCGGCAGAACAAAGAGGCGCTTTTTCATATGCGGTCTCCTTTTCGAACAGATTTGAAAAATATGCACGTTCATTATAACAAAAAAACATCGGAACTTCAATCCTGCGGAAACGATAGGCAGTCAAGCCTGTTTTTCCTAAAAGCGTGTTGAAGCGTGTTAAAAAAACTGCGCCGCTTCTCCTGACGGAAACTGCGGCGCAGAGGGGTTATGCTTCTTTCTCGCTCTGGTATTCGCGGCTCAGCTTGACAAAGTGATCAAACAGCCTCTGGGCATGCGCGTCATGGTCGGAAAGATACTCCGGGTGGAACTGCACGGCAAAGATGCGGCTTCCGTCCTTGGCGCTCATGGCTTCAATGATGCCGTCCTCAGCGCGGCCATCAACCTGAAGGCCGTCGGCTGGCTTCTTGATCGCCTGATGGTGCATGCTGTTGGCCTTTATTTCGGTCGCGCCGGTGATGCGCTCAAAGACGCTTCCCTTTTCAAAGCAAACGGTATGCACCGGCTGGCTGAAAGGCGGCTCCTGCTGATGCGTTTTTTTCGGAATGTTCTGCTGAGATTCAATATCTTGGATGAGCGTGCCACCCATGGCGACGTTGAGCACCTGAATCCCGCGGCAGATGCCGAAAATCGGCATGTTGCGCGCGATGGCCATCGGGATAATCAGCAGCTCGAAAATGTCGCGCTGTGGGTCGTCCTCTCCGCAGGCGGGCAGCGTTTCTTCGCCATATCGCGACGGCAGAACATCACCGCCGCCTGCAAGAAGGAGACCGTCCAGTCGATCCAGAATCGCTTTGGCGGTTTCTTCATCCTCGATTTCCGGCAGCAGCACGGGAATCCCGCCCGCGCGGAGCACAGACTGCATGTAGTTTTCGCGGACAAACATTTGGCGGTCGGCGACATTGTGTGAACCGGAAATGCCGATCAGCGGGCGATTCATTTTGATTCCCCCTTCTTGTTCTCATCCTTGTTTTTCTTGTCCTTTTTGCCGAAGGATTCGTTGTAGTTGTTGATGCACTCGACGATGACGCGGTTGGCGACTTCGCGGTTTTGCGCTTTGCTGACGACGGTTGTGCGCCCTTCAAGCTCCTTGTAAACGGTGAAGAAATGGCGGATTTCGTCAAGCAGGTGTTCCGGAAGCTGGCTGATGTCGAACATATAGTTATAATTCGGGTCGCCCAGCGGCACGGCGATGATCTTTTCGTCGCGCGCGTCGCCGTCGTTCATTTCGAACATGCCGATCGGACGGCATTCCACCAGCGTCATCGGCTCGATGGCCTCCGAGCAGAGCACCAGCACGTCGAGCGGGTCGCCGTCGTCTGCGTAGGTGCGCGGGATAAAGCCGTAGTTGGCCGGATAGTGCGTCGAGGTATACAGCACGCGATCCAGACGCAGCAGACCCGTTGCTTTATCCATTTCATATTTGTTTTTGCCGCCGCGCTTGATTTCAATCACGGCCATAAAGCGATCGGGCGTGATGAGCGCCGGATCAATATCATGCCAAATGTTCATGCTTTCCTCCAAATGGATCGATTGTCAGGTCGTCGTTACAGCCGAGTTTGCAGCTCGCCGTAAATTCGGCTTTGTTCGGCCTTTGAGGCGACGCGGTCTCCAAACCAGAATTTCTGAGCCTCCACAGCCTGATAAAACAGCATACCCAGTCCCTCGATGGTGGGAAGTCCGTTTTGCTTTGCCAAAGCGAGCAGCCGCGTTTCTCTGGGATTATAAACCGCGTCGAATACCGCCCTGCATCGGGCAATCACGTCGGCCGATACCGGGCAGGCGTCAACATGCGGGTACATTCCCACGGGCGTACAGTTGATTAGAATATCGTGCGCTTCGGCGCAATCCGCAAGCGGCCGAACGGAAAGCCGACGCAATCCGTCCTGCTGCGTTTTTGCGAGCGCATGGGCAAGCGCATCGCCCTTTTGCGTATCGCGGACGGCGAAGGTCACCCGTCCGCCGCGCGAAAGAAAGGCATACCCCGCCACGCGGGCCGCCCCGCCGCCGCCGAGAATGAGAACGTCGGCCTGATGGGTTTCAACGCCTTTCTCCTCGATGGCGCGCAGCATGCCCAGACCATCCGTGATGTGGCCGATCATGCGCCCGTTCCGAATTTCAACGGTGTTCACCGCGCCGCAAACCCGTGCGGCCTCGTCAACGTCATCCAGAAAAGGAAGGATTTTTTCCTTGTACGGAATGGTGACGTTAAACCCGGAAAAGCAGCTTCGGAAAACGTCCGTCACTGAACCGAGGCGTTCCGGCGGAACCGTGACGGGCAGATAGATTGCGTCAAGCCCAGCCGCGTCGAACAGCGAATTGTGGATGTAAGGCGACCATGTATGCGGCAGGGACTGCCCCAGCACCGCAAACCGCGCCGTTTCCGGCCCGATGCGTTCGTTCAGCATGGCATTTTCCTCCGTTGCGGTTTACAGGCGAAGCGTTGCGCTGCACTCCGCTTCGCAGGCCGCGAGAATCTTCTGCATCAGCGGGTTTACGTCGTCGTCGGAAAGGGTGCGCTCCGCGGTTCTAAACGTCAGGGAGAAGGCGACGGACTTCTTGCCGGAAAGGAGCTGAGCACCGCGATAGATGTCAAACATCTCCGCTTTTTCAAGCAACGCGCCGCCCGTCTTACGGATGACGTCCAGCACACTGCCGACGGTCGTGCCCTCCTCCATGACCAGCGCGATGTCGCGGGTCACGGCCGGGAACTTCGGCAGCGCGCGCACATGCCCCACCTTCGTGTGGAGCTCGCAGAGCATTTCCAAATTGACCTCGGCGATGATCGTCCGACGGGTGATTTCAAACGCCTGCATGACGTTCGGGTGCAGCTCGGCCACCGTCGCGATGCACCGGTCGCCCGCCATCAGCCTGGCCGCGCGACCCGGATGATGGTACGGCTCCGCTCCCGGAACGATCTTCGCCTGAACGCCGAACTGAGAGAGCATGTCGATCACAATGTCGCGGATCAGATAGAAATCCACGCCGTCGCCGTAAGCGCCGATGCACAGGGACGGCTGCTCATGCGGCAGGTCGCCGGGCTTACGCGCGCTGACGTCGAACACCGGCGCAATTTCGTAGAGCATGGCGGTTTCGTTGTTTCGGCTCTGGTTGAGGGAGACCGTGCCCAGCACGCTCGGCACAAGGGTGCTGCGCATCACGCTGGTGTCTTCGCCCAGCGGGTTCGTCAGCTTGAGCTGGTTGCAGCGCGGATCATCCGCGTCCAGACCGAGCTTTTCAATCAGCTTCGGGCTGACGAACGAGAAGTTGCGGATTTCGTAAAGCCCCTTCGCGGAGAGGATACGCCCCACGCGGTCGGCGAGCTGCATGTGAACGTTGCGCGTTCCGGTAGAGGTTTCGCCGCGGAGCATGGTGGATTTGATGTGCTCATAGCCGTAAATGCGCAGCACTTCCTCGGACAAATCGGCCTCGCCCTCGATATCTTCGCGGAAATCCGGCACGACAGCGCGCAGCGTATCGCCGTCGAGCGTGGCTTTGAAGCTCAGTTGATTCAGAATACGCGCCATTTCTTCGCCGGGGATTTCCATGCCGATGCGCGCGTTGATGCGCGAAACGGAAGCGACGACCGTCTGTTCGGCCTTCGGCGCGGGATAGCAGTCGTAAACGTCGTCAATCACCTCGCCCGCGTTCAGCAGATTGACAAGCTGGCAGGCGCGATCCGCCGCCTCACGGCAGGTTGCCGCGCAGACGCCGCGCTCAAAGCGGCCGGAGGCCTCGGTGCGCAGACCCAGCGCGCGGGTCGTCAGGCGGATATTCGTGCGGTCAAACGCCGCGATTTCAAACATGACCGTCGTCGTGCCCTCGGTGATTTCGGATTCCTCGCCGCCCATCACACCCGCAATGCCGGTCGCGTTGGTCTGATCGGCGATCATCAGCATATCGGGCGTGAGCGCGCGCTCTTTGCCGTCCAACGTGGTGATGGTTTCGCCCGGATTGGCGCGGCGCACGATGATATGGTTGTCCTTCACCTTGGCCAGATCAAAGGCGTGCATCGGATGGCCGGTTTCCAGCATCACGTAGTTCGTGATATCGACGATGTTGTTGATGGCGCGAACGCCGGCGGCGTTCAGCGCTTTGCGCATCCACATCGGGGATGGGCCGATCTTCACGTTGCGAATCAGGCGCGCGCAGTAGCGCGGGCAAAGTTCGGTATCCTGCACGTCGATGTGCACATAGTTGTCCATCTTGCCGGGAACGGTTTCCACCTTGATCTCCGGCTTGCGGAATTGAGTGCCGAGCGTCACGGCCGCCTCGCGGGCAACGCCCCAAACGCTGAGACAGTCCGGCCGATTGGCCAGAATTTCAAAATCGACGATGGTATCGTCTACGCCGAGAATCGGGCGGACGTCCGTGCCGGGCTTATAATCCTCGTGGAAAATCAGCAGCCCCTTATCGCCTACGGACGGATAGAGATAATCCGGCACGCCGATTTCCGGGCCGGAGCAGCACATGCCGTCGGATTCAACGCCGCGGAGCTTGCCCTTTTTGATCTTAACGCCGCCGGGCAGAATTGCGCCGACCTTCGCGACCGGCACCAGATCGCCCTCGTGCACATTCGGCGCGCCGGTGACGATCTGAATCGGCGCGTCCTCGCCGACGTCCACGGAGCAGATCACCATGTGGTCGGAATTTTCGTGCTTGCGCACGGACAGAATCTTGCCCACGACGACATTCTGAACGGCGTCGTTCTGGTTATCCAGCCCCTCGACGCCGGTGCCGTGCATAATCATCGCGCTTTCAAATTCCTCCGGCGTTACGGGGATATCCGTATACTGCCGAATCCATTGCATTGGTACTTTCATTGCTTTATTCCTCCACCCTTAATCCTCGCGGAACTGCGACAGGAAGCGCACGTCGCCCTCGTAAAGCGCGCGCATGTCGGTAATGCCGTAGCGCAGCATGACGATGCGCTCAAGGCCTACGCCGAACGCAAAGCCGCGGTATTTTTTGCTGTCGATGCCGCACATGTCCAGCACCTTCGGGTTGACCATGCCCGCGCCCAGCACTTCGATCCAGCCCGTGCCCTTGCAGACGCGGCAGCCCTTGCCGTGGCAGTTGACGCAGGTGAGATCGACCTCGGCGGACGGCTCGGTGAACGGGAAAAAGCTCGGGCGGAAGCGCGTGGTTACGTCGTCGCCGTAAAGCGCCTTGGCAAACGTGTCAAGCGTTCCCTTCAAATCGGCCATCGTCACATCCTCGTCGATGACAAGACCCTCCATCTGATGGAAAACCGGGGAGTGCGTAGCGTCCACCTCGTCGGCGCGGTAAACGCGCCCCGGACAAACGATGCGGATCGGCGGTTTGCGGGAGAGCATGGTGCGCGCCTGCACCGGAGACGTGTGCGTGCGCAGAACGATATTATCCTCGATGTAGAACGTGTCCTGCGCGTCGCGGGCAGGATGGTTCTTCGGCAGGTTGAGCAGCTCGAAGTTGAACAGATCCAGTTCCACTTCCGGGCCTTCCACAACGTCGAAGCCCATGCCGGTGAAGACCTTCAGGAGTTGATCCTGCACCAGAGAGACGGGATGAATGGTGCCGATCGGCGCGTGTTTGCGCGGCTCGGTTACGTCGATCGCTTCGCGTTCGAGCTTCCTTTCCTGCTCGATCCGCTTGATCTTGGCGTCCAGCGCATCCATCTGCTCGGTCAGCTTTTCGCGAACGACGTTAATCATCTGGCCGGCCTTCGGGCGCTCCTCTGCGGGGAGCTGACCCATCGAGCGGAGCATCAGCGTCAAATCGCCCTTTTTGCCCAGCGTCTTCAAGCGAAGGGCATCCAGCCCGGCTTTGTCGCGAATGCTTTCAAGCTGGCTGGTGGCTTCCTCCTGAATTTTGCGCAGTTGTTCTTGCATGTCCATGTGGTCTGTATCCTCCTTCTTTTCGAAAAAGAAAAAAACCTCGTCCGCAAAGGGACGAGGCTGGTTTTCCTCGTGGTACCACCCAAATTCACCTCGCACCGCGCGGCGCAAGGTCTCTGATTCGGTAACGGGTCGTCCGTCTCCGCCTACGTATCAGCGGAGCAGCTCCTGAGTGAATTTCCCGCAGACATCCGCATGAAATTTCAGCCGCGTTTCATGCTCTCTAAAGGATCTCTTGGAGGCGGGCATTGTCTCAATCTTCGCCTTTCCTGCGTATTATACATGATTTTCTGCGGATTGGCAAGAGAAAATTATTGCAGATATTCGTTTTGCCCGCAATAACAAAATTCCCCCGGTCTGTGGTTTTCGCCGCAAGGCCAGGTCTCTTCCTCTTCGCTCACTTCTCCGATTTCATCCAGCAGGGATTCGATCACATACCGGCCGACAACCTGCTCGATTTCGCGCTCGTCCTCCGTGATGACGTATTCGTCCGCGCCATCCGGCGTGCAGTCCTGACGGACGAGCACCAGCCCGTCGTCCGAAAAATCGTCCGTTTCGTCTTCCTGCACAGCGCCTAAAATATGATAGAGCTTTCCGCTGTATTCCACGGTAGCCAGACGGCGCATCTCGGCGCGATTTCCTTCCGCGTCGCTGATTTCCACCAGCTCAATTTCTTCGTCCGTTTCGTCGTTTAACAGATCCATCATATACATGCCTCAAATGCTTTGCCCGATATGGAGATTAGTGCTCTTCGCTCTGTTCGAGATAGGCCTCATAAATGCGTTCAATCAGCTTTTCATCGTCAAGGGATTGGAAACAGGGGTTTCCGTCTTCGTCCGTCGCCTTGCGCATGATAAAGCTCTCGTCCTGCTCGATGTCGCCGCAGGCCTCCTCGCTGACCAGCAGCACGTATTCCTCGCCGTGGTACGGAATGGTGGCGTTCAGCAGGAAGCGGATCACATTGCCGTCCTCGTCTTCCATTTCGAGCACACCGTCGTCCTCGTCGGAATCATCCGCATCCGCATCAACGGAAGCGCTCTGCATGGCCTGCGCGTCCAGATAGGATTGCAGAATCATCACAGCCGCCACCATATCTACCTTTTTCTTGCGGTTTTCGCGGCTCATGTTCGCCTCGAGCAGCGCGTCCTCAGCCAGCACGGTGGTCATCCGCTCGTCGTAATAGGAAACGACAAGCCCCGCCTCTTCCAGCTTTTCGGCCAGCTGCGCGACCTTTTCCGCCTGAAATCCCCGCGAACCATCCATGTTGAGCGGCAGGCCGCAGAGAATACGGTTGGTTTCATATTGCCGCGCGATTTGGCAGATTCGCCGAACATCCGGCCCGTACCCCACGCGCGTGTACGTCTCGATGGGCTGCGCGGTGATGCCCAGCGCGTCGCTTACGGCAATGCCGATGCGGCGATCCCCCACATCCAGCGCAACAATTCTCTCGTTCATGCTGTTCCCCTTAAACGTTTTTAGACAGGTAAAACTGAACCAGCTCTTCCAGCAGCTCGTCGCGGTCAATTCGGCAGATCAGGGAGCGCGCGTTTTGGTATCCCGTGATATACGTCGGGTCGCCGCTGATCAGATAGCCCACGATCTGCGTAATGGGATCATATCCCTTTGCGGATAAGGCGTGATACACGCAAAGCAGAATCGTTTGTGCGTCCTGCGGATTTTCGCTGATGGTTTTGAAGTGCTGCGTTCCCATTTCAGAATCGATCATATCCAATAACCCCTTCCTTAAACTGGCACACCTCCATTATACACGATAAGCGGCGAGGTTTCAACGCTTTATGATGGTTTCATCATAATTACCGCGCTTCGGATCGACCAGAGGACGCTGCGAACCATTACAATCAGCGGGATGGCCAGCACGACGCCCCACAGCCCCATCAGACTGCCCAGAACGAATACGCCGATGAACGCGCTCAGCGGCTTGATCGACGTGCTGGAGGCCGTGAAATAAGGCGTGACGAAATTGCCCTCAATCTGCTGAACGGCGATGACGACAATCAGCGCCAGCACGGCCTGACCGAATCCCTGCCCCAGCGCAGTCAGCAGAATGGGGACGCTGGCCAGAATGGGGCCGATATACGGGAAAACTTCGAGGATTCCCATAAAGACGGAGAGCAGCAGCGCGTCGTTGATCCCAAGGAGGAAAAGCCCGGTCAGCGTTGCCACAAACACAAACAGACTGGTTTTGAGCACGCCGGAAAGATAGCTCATCAAAGCGTTTTTACATCCGAGGCAGGCGGATAAGAACGCTTCGCGCCACGAGACGGGCAGCATGAGCAGCAGATGGCGGCCAATCTGCTGCCGCTCGCAAAGCAGATAATACGCAATCACCAGCGCAAAAACAGATTGCCCCGCTTTGGCGGCAAACGTGACGCTGCTTCTGGCGACAAGGCCGGTTCCCCATGAGACCAGCGCGGTCAGCCATTCGACCGGGGTGGCCTGCGCGTTCAGGCGGATATTGAAGGCCTCCAGAATGTCGCGGCTCCGCTGCGTCAGGGCGAAAAGCGTCGGGATGATGCGCCGAATCAGGTCTGCCGTGCTCGCGAAAAGGTACGGAATAAAGGCGGAAAGCGCCAGGACAGCCAGCAGAACAAGCCCCAATATGCAGACGGCAGAGGCCGACGCAGGGCGAAAGCCCTTTCGTTCCAGCAGGGTGCAGGCGGGCGAAAGCACGAGCGTCAGCACGGATGCGGCGGCGAAAACCCACGCGATCTGCGCCAGCGTTTCCCGCTTTTGAAACGCATAAAAAATCAGGATCAGGATGACAATCGCCTGAATCAGACGGCGAAGGAACGGACGACGCATGACGCTCTCCCCCTCTTAAAAAGCCGCAGGGTCGGCGCTTTGCCGATTGTCCTGCGGCCGCATGGCGTTATTTCATCCAGCAGTCGGCGACCTGCCGAGCCAGATGGGAACCATTTTTACTCAGTACACGTTTCATCCGTTTGCCTTGAGGCGTCATCATCAGCCCCGCGCCGAGGGTCATCCCCATCAAACTGCCGACGGCGATGCCTTTCATGGTGGATAAGCGCATTGCTCGTTTCCCTCCTTTGCCAGGGTCAGCTCACCGCCCAAACAGGCTGGGACGATCAGTTCCTCCGCATGGTTTTCCGAGCGCTGATAATCGTAAACCCATATTCGCTTCTTCCTCGCGCTGCCCAGATAGCCGGGGATCATCTCCACCGCTTCAATCGCAAGCGTCGCTTCGTTGACGGCGTAATCCGTCACGCGGCCGCAAAGTAGCCCGGAGGTGTCCCGGATGAAGGTGCAGAGCGTCGTTTCCTGCGCGCGATTGTAACGCCGTACATCGCGCGCGATGATGAATCCCCGGCCGATGGCTTCAATGCTTTCCGGCAAAATAACACGTTTGCCCCGAATACCGCAGGAAACGATCAGCGCGAGAACCTGTTTTTGCGCCTCGTCCAAACTGGCGTTTTGAAGCAGACCGATTTGCCGATGGCCGCATATGACCGAGAAGTTGCGCAGGATGCTCATGCGAATCAAACCATGCTCCTCCCTTTTGATGAGCCTGCTTTTAACGTGGACAAAGTGGAAAAGAATCATGCTGGGAAGATATGAAAAGACCGCCCAACGGCGGCCTGTTGTTATCGAAGTTTTTGAAGCGTTTCCTCAAAGGCAGCGGGCAGCGGCGCGCAAAAGTGCATCCGTTCGCCGGTTGTCGGATGCGTAAACGCGAGGCTGTATGCGTGCAGCATGAGCCGCGGAATACGCACCGGGGGTTTCAGCTTCGGCGCATAGATTGGGTCACCCAGCAGCGGATGGCCGATGGAGAGCATGTGGACGCGGATCTGGTGGGTGCGCCCGGTGAGAAGATGCACGTCCAGATAAGCCGCGCCGCTTAAATGCTCAAGAACGCGCCACGCTGTTCGGGACGGTTTTCCATTTGGCACAACCGCCATTTTTTTCCGGTCAATCGGATGACGGCCGATCGGCGCGTCAATCATCCCCTCTTCCTTGGAAAAAGAACCGTGCGCAATGGCGCGGTAATGCTTTTCCATCGTTCGCGCCTTGAACTGCTCGCTGAGCGAGGCATGAGCCGCGTCGTTTTTCGCAATCAAAATCAGGCCGGAGGTGTCCTTGTCCAGCCGATGGACGATTCCCGGCCGCATTTCTCCCCCGATGCCGGATAAATCGTGGACGTGATAGAGCAAGGCATTGACCAGCGTACCGCTTTCGTTTCCCGCAGCAGGATGGACGACCATGCCGCTCTTTTTGTTGACAACAACGACGTCGGCGTCCTGATAGAGAATATCCAGCGGGATATTCTGCGGCACGATATCGACGGGCTGCGCCTTGGGCACGACCAGCAAAAGCCGCATGCCGCCTTCCGTCTTCCGGGCTGCCTTTCGTTCAACCTCGCCGTTGACGAACAGCGAGCCTTCTTCCATCAGCGATGCGATTCGAGAGCGGGAAAATGGCGTTTGCTCGCGCAGATAAGCGTCGAGCCGCATCCCAGACAGGGAGGGATCGACAATCAGCTCAATGTTTTCGGATTCACCCATGACGTTCCTCCGTTTTGTCGTTGAAATGGTCAAAAAGAAGCAGCAGCATGAGCGCCGCGACCGATACGGTGATGCAGATATCGGCAAAGTTAAAGATGGGAAAACGAATCAGCGACAGCCGGATGTAATCCGTTACGCCGCCGAACAGGATTCGATCAACCAGATTGCCCATTCCTCCGCCGATCAGGCCGGAAATCGCCAGACGCGCAGGCGCGGAAAGCGTCTTTTCACGCGCCTGATAGACGCACAGAAGGAGCATCAGCGCTGCGGGCAGAAGAACGACAATCCCCTGCATCGAGGAAAAGAGGCTGAACGCCACGCCGGTGTTGGTCACGCGTTCCAATTCAAAAAAGGGCGGACAGCGAAAAAACGGCTCACCCTCCGGCATGAAGCGCACGGCATGCTTGATGGCCTGATCGACGCCGAGCAAAACGGCGCTCCCTATAAAACATGTTGCTTTATTCATAGAATCCTTGATTACAGATTGCTTTCCACAATACGAACCAGTTCCGCCAGAAATTTGCCGATGATGGGCAGATTGGCCAGCGCGATGTGCTGGAGCACATACAGGAGCAGTGCGCCCAGCACGGTAAAGCCGATGGAAAAGCCGATTCCCCTTGCCACACCGCTGGCCAACTCAGAAAAGAGCCGGCGTTTCCATGCGTAGCGAGGGGGCAGGCTTTTTTCGATCTGCGCCAGTTGCGCGGAAATACGGTTCAGCGAATCCTCAATGTCAGACAATGCCACACACCTCTCTTTTCCCTTTAGCATAACAAAAGAGCGGCGGGCTATTCCGTCTACGCGGAAAACCGACCGATATCCCGCATCGCGGCAAAAAAAGACGTTACGGCGCTTTCATCGAGCCACCTAACGGGCGAAGAAACTGACCAAACAAAAAAGCAGGGTTTCCCCCTGCTTGGCCAAGCTTACAGCAGACGCTTGATCTGCTCCATGGAAGCGGTCTGCGCATCGGTGATTTTTTTGAGGGAATCGTAGTATTCCGAGGTCTGCTTGCGCAGCGCGGTCAACTGGCTGGTCAAATCGGCGATTTTGCTCTGCGCATCCGAACGGATGGTCGCGGCGTCCTGATTGGCTTTGTTGATGATTTCCGCCGCACGGGTGTCCGCCGCGGAAACAATCTCTTCGTAAGCGCCCTTGGCCTTGCTCAGCACAAGCTCAAAGCTCTCGCTGGAATGGCGGTCATCCTGAGCCGGACGAGCGGCGGGCGCGGCGGCCACGACTGCGGGCTGGGCGGATTTGGCCGCCTGAAGGTCGGCGCGCGCCTGATTCAGCTCGGCGGTCAACTGCGCGACCTGCTCCTTGAGCTTGTTGGTTTCGGCCTCGCGGTTTTCCATCTCTTCGAGAATTTCGTCGAGAAAGCTCTCAACCTCGTTGTTATCATAGCCGTTTTTGACGACCTTAAACACCTTGTTGACAATCGTATCCAGCGTAATAGCCATGGGAGAAGCTCCTTTCAGCGGTTAAACATTATTTATTCGTATCGGAAAAAGGTGACCCCGATACGTTGCTTGCGAGTCAGACCTTCGATTTTTCTCAACTGTATTCTGCCCCTGCCGCGCACAGAAAGCATCGCGCCTTCCGCAACGGCCGCATCCACCCGTTCGCAGGGAATGTGGTTGAGCTTCACCAGCCCTGCGCGGATCAGCTCGCTTGCCTCGCTTCTGGAAAGCCGATAGGCCGACGCAACAACGGCGTCAAGCCGCATGGAGCTGAGCGTGTCGTGAAAACAGGTGCCGTTCGGCTCGGGAATCTGAATTTCGCCGTCGATCGGCTCGAAGCGAAGCGGAACTTTCCCGGCGCTGTTCATGCTTTGCGCAATGAAATCGGCAGTCTGAGCCGCGACGAACAGATAGATATCAGAATCTACTATGATAATATCGCCAATACTGTCTCTTGTCAAGCCCAAAGCCATAAAAGAGCCAAGAAGATCGCGATGGGAAAGCGAACAAAACTTGGAAGAATAGCGCGAATGGAGCGTCACCAGCGGAAAATTCACGCGCAGAGCTTCTTCGCCCAACGGCAGAAAACAGCCGATTTTGCGTTCGGCCTGCTCATAACCGCCCCATGAAGCGAAGACAGCGCCGCAGTCATAGGCGATCTGCCGAGCTTCCGCTTCCTGAACGGGATCCAGAAAACGTGTGTAGCGCGCGATGCCTTTTTCACAGGCAAAGCGCGCTGCAAATTCAAATGTGCGTCGGTTTTCGTCCATGTCGGTTTACCGATAGCGCATGCGGCTGGCATATACGTCTTCCTCGATGACCTCGACATTTTCCGGCGCAAGCAGGTAGGAAAGGTGCGCCACCTTCAGCATCCTGCCCTGAAGCGCAAACGCCGCGCCGCTGAGCAGATCGACCACGCGGCCGCAGTCCTTCGGATCAATGTTTTCCAGATTCAACAGAACGCTTTCGCCGCGAAGCAGATATTTGATGATTTCGCGGCATTCCTCAATCTGGCGAACGTTGACAATGCGCTCGCAGTGGGTGTACTGCGCTTCCTGCGCGGCGCGGGGATCCATCCGGGAATCGTGAATGACGTTGCTGTGGCGGCTTTGGCGGCGAACCTGCGGCTCGTCTTCCTCCTCGTCCTCGTCATATTCCTCTGCGGCGGGCTTGCGCCTGCCCGATGCGGCCTGCTTTTTGCCCTTGCCAAACGGATTATTCAGGGAAAACCGCGAAGGACGAGCGTCTTCTTCTTCCTCCTCGTCCTCTTCATCCTGAATTTCGCCGTCCTCAAGCTCGTCGTCGTTGCGGTCGTCATCGCTTTCGTCGGCAATAAAGCCGAGCTTTTCAGACAGCGTTTTGAAAAAACTCATGAATGTGTTTCCCCCTTGAGATTATTCTCTTGATAGGTTCGCGCGCCAAAGATGGCGGAGCCTATGCGGACATGCGTTGCGCCTTCCTGCGCGGCGATCTCGTAATCGCCGGACATGCCCATCGAAAGTTCTTCAATCCTCGTCCCGGCAACGGCTTCCGCCTGAAGCCGTTCAAACAGCTCGCGCATGCGCTTGAAATACGGCCGCAGCGCATCCTCGTCACGCAAATCCGGCATCACGGCCATCAGGCCGCGCACGTCGAGCCCCGGCAGTTTGGCGGCGTATTGCGTGAACGAAAGCAGATCCTCCACGGCAACGCCACCCTTCTGCGGTTCGTTTCCGATGTTGACCTGAATCAAAACCGGCATGCGAAGCCCGTGCTGCTGTGCGCGGCGGTCAATTTCCTGAGCCAGCGGCTCGCGGTCGAGCGACTGGATCATGGCGACTTTACCTATTATATATTTAACCTTGTTGATTTGCAACCGTCCGATGAGATCAATTTGAAAAGCCGCGTCCAGATATGGCAGTTTTTCCAGCGTTTCTTGCACGCGGTTTTCGCCGAGGCGCGCAATTCCGGCTGCTTTGACCTCGTTGACGCGCGGCGCGGACACCGTTTTGCTCACGGCGATGATTTCGGGCGCGCGCCCCCATCTCGCCAGTGCCGCGGCGTCAAGCCGGCGGCGGATATCCGCAACCCTTGCGCAAAGGTCCTGATCCATGGTAAATCCCCCTTGTTAAAAGAGCAGAATCGTTTTGCCGTCCGTCAGCGGCGAACCGTCCAGCGTCGGACGAACAAAAGCCGTATCCGCATCGGGATAGGAGATGACCGTCACGCCGACAAACGTTTGTGCGCCGCCGTCGGCGACCACAACGCCGATCATGTTGTCCATGGTATACAGCGCGTTGATCGGAACGCTGTACCCCGTTACAAAATCGCCGACGGAAGCGCCGCATGTGCGGATGTTGAGCACAGGCTCGACGCTCTGCGACACGTGCATGCGCAGCAGAAGGTCGCTTCCGATTCGGGTGAAGGAAACCACCTGAGCCGGAATGACGTAATCGTCAAAGCCAGTGAGCTGCATCTGATAGGTTTCGCCGACAACGGGGTTCCAATCCCGATCCTGACAGAGGAACAGGGCGTACCATTCATCCTCGATGACCGTTCGGAAAATCGGGTCGCTGCCTCTGGAAACGGTGGATTGCTCCGGCATCGCGCCCCGAATGACGGCGCGCACGTCGCTGGGGTTCAGCGTGCCGTATGTGCTGGAATTGACGCTGTTTTCATAGCCGTCCGTATAGAAGCTGACGATGCAGTCTTCCGACGCGGTGTAGGTCGTCGTCCAGCTTTCAATCTTTTTGAGCTGGTCGTTTTCGACCTTGTAAAGCTCCGAGAGGGTCTGGTCGTCGGGATATTTTTGCTTGAGATAGTTCTTGCGGACGGTCAGCGAGCTACTGAGCTGTTTTTCCAAATTGCTCAGGCTGCCGACGCCGCGTCCCTGCACCAGCGTGCGCACCTGCTGCGCCAGATTGGCGATTTCCTGATTTTCGCTGTCCAGCGCCGCATCCACATACGAGCCGAATACCGTGCTGACATGGTAGGATTGGATTTCCTGCCGATACGTTTGCAGACGGTTGATTTCCGTCTGGTTGTAGCCGGAAGAATAGACCTTGCAGATCACGCCAGAGCGGCTGACATGGCTGCCTTCCGCCGCGACAAAATCAATGCTCGTCTTATTTTCGGTTTCATACAGCCTTTCGTTGCGGGCGATGACAACCGTGCCCGAATAAGAATTGCCCATCGTTCTGGCAACCGCGCGCGCCGTTGTCGCGTTTGAGCCGATTACGCCGCGAAGCTGCCAAACAGCGACCAGCACGACCATGACTACGATCAAAATCAGAATAACGGGCACGAGCGCAGAGCGTCTGCTGTTCTTCTTCTTTTTTTTCTTCTTGGTGCTCATGTTGAAATACATTCGCCCCTTTTTACGCGTCTTCGTTGGCCGGGGTGGTTTCCATCACCCAGATGGCGCTCTTCTGGCCGCTCAGCGTGAGCGGATAACGGCCAAGCACGCGAACGCCCTGCGTTTTGCGCAGCGTGCTTTCCGCATGGTGGAGCGCGGCGATGACGACGATGCGCCCTTCCGGCTCAAGCACGCGGCGCGTCTCAAACAGCGCGTTTCGCAGATCGCTTTCAAGCCGCTCGGTTTTCTCCGCCTTGACCGGCAGATACATCAGAACGGCGCTCTGGCTGGCGTCAGCCAAATCCGTATATCCGCTGGAGCCTTCGTAAGCCCGCGTTCCGCTCACCTTGTTTTCGATCAAACGAGCCGTCGCGCGGTCGGGGCAGATGCAGGTCAGCGCGCGAACGCCGGAGGCCTTGACCGCCGCGGGCAGGGCGCTGCCGGTGCAGCCGAGAATGGCGGCGTTCTTCGCGCCGCAATGCGCAAAAAACGCGGCGACCGCGCAGACGTCCGAGCGGAGCTGCCCCTCCTGCTTAGGCTGGCGCTTGCCGAGCCGCCACAGGAAATACGCGGCCTCCGGGCGGCAAAGCACCCACAGCTCGACGTCCGGGCGCTCGCGATACGTGTGCATGCCAGTATGCTCGCAGATGGCTTTCTCCAGCATATCTACATAGCGCATGTTGGCGCTGACCAGATGATCGTCCTGCGCGGTCACGATGCGGAATTTCTTGCCCTGCGTCTCTTCGTAAGGGAAACGGTCGAGCCAGCCGCCCGTGGCGAGCAGACGGCGAACCGCGTCATTGACGTTGGCCATCGGCTTCATCTGAAAGAGCACCTGAAACGTCTGATGCATATACGGCAGGGCAGGCTCGCGCACACTGCGATAGAGCGCCGCGCCATTGAGCACGCGCTCGACCGCAACGCCGCCTTCCTTGTGCAGCATGGCTTCAATCGGCTTTTCAAGGCCTTCGACAAAAGTGGAAAAATACAGCTTCTTCATCAATATTCCTCTATCATTGGGTCGGTTTTACAGGCGTTATGCGCGCATGTTGTTTCTTTGAAATTCGAGCAGCAGCTTGTAATACGCATCCCCGTAATTATACATGCTGCCCTCTGCGACCATTTGCATCAGCCGCTGGGGCGAGCACCAGCGAACGGCGCTCACCTCTTCTTTTTGCAGAGAAAAATCGTTTTCCATCCGGTTGGTTTTCAC
Source organism: uncultured Eubacteriales bacterium (assembly GCA_900542395.1). Lineage (GTDB taxonomy): Bacteria > Bacillota > Clostridia > Christensenellales > Aristaeellaceae > Ventricola. The sequence goes on from UQNM01000012.1 coordinate 19,044, forward strand.
CGCATAGACATAGCAATAGGAATTGGAACGGCGCAGGCGGGCGACAAACCGCATTTCCTCTTCCGAGGCGGCATAGCCCAGTTCCTCGCGCAGTTCGCGCCGCGCGGCCGCTAAGGGCTCTTCCCCGCTCACGGCGGAGCCGCCCGTTGCGGCCCATATTCCCGGCTTCCACTGCACGCTCATGGAGCGGCGCTGAATCAGCAGCTCGCCCCTGCCGTTCATCGGCCAGATGTGCACGCCGATGTGATAAAACCCCGTGGGGATGGCTTCGCCGCGAACCATGGTGCGGCCGGTCTTTTCGCCGCATCCGTCGTAGAGATCCCAGATTTCAGCGGCCATTGTCTGCCTCCATCCGCGCGGACAGACGCTGCGCCAGATCAAGCACCGTTTCCTGAACGTCGCCCTCCTCCGGCTCGAATATATAATCGGCCTCCGCTTCATACAGCGGAATCCGCTCGTCATACAGATTGCGCAGCGTCTGCCCCTTTTTCAGCGTCACGCCGCGCGTCGCCAGATTGGATAGACGGCGCTCGATTTCCTCATACGGCAGTCGGATGTAGACGACGAGCCCGTTTTTATGCAGGCGGCGCATGGCCTCCTTGCCATATACGACGCTGCCGCCCGTGGCGACGACGGTTTGATCGCACTCAAGGCCGCGCACGCAGTCCTCTTCCATCTTCAAAAACGCATCGTTGCCGACCTGATCGATGATTTCCTGGAGCTTTTTCCCCTGCTGTTGCTGCAAAACGATATCCGTATCGACAAAATCCATTTGAAGGGCTTTTGCAAGCAGCACGCCGACAGTGCTTTTGCCGCAGCCCGGCATCCCAATCAAAACAATATTCGCCATCGTATCCTTCTCTCTACAAAAAATCCCTGTTTATTTTATCCCGAAAACCATGTTTTTTCAAGGGAAAAAGCGTTTTTTATAAAAAAACAGACGGTTGCGGCCTTTGCGGAAGGCTTTTTTGTGGAAAACGTCGATGACCGGAGGCGGGCGCGCAAATTTTGCTTGACAGCCCCGCGTCATGCGGGTATAATGATTTCGACAATTCGAAAGACCGCTGGGGGCGCGCAATGCTGAGATGGCCGAACGGCCTGTCCCTTTGAACCTGTGTAGTTAATCCTACCGTAGGGAAGCGACGAGCTTGATTCAAAAATCAAAGCCGCAATCCTGTGATAGGAATGCGGCTTTTTTTGCGGCCGGAGAATTGCGAACAAGAGAAAGGGGTTTTCCTGTCATGTTTTCTAAATTTGCTAAGGTGTCCGCCGCAACTTGGGGCGTCATCGTCGCGCTGCTGCTGGTCGGCATCCTCGTCTTTGCCGTCTCAAAGGACAAAAAGCGCTGGACGGCGCGCATGCTCGCCAACGGCGCGCTCTGCATCGCGCTGGCCACCGTGCTCTCCTTCGTCGCGCTGTATAAAATGCCGCAGGGCGGCACGATCACGCTGGCGAGCATGCTGCCGATTTTCCTGTTCTCCTATGCCTACGGCGTAGGCCCGGGCATGCTGGTCGGCGCGGCGTATGGCTTCGTGCAGTTCCTGCAGGGCGGCCTGTACTTTGTCCATCCCATCGAGCTGCTGCTCGACTATCCGCTGGCGTTTGCCATGCTGGGTCTGGCCGGTTTGGCCAACAAGTTCTCCGATAAGTGGGGCATGATTCCGGGCATCATTCTCGGCACCTTTGGCCGGTTTGTCTGCGCGTTCCTGTCCGGCATGATCTTCTTCGGCATGTATGCGCCGGAGGGTCAGAATCTTGTGGTGTATTCCATCGTGTACAACGGATTGTACCTTGTGCCGGAAGCCATCATCTGCATTGCCCTTGCGCTCATCCCGCAGATTCGTCAGTTGGCGAAGCGCCTCGCGCTCCAGGATTGATCGGTTGTAAACCTTCCTATGTTCCCCCTCGCTCGTGCGGCGAGGGGGATTTTTGTTGGTGGCGAGGGGGATTTTTGTTGGTCAGTTGTGCTTGCACCGCCCCTGTGTTATAATGGAAAACAGTTTTGAAGGAAAAAGAGGGATTGAATGATGGCGGGTCAGAATCGTTCCGGCAGCCGAAAACAGAGTGGCAAGGTTGCTTTTTGCGGCATGATGGTCGCGCTTTCCGTCGCCCTGATGCTCACGGGCGGCTTGGTTCCGATTGCGACGTACTGCGCGCCGATGCTCGGCGGCATACTGCTCCTGCCGATCATGCTGGAATATGGCCGAAAAACCGCGTGGACGGCGTATATCGCAACCTCGTTGATCGTGCTCACGCTCGGCGTGGACAAGGAAGCGGCGTTTTTCTATCTCTTTCTCGGATATTACCCAATTATCAAGTGGAATATCGAGAAGATCGGGAAAAAGCCTCTGCGGCTCGCGCTCAAGCTCGTCGTTTTCAACGCCGCGATTTTCCTGATGTATGCGATTCTGGGCTTTGTACTCCACATGGATGCTGTCGTTGCGGAATTTACCGAGATGGGCGCGTGGCTTCTTTTCCTGTTCGCGGTGCTGATGAACTTCTCACTGCTGCTCTACGATCGTCTGCTTGTCCCGTTGACGGCGATTTATATAAATAAGCTCCGCCCCCGTCTTCGCTTTCTGATTCGCTGAATCATAAAAACGCGCATGCACTGCCTTGCTTGAAGGGCTGCATGCGCGTTTTTGTTCATGTAAATGTATGGGAGAGGAGACCGTGGAAAACCGCCCGCGTGAGCGGGACTTTGATGTTTTGCAGCCTTCGTCAGAGGCGAAGACGGGCTCAGCTCGCTTGGTTATTTGGCGTTGGGATCGATCAAGTCCGATCGGCCGACGCCGATGATTTCGGTTGTAGCGCGGGCGCTGGTTTTGCCGCCGTCATATTTGCCGATCCGAGAGATTTGCTTCCCCATGAACGTCATAACTGCGGTTTGGCCGCCGTCCAGATTGAGCGCCTCCGTGCAGCCGCCCTTCTGCATCCATTCGGCCATTTGCGCGACCGATACGCCGACGCTGACATTGCGGATGCGCCCCTCCGCCAACGCGGCGAAGTAATGCCCCGGCTCAACCATTCCGATGGCGCAGCGCGGCTGCGGCGTAAGGCCGTTGGTCATTTCGGCAAGGAAGGGATTGATTTCACCGTTTCGAATCAGGTACGGGCCGAAGGAGAACACGTCCACCGCGCCCATATCCAGATATTCCTGCGCCGTGTGCTCGTCGGAATGGAACACACGCCAGCTTCCGTCCTCCAACATAGCCAGCGTATCCAGATTGGGAAATTGATGGCGGTTTGCCTCGGGCACACGGTCATAGAAAACCTGCCCGTTCCGAATGACCATGCCCGTGATGGTCTTTCGGCCGACGCGATAGGTGTAGTAATCCGTGTTCATCCCCCAGACAGTTTGATTCTGTTTTGCAATCAGCGCAGCCTGCACATGCTTGCTCTGCGGTTTTTGCGGGTTGTAAAGAATACTGCCCACGCGCTCTGCGTTCAGGTCGCAATAGATTTGCACTTCGTACCACGTCAGAACGGCCTCTTGATCGAAAAAGCGGTCGATGCGGACGACGAGGGTTGGCGATGCGTAAAACCAAACGCCCGCGTCGTCGTCTTCATAAACGTGCTCGCCGGAAAGCGGATAGCCGTATGCATCCAGCGCAGGCTGCGCCATGGGCCACGCGACGTCGGCCTTGACCTTGTCGTAAACGGGCGTGGGCGTTGATGTTGGCGCGGGCGTCGGAGTCGATGCGGTTTCCGTGTCCGAAGCGTTCTGGTTGTCCGGTGAGATGTGTTCAAAGAAATCGCCGCCGGCGCAGTCTTCCCCGACCGAGGAATAGACCAGACTGAATTTGGCGTTGCTCGTTCGCCCTTCGTCGGTGACCGCGAACGAGGTTCTGTGCTGCGTGATATGGAAGGCATATGCTTCCTGCGCCAGTTCGAGGCCGGTTTTGCCGCCCATGGATGAGAGCGGAACGCGCCAATCCATCGTAACGGTGTTCTCCCGCCCCAGATGCAGATAGAGCTTTTTGACGTGCCATGTCCCCCATTTTTCCGCGGATTCCGGCATAAAGGATTCGTCGCCGGTTCGTTCCACGCAGTATTGGGCAACGCTGGCGCAGAGCTTGTGCGCGCCATGGCCGTATTCGCCGTTGATATCGTGCGTGAGCATGACGTCCGGCTTGTATTGACGAATCAGCTCGGTGACGTAGGCGCGGCTGTCTTTCTTTCGCCAGCGGGAATAGGCTTCATCCAGCGTTTTCATGTAAACGTCGGCAAACGAGCCGATGACGGGATATTGGCGAACGCCGAGGTGCCATAGGCCGTTCAGAAGCTCGCTCCTGCGCGTCGTGTTGGAATAGCTCATATATGCCACCACGACGTTCATGCCGCGCTCTACGGCATAGGTCGGAATGGTGCCGCCGAAGAAGATCAATTCGTCGTCCGGGTGCGCAACCAGCAAAAGCAAGTCGGCTTTTTCCGGGGTGGGTTCCCAGCGCTGCACCCAATCCGGCAAATCGCCGTCGCCGAAGACAAAAACCTCGTTGATTTTTAGATAGCTCTCTTTTCCGGAATCTCCCACGATCCGAAAATGCGTTTGGCCGTCCAGTTCGAGAAGTACGTGCATGTAGTCTTTCGAGCCGTTCAGCAGTGTGCGCCACTCGCCGTCCGTCTCCGTTTCAACGGACCACGTTTCGGGCATCTCGGCAAAACAGATGTACAGATACTGCGCTGCCTCGCTCTCAGGCGTTTGAAATTCCAGATAGGGGTTTTCCCCCGTGCGGCTGCGCCAGAAGCTGGTGTATTCGCCGTCGTGCACCGAATCCGTCTTTTTGTTGGGCGATGTGATGACGCAGCTTGATGTGAGCTCCCGCGCCTCCTGCGCCATGCAGAAGGGAGCCAGCAGGCAGAGAAGCGCCGCCGTTATGATAGATCCTATGTGTTTCGTGTGCATCGTGATCGACTCCATGCCTAACCGTTATCGTTTGACCAGATAGGGGTTTTCCATTGTACCGTCCCCACCGGACAGTTCGAGCGCGCCGATATCCAGCCGCAGCGCCGGACGAATCCCCTCGTTCATCACCACGCAGCGGATATAGCCCAAATTGCCGTGTTCCTTCGTGCAGCGCGTCCCATACGGAAAATCAGCGGATTGTGTGCGCGTCCAATACGGGCTGGAACCGTTTGAATAGCGAAACAGTCCCTCGGCGATTGCAAATTGCGTGCCATAGGCTTTTACGGATGGATTCGTGCCAAAGCCGTAATTCACGTTTTTCAAATCGTCTGCGGACGGCAGAAAGACGCGCCCCAGTTCTTTGTCGTCAAGGATCATCGCTTTTTCTGCCGCCGTAAAAGCCTGCTCATAAAAGCTCGTTTCTGCGTCGTATGCGCGCCCGTAGTATGTCTTATGACGCAGCTCCGCCGCTTCCTCCGGGGAGATGACGATGCGTTCAAAGGGGCCGTTCAGGAGCGCATAGATTTCGGTTTGATTAAAAGCGCCGCCCGATGCGCGATATGCGTCATCGTCCGGGTGAACCCGATTGTTGAAAAGAATGTATTCGCTCAAAAGGTAGGCCTCATTGTCCGTCGTGCTCAGAATACGCCAGAGAATCGGCTGCTCTTCCCCGTCGGCCGTCTGCGGGAAACGGCCAAACGCAAGGTATTGATATCCGTTTTCTTTGGCGTAACCGCGCAGATTTACGTCTGCAACCGCAAAACCGCTTGAAAGCAGCCATGCAGTTAGAAGCAAAAACACAAACCGTTTCATAGCTTTCATCCTTTCGTGAGAAATCAGCGCGGATATTATAACAAATTTCTACAGAAATGTAAAGCACTATATATAATGGTAAGATTTGGACAAAACATCATTTTTGTCCATAAAAATGGCCGAAGGCCGCGGGACTTCCGAAGCGATTCGCTGAAAAGAAAATCCTTTCGCATGGGACTGCATACTGCGCAATTCCTCTATAAAAACAACAACCGCCGAAGCATCCTTCAAGAGCGGTTGTCGTCAAATTCAACGTATGGCGTTTTGCAACTGTATGGCCAGTCCAGCAAAATCCTCCAGACTCAGTTCCTCGGCGCGCGCCTGCGCGGAGAGATTGGCCGCCGCAAGACAAGCGGCCGCCTGTTCACGGTTGAGCGAAAAGCCGGAGACCAGATTGTTGAGCAGCGTTTTGCGCCGCATGGCGAACGCACTGCGAACCAGCCGGGTAAAAATCTCCTCATCCCCTGCGTTTACGCGCGGCTGTTCGAGCTTTTCAAGCACCATGAAGCTCGAATCCACCTTGGGCGGCGGGTTGAAGCAGGCCGCCGGCACATCAAGCGCGCGCATCACATGATAGCGATATTGGCACATCACGGCCAACGGACCGTATCCGTCGTCGCCCGGGCCGCTGAGCAGCTTGTCACCGACCTCTTTTTGAATCATCACCGCGATGGATTTGGCTTGCGGCAGCTCGCGCATCAGCTTGGTCAGCACGTCGGTCGTGATGTAATACGGCAAATTGGCGGCGACGCGCAGCGACGAACAATCCGCACCGAATACTTCCGCCACGAGCGCGGAGAGGTTTGTCCGCATCACATCGTCGCAGATTACGCGCGCGTTGGCATATTTTTCCAGCGTTACATTCAGAATCGGGATCAACGTGCGGTCGATTTCAAGCGAAACAACCTGTTTGGCGCGCTCGGCGAGAGGCTTGGTCAGCGCGCCAAATCCCGGACCGATTTCCAGAACGTGATCCTCGGCCGTAACCAAAGAAAGCTCGGCCAACTGCGAAAGCAGGGCTTCGTCCTCAATAAAATTCTGACCCAAACTGTGTTTTTGATGAAAAGAGCCATGTTTTTGGGGTTTCAAAACGGAAATCCTCCTTGATTAGCCGATGCGCTTGGCGTCCTTATCGTTCGTTTCGCTGATGATAAAATGCGGGCGATTTTTTACTTCCAAATAGGTCTTTGCCAGATACTGCCCCATGATGCCCATGCACAGAAGCTGAACGCCGCCGATGAATAGGATGATGCAGACGGTGGAAGCCCAGCCCGCAACGGGATCGCCGAAGATCAGGCGGCGGATCACCACGAAAAGAATCATAAAGAAGGCGATGGCCGTAAGAATCAGGCCGGAAACCGAGGCGATGGACAGCGGCGCCTGCGAGAAATTGACAATGCCATCCAGCGAATACTTAAACAGCTTGAAAAAGCTCCATTTGGTTTCACCGGCCACGCGCTCCACGTTTTTATAGGGTAGCCACTTGGTTTTGAAGCCGATCCAGCCGAAAATTCCCTTGGAAAAACGGTTGTATTCGCACATGGAGACGATGGCGTCCACCATTTCGCGCTTCATCAGGCGAAAATCGCGCGCGCCGTCCACAATATCCGCCTCGGAAATGCGATTGATCAATTTGTAAAACATCCGCGCGAAGAAAGAGCGGATCGGCGGCTCGCCGTCGCGGGTAACGCGGCGGGTGGCCACGCTGTCGTATTCGCCGGCTTCCAAAGTTTGGAGCATTTCCGGCAGCAGGGACGGCGGATCCTGCATGTCGGCGTCCATGACGGCCACATAGTCGCCCTTCGCGTTGCAGAATCCGGCGTACATGGCGGCTTCCTTTCCGAAGTTCCGCGAGAAGGAAAGATACTGAACCCGTTCATCCCGCGCCGCCAGCTCGCGCATCACCTTGAGCGTTCCATCCTTGGATCCGTCGTTGACCAGCAGAAGCGAAATGCCGTAATCGGGCAGCTGTCGGGCAACGTCGCAAACGGCGTTATAAAAAATCGGAAGAGATTCTTCCTCATTATAACAGGGAACGATCAGCGTTACGGTGGCTTTCATGGTGTGGAACCTCTTCTCATGCCGAAATGGCCAATATATATGTCTATTGTTTCATAGTCAGGGGGAAATGTCAAGATGCGGCGACAAAAAAGCCGCTCGGTCAAACGGGCAGCTTTTTGCGTATGTCGAAGGATTATTCGTCCTCGTCTTCTTCCTCGGGCAGATCGCCGTTGTGATACACGTCCTGCACGTCGTCCAGATCATCGAGCATTTCGAGCATCTTCTGAATCTTTTCGACGGTCTCCGGATCGGTGATCTCGTTGGTCGTCTGCGGAATCATGGTCAGCTCGGCGCTCAGGAAGGTATAACCGGCTTTTTCCAGATTGTCGCGAACCGCGGAGAAATCGGAAACGGTCGTGGTCACCTCAAAGCTGTCGTCGAGAACCTCCACGTCGCTTGCGCCCGCGTCAAGCGCGGCCATCATCACTTCGTCCTCATCCATGCCGGGTTTGCGCTCAATGACGATCATGCCGACGTTATCGAACATATAGGAAACGCATCCGTTCGTGCCCAGAGAGCCGCCGTTTTTATCAAAGATGTGGCGGATGTCGGACGCGGTGCGGTTGCGGTTATCGGTCACGGTCGAAACGATGACCGCAACGCCGCCCGGCGCATAGCCTTCGTACTGAATCTCTTCGTAATTGACGTTGCCCAGTTCGCCCGCCGCCTTGGCGATGGAGCGCTTGATGTTTTCGTTGGGCATATTGCTGGCCTTGGCCTTCGCGATTACGTCGCGGAGCTTGCCGTTGATGGCCGGGTCGCTGCCGCCGTCGCGCACCGCGATGGCGATTTCACGGCCGATCTTCGTAAAGATTTTGCCGCGCTCGGCGTCCGCCTTGCCCTTTTTGTGCTTGATATTTGCCCACTTGGAATGGCCTGACATAAATGAAAAACCTCCCGGTTGTTTTTGCTACATCGTTTATTATAGCACGATACGGACGCTGTGCGCAACGGGTGTCACCGTTTTTTTCGGCTTTTTTCTTGAAAATATTCGTTTTTCCTGCGGCACGTCGGCGCAATTTTGCGGCGCGTATGCGCATAGGCTGCAAGGGAGGTGCGTGATGTGGCGGCGCTTATCTGCTTTCTGCTGGCGGGAATGATCCTGTGTTTTCCGGGGACGACGATTTCCGCGTCGCAAAGCGCGTTATCTATTTGGGCACGGGATATTGTGCCGAGCCTGTTTCCGTACATGGTGCTCTGCAAAATGACGGCGCAGCGCCTGCGTTCGGCGCGCTTTCCCGCCGCACCGCTGGCCGCGTTGCTGGGCTGCATGGGCGGTTCCCCTTCCGGCGCGGCGATGCTGTCCGTTTCATCCGGCGGCATGGCGCAAGGTCAGCTTTACGCGCTCTGCGCGCTGACAGGAACCATCAGCCCCATGTTTTTCGTCGGCACTCTGCATGCGTGGGGCGTTGCGCAAAAGACATGCCTTTGCCTGCTGGCCGCGCATGGTCTTGGGGCGTTTTCAGCCTTTGTCTGCGTCCGGCGGCTGTCCCCCGTCAGGGAAAAGGTCGCCGCGCGGGAAACGCCGGAAAAGGCAAATGGAAATCCAATTACGGACAGCGTTTTTTCCGTGCTGGGCGTGGGCGGATGCATTGTCTTTTTCAGCGTGGCGGCTGCCTGCATCCGTGTTCTTTTCCCGTTTTTGCCGGAAACCGGGTGCGCTTATCTGCAATCCGTGCTGGAAATCGCGGGCGGCATGCGCCTGCTGATCCAAACGTCAAGCGCATCCTTTGCGCGCGATGTGAGCATGGCGGTGCTGACAGGCTTTGGCGGCTTGTCGATTTTAACGCAAAACCACCTCTTTTTGCAGGTGTGCGGCGTGACGCAGGGGCGTTTGCTCTGCCTCGCGCTGCTCCGGGCACTCATGTCCGGCACAGTTATGGCGCTTCTCCTTTGGCTTATATGAGCCATTTTCGCAGCGTGTCCAACGCCTGCCGCTCGATTCTGCTGATTTGGCTCTGGCTGATGCCCATGATTTTCGCAGTTTCCTTCTGCGTGTGATCCCGCGCATAGCGCAAAATGATCAGATTTCGCTGCTGGATCGGAAGGCGCATAAGCGCAAGGCAAATATCCAGCTTCTGGTCGTCGATGGAATCTCCCCCGGCCAATGCGTCGAGCAGCGTTCGCCCCGTGCTCTGAGCCGGTTCGTCAAGCGACATGGGCGTATACCCCGCTTCCAGCGCGCAAACAACGTCCGAAGGCGACGCATGACACGCCTGTGCCAGCTCTTCAATGTACGGCTCGCGGCCGAGCGAAGCGCTCAAACGGCGCAGTTCTTTTGAAACCTGCCGACCGAAACGCTGTGCGCCGGTGAAATCGTCTGCCTGTCGAAGCGCTTTTTTCATTTCGCCGAGCGCCCACGGCATGGCATATGTGATGAATTCAGCGCCCTGTTCTGCATTGTAATGTTCAAGCGCCAGCATCAGCCCGATATAACCGGCCTGACACAGATCCTGCACGGACAGAGAAACGCAGAAAAAGCGCTTGGCCAGCGCGCGCAGCAGCGGAACGTATCCGGCCAGAAAAAGTTCGATGGCGTCCGGGTCGCCGCTTTGAGCGCGACGCAGAAGCGGCTTTTCCTTCGTACAACATTCCGAAATCATCATTCATCGTCTTCATGCAGTCGTTTCTGCATAAAAACGAGGGTTCCGTTTCCCGGGGAGGACTGCACGCGGACGCTGTCCATAAAGGACTGCATCAGGGCAAAGCCCATGCCCGTCCTCTCCTGATCCGGCTGGGTGGTATAAAAGGGCTGCATGGCCTGCTCGATATCCTCAATGCCCCGCCCCATATCTTCAACCTCGATTCGGATGGCGTTTTCGTCGATCCACGCGCGCAGAATCACCTTTCCGCTTTCTTCGGCGTAAGCGTGCACAATCGCGTTGGTCACGGCCTCGCTGACGGCGGTTCTCACCTCGGAAACGACGCTCAGCGTCGGATTGGTTTGGACGAGGAACGCGCTGATGACCATGCGGGCGAACGCCTCGTTCTGCGCGACAGCCAGAAAGCTCAGCTCCATTTGATTATTCATGTGTTTCCCGCCCTTCCGTCTCTGTGATGGCAATGATTCGATGCAGCCCCGCCAGATGGAATAACCGGTCTATCGGCGGCTGTAAGCCGCAGGCCGCGACGCTGCCGCCGCGCGCATGCATGGTTTTATATCGCCCGATAATCATGCCGACGCCGGAGCTGTCCATGAAGGTGACCTGTGAAAAATCGAGGATTAAACGCTTTGCGTTTTGCCGTACAATCTGCATTTCGATTTCGTTTCTCAGGCTTTCAGCCGCGCAATGATCAATTTCCCCGCAGAGACGAACCGTCAGCGCGTCTCCCTGCTGTGTGCATTGCAGCAAAACAATCCCTCCTCCTGTATTTGATGATACACTATATGAAAGTATACGCCCGTGTATGCAGCAAAACACGCATATTTAGCGGGAACTTTGGGCAGAAAAGAAGAAAAGCCGATCGAGGAGGCTGACGGAATGAGCAAAAAGAAAAAAGTGCTGATGATGGTTCTGGCGGCGCTCATCGGTCTTCTTTTGCTTGCCTGCGCGGCGTTTTATGTCGTTTTCGACGTGCCGAATTGGCAGACGCTGGACGCTTCCAAGCTGTCCGCGCTGGCGCAGACGTCCTCGATGTATGACGCGCAGGGCGAACTGATGAGCGAACTGCGCGGCGCGGAAAACCGAAACATCGTATCTTTGGATGAAATTCCGATGCACACCCGTCAGGCGTTTCTGGCCGCGGAGGATCTGCGCTTTTACGAGCATCGAGGGATTGACGTTTATCGAATCTTGGGCGCGCTTCGCAGCAACATCAAAAACGGCACATTGGCCGAAGGCGCGAGCACCATCACGCAGCAACTGGCGAAACTGACGCACCTGAGCGCCGAAAAGACCATTCGGCGCAAGCTGGAAGAAATCCATCTCGCCTTCCAAATCGAAGCGGCATACAGCAAGGATGAGATTCTGGCCATGTATCTGAATACGGTGTATTTCGGGCGCGGTGCATACGGCATACAGGCGGCCGCACAGGCGTACTTCGGCGTGGATGTATCAGCTTTGACGCTGAACCAGAGCGCAAGCCTCGCGGCGATCATCAAAGCGCCTTCCGTGTACGCGCCGCATATCAACCCGTCAAGCAACCGCTCCCGCAGACAGTACATCCTTTCCGTGATGGAAGATAACGGTTTTATCACGCGGGAGGAGGCGCGGGAAGCGCGCGGCGAAAGCGTCTGGGTGCTGGCGCGCGAGGCCGAGAAACAGTCGTATGGCTGGTATATCGACGAGGCGCTGCGCGAGAGCGCCGAGCTTCTCGGGCTTTCGGCGGACGAAGTGATTCAGGGCGGATTTGAAATCCACACGGCATACGACGCGCGGCTTCAAACCATTGCGGACGAGGTCTATTCGGATCAGAGCTTCTTCCCTGCCGACGCATCCGACGGAACGCCGATCCAAAGCGCGATGGCTGTGGTGGATACGGGCAGCGGCGCGGTGCTGGCCATGGTCGGCGGGCGCGATTACACGGTGCGGCGCGGGTTAAACCGTGCGACGCAAATGCGCCGCCAGCCGGGTTCGGCGCTCAAGCCGCTGGCCGTTTACGGCCCTGCGCTCGAACTGGGCTATACGACCGCCTCCGTTTTGCTGGATGAAAAGACGAGTTTTGGCAATTACACGCCGCGCAACGCGGGCGACCGATATTACGGACTCGTCACCATGAGAACGGCGGTTCGCAATTCGCTGAACACGACGGCCGTTCGTTTGCTCGAAGAGATTGGTGTGAACGCTTCGATCCAATATCTGAATAAAATGGGGATTCCGACGGAGAAGAGTGACCGAAACCTTTCTCTCGCGCTCGGCTCAATGACCTATGGCGTTACGCCGGTGGAACTTGCGGCGGCGTATGCGCCCTACGCGAACGGCGGCGTTTATCACCAGCCCTATTGCGTCAGCCGGATTGAATCCGCAGACGGAAACATCGTTTACGAACGAAAAGAAAGCGGAAAACAGGTGATTTCCGCGCAAAATGCGTTTTTGATGACCTCTCTTCTGCAATCGGTTGTTTCAAACGGAACGGGGACGCGAATGCTGGCGGCAAACACGCCGATTGCCGGAAAAACAGGGACGGTGTCCATGACCGGCGGCAATCGCGATATCTGGATGGCGGCGTATACGCCGGAAATCTCCGTTTCGGTATGGATGGGCTTTGACCAAACCGACGCCAAGCACAAAATCTCAAACGGCGTCACCGGCGGCCGCAATACGGCCTCGCTCGCTGCGGCGTTTTTCAAAAAGGCGTATGCAAATCGCGACAAGCCGAATTTCAGTCAGCCGGACGGCCTGATTTGGCTGACTCTGGATAAGCGCGCGTTGACCAGCCGGGGCTCCGTCATGCTGGCGAGCGACAAAACGCCGAAGGAATACCGCATCAGCGAGGTTTTTGCGGCCTCTAATCGGCCGTATGCGGTTTCGGATATCTGGCAGGCGCCCAATGCGCCGTCGTCCTTCTATGTAGCGCATAGCGCCGGCGGCTATCCCGAGCTGCATTTCAAAGCGTCGTCGGATGCGCGCTATCGCATCCAGCGCGATGCGGTCGGGGAATCGGTCATCCTGACGGAGATGGTCGCCTCTTCCGGTCAGGCGCTCAGCTTTCTGGATACGTCCGCGCAGGCCGGCGTGTTGTATACGTATCGGATTATTCCGATCCACGAGGAGCTTTTGCAGCAGGGCGTCTGGCTTGAGGGTAAGCAGGCCGTTCAGCTTGCGCAGGTGCAGGCAGGAAGCGGAATGATTTCCGGCTTGAGAAGCCTGATTCCCGCGTTGGCCGTACAGCACAAATAAACAAACACAGGGGCGGAAAAACCGCCCCTGTGTTGTCGTGTTCCGTTAGCTCTTAACGCCGATTCGCACCAGCGCGCGCCTTAATTTGGCTTCCGCCAGCATCAGCTCGCGTTCGTCATTCTTGGCGGCTGCAATGCGATTCTGCGCAACCTCCTTCGCGTGTTGGGCGCGCGGGAGATCAATATCCTCTGCCCATTCGAACGTCGTCGCGATCAGGTTCGCTTCGCCGTCGATCATGGCCAGCATACCGCCGATGCAGGCGGCGCGCTTGACCTGCCCATCCGGCAGCGCAATCGCGGCCTCGCCTGCGCCGACAGCGGATACATAATCAGCGTGATGCGCCAGCAAACAAACGTCGCCGTCAATCATGCGCGCGCGAATACGCTCAACCTCGCCGTCAAAGAGCAGGCCGTCCGGAGTGCTGATTTTTAGGTGGAACGTACTCATGCATGCTCACCCTTTTTGGCTTTCGCTACCGCTTCGTCGATGGTGCCGACAAACAGGAAAGCGCTCTCGGGCAGATCGTCGTGCTTGCCCTCGATGATTTCCCTGAAACCGCGGATCGTCTCCTTGATCGGCACATACTTGCCTTCCATGCCGGTAAACTGCTCCGCAACGCTGAACGGCTGGGAAAGGAAGCGCTGGATTTTACGCGCACGGGAAACAGTCAGCTTGTCCTCCTCGGAAAGCTCGTCCATGCCCATGATCGCGATGATATCCTGCAATTCCTTATAGCGCTGCAAGATGCGCTGAACATCGCGCGCCACGCGGTAATGCTCCTCGCCCACGACGTCCGGGTTCAAAATGCGGCTGGTGGATTCCAGCGGATCGACCGCCGGATAAATGCCCAGCGAAGAAATGGCACGGGAGAGAACCGTCGTCGCATCCAGATGCGCGAAGGTCGTCGCCGGAGCCGGGTCGGTCAGGTCGTCCGCAGGCACATAAACCGCCTGAACAGACGTAATCGAGCCGTGCTTGGTCGAGGTGATGCGCTCCTGAAGCGCACCCATCTCCGTCGCCAGCGTCGGCTGATAACCGACGGCACTCGGCATGCGGCCCAGCAGCGCGGAAACCTCGGAACCGGCCTGCGTGAAACGGAAAATGTTGTCGATAAACAGCAGCACGTCCTGCCCCTCGCGATCGCGGAAATACTCCGCCATCGTCAGGCCGGAAAGTGCCACGCGCATACGAGCTCCCGGCGGCTCGTTCATCTGGCCGTAGACCAGCGCGGTCTTGCTCAGAACGCCGCTCTCCTTCATTTCGTTGTACAGATCGTTGCCTTCGCGCGTGCGTTCGCCGACGCCCGTGAAAACGGACAGGCCGCCGTGCTGCTTGGCCACGTTGTTAATCAGCTCCATGATGAGAACGGTTTTGCCGACGCCCGCGCCGCCGAACAAGCCGATTTTGCCGCCCTTCGCATACGGCGCGATCAGGTCAACGACCTTGATGCCCGTTTCGAGGATCTCGGCGGATGTTTCCTGTTCGTCATACGGCGGCGGATCGCGGTGAATTGCCCAGCGCTCCACGTCCTGCGGCGCGGGCTGGTTATCCACCGGCTCGCCGAGCAGATTGAAGATGCGCCCCAGACACTTTTCGCCGACCGGGACGGTGATGGCCGCGCCCGTATCGGTCGCCTTCGCGCCGCGCGTCAGGCCATCCGTACTGCTCATGGCGATGCAGCGAACCACATCGTCGCCGATGTGCTGAGCCACCTCAACCGTCAGTTTTTTCTCGCCGCTTTCAACCTCAACGGCGTTCAAAAGCTGGGGCAGCTCGCCATCCTTAAATCGAATATCCAGTACCGGGCCGATGACCTGCACCACGGTACCGATGTTTTCTTTAGCCATAGCGTTGCTCCTTCTGTTTCGAGATTAGTGCTCCGCACCGGCGACGATTTCGGTGATTTCCTGCGTAATCGCGCCCTGACGGGCACGGTTATAGCGCAGGCTCAGATCCTCGATCATTTCCGATGCATTCTTGCTGGCGGCGTCCATTGCCGTTCGGCGAGCGCCCAGCTCGCTGGCGACAGATTCGGACATGGCGCCGTAAATCATGCCCGCAATGTAGTTGGGCACGATGGCGTCATAAACCGCGGAAGGGCTCGGCTCATAGAGCACGAGCTGGCGAACGCCGGTTTCGTCTTTGGCTTCCAGCTTTTCAAGCGGCAGGAGCGAATCCTGAGCAGGCGTCTGCGTCAGCATGGATACAAAGCGCGTATAAACGACGGAAACCTCGTCATACTGGCCGCTCAGATATCCCTGCGTAACCAGATTGCTGATGGTAAAGCAATCCGCGACAGAGACGGACGCTGCCTCGGCAAATTCCGTGGTCAGCATTTCCACATCGTTGCGCGCGAAAAACTCCACCGTCCGCTTGCCGATCGGCAGCACACAGACAGGGCCTTCCCTGAGCAGCGGCAGAACGGATTTGAACACATTGCTGTTATAGCCGCCGGCCAATCCTCTGTCGCCCGCAATGACGATCAGGCAGCGCTTCTTCACCTCGCGATGCTGTTGATAGGGCGAGGAAAAATCGTGCGTTGCCGTCTCGATGCTTTCGAGCGTCTGCTTAAGCCCCGTAAAATAGGGACGACACCTTTCCTGACGTTCCTTCGCCTTCCTGAGCTTGGAGGAAGCGACAAGCTCCATCGCCTTGGTGATCTGCATGGTGCTTTCCACGCTTTTAATGCGCAGCTTGATGTCTTTCATCGAAGCGCCAGCCATCCCAAATCCCCTCCTTTACTCACTGGGCAAGAAAATCCTTGGTATATTGCTTCAGAGCAGCGCAGAGCTTCTCCTCGGTTTCCTTTTCAAACTTTCCGGTCGTGCGAATCGTTTCCAGAATGTCCGCATGCTGCGCGTCAAGGCGCGCATACAGCCCCTGCTCGTACAGCGAAACGCGCTCCACTGGCACATCCATCAGATAATTGTTGATGACAGCATACAGAATACAAACCTGCTTCTCAACGTCGATGGGCTGATTGCGTCCCTGCTTGAGCACCTCAACCACGCGCTCGCCCTGAGAGAGGCGCGCCTTGGTATCCGCGTCCAGATCGCTGCCGAACTGAGCGAAGCTCTGCAGCTCGCGATACTGGCTGTAAATCAGCTTGAGGGAACCGGCGACCTTCTTCATGGCTTTGATCTGCGCATTGCCGCCGACGCGGGAAACCGAGATGCCCGGGTTGACAGCCGGCATAATGCCGGAGTGGAACAGTTCGCTTTCCAGGAAGATCTGGCCGTCCGTGATGGATATCACGTTCGTCGGGATATAGGCGGAAACGTCGCCCGCCTGCGTCTCGATGATCGGCAGAGCGGTCAGGCTGCCGCCGCCGTATTCCGGCGCCATGCGCGCCGCGCGTTCGAGCAGACGGCTGTGCAGATAGAAAACGTCGCCCGGATAGGCCTCGCGTCCCGGCGGACGGCGAATCAACAGGGACAGCGCACGGTAAGCGACGGCGTGCTTGGAAAGATCGTCGTAGATAATCAGCACGTCTTTGCCCTGCTGCATGAAATATTCGCCCATCGTGCAGCCTGCGTATGGCGCGATATACTGCATCGGCGCAAGCTCGGACGCGGTTGCGCTGACGACGATGGTGTATTCCATCGCACCCGCGCGCGTGAGCTGCTCGACAAGCTGCGCAACGGTCGAGTTTTTCTGGCCGATGGCAACGTAGATGCAGATGACGTCCTTGCCGCGCTGGTTGATGATGGTATCCGTCGCAATCGCGGTCTTGCCCGTCTGACGGTCGCCAATGATCAATTCGCGCTGGCCGCGGCCGATCGGGATCATGCTGTCGATTGCCTTGATGCCCGTTTGCAGCGGCACGCTGACGCTCTTGCGCTCGATAATGCCCGGCGCGGGGCTTTCAATCGGGCGGGAATGGCTGGTTTTAATTTCGCCCTTTCCATCGACGCTCTGACCCAGCGCGTTGACGACGCGGCCGATCAGCTCCTCGCCGACCGGAACGGAAACGACGCGCCCCGTGCGGCGAACGATGCTGCCCTCGTGCAGACCGACGTCGCTGCCCAGAATAACAATGGAAACGGAGTCCTCTTCCAGGTTGAGCGCCATGCCATATTCGCCGTTTTCAAACTCGACCAGCTCGTTGGCCATGCAGCTTTCAAGGCCGCTGGCGCGCGCGATACCGTCGCCGACCAGAATGATCGTACCGGTTTCGTCTTGTTTGAGCTTTTGGTCGTATTGCTTGATCTGGGCCTTAATGATTTTTGAAATCTCTTCGGGTTTCAGATCCATGGGTTCACCGGCTTTCTTTCTGTAAAATTAGGATCGTGCGGCCAAAACGCGCCGCAGATGATCCATTCGGCTTTCAAGGGTATTGTCATAGCTTTTACCGGCCATTTCGACACGCATGCCGCCCACCAGCGCCGCATCGACGTGCACATCCAGCGTCACATGCTTGCCGGATGTGCGTTCAAGCGCCGCCTTGAGCCGCGCAAGCTGCTCGTCGCTGAGTGCTTCCGCGGAAAACACCTTGGCCGGAACAATGCCATGCTTTTCATTGTAACAGGAGATATACTCCGCTTGGCAGGCGGCCATTTCGCCGAACGCCCCCCGCTCGCAGAGCAGCTTCATAAAATTCAGCAGATACGGATGAATCTGCCCGGAAAAGGCGCCGTCCAGCAGCGCCAGACGTTCGGTTTTCGCGATGGCCTTATCCTTGATTAAGCGCACATAATCCGGGTTATCGGCAAGCAGTTTGCAAACCTCGCCAAGCTGAGAAAGAAACGCATCTTCCTGCTTTTCATCCTCGGCCAGCGCGTAAAGGGCGCTGCCGTATGCGCGACCCAGTTCCGTCACGACGCCTCACCCACATTCTTGATGAATTCGTTGATAAACGCTTCGTGATCCTTTTCGTTGACTTCGCGCTCAATCACCTGAGAGGCGATATCCAGCGCGATGCCGGAAAGCTCGCCCTTTACCTCGTCAAACGCTCTGCGGCGTTCCAGATCAATTTCGGTCTGAGCACGGCGTTTGAGCTGGTCGGCCTGCGTGCGCGCATCCTCGACGATGCTGGCGGACATGGCGTTGGCGCTTTCCGTCGCAGTCTTGATGACGCGATCCGCTTCCTGACGCGCACCGGCCATTTTGCTTTCGTAATCGGCCTTCATCGCCTTCGCATCCGTCTCGGCCTGCTGGGCTTCCTGATAATGGCCTTCGATTTCAGCCTGACGCTTTTCCAGAATTTCCGTCACCGGCTTGAACAGGTACTTCTTAAAGAGCACCATCAGCAAAAGCAGGTTGAGAATCTGGAAGATGATCGTCCACGGCGCAATGGATATAAACTGTTGAACTTCCACAGGAAGTCCCTCCTTTCAATGGCGCTGTTTTAATTAAAACAACCCGGTGAAAGGATTGACGAACAGAAGAATGAGCGCGATGATCAAGCTGTACAGACCCGTGGTCTCAGCGACAGCGCAGCCCATGAACATCGTGGTGGTGATGGTGCCCTTCATTTCCGGCTGGCGGGCGATGGATTCAAGCGCCTTGCCGACGGCGTAACCTTCGCCGATACCAGGGCCAAGGCCGCCGATCATGGCGACGCCGGCGCCCAGAGCAGAACAGCCGCATACGATAGCTTTCGCGAGAATCGAAGTTTCCATAGTGTGTGTTCC
>UQNM01000013.1 GCA_900542395.1 uncultured Eubacteriales bacterium
CATTCGGCTGTTAACCGAAGGGTTGTAGGTTCGAGCCCTACCTGGGGAGCCAGAAACATATAAAACCGAATCCGTTTTCCAAGTTGGAAAACGGGTTCGGTTTTTTTTACCTTCCATTCCGATGATTTTGAAAACGGCAAACGGAGAAAAGCTTCTTCCAAGCGCCGAACGCGATCATCCGCCATAACGAAAAGATTCCGCCAGCGTCTGATCCCTGACTCTGACGGAATTTTTCTTATACACCCTTTCTTACACTTACAAGGCGTCTGATTTCTTCATAAACTCCAAATAAAGGCTGTACAGCACCGCGCAGACCGGAACGCTGAAGAGCATGCCCATGATGCCGAATGCCTCGCCGCCAATCGTAACCGCCATCAAAACGAGCAGCCCCGGAAGACCAACAGATTTTCCGACAACCTTCGGATAAATCAGATTGCCCTCTACCTGCTGCAAAACCAGCAGGAAGACGACAAACCATACCGCCTTGACCGGATCTGCCAGTAGAATCAGAAATGCACCAAAACCGCCGCCAAGCCATGCGCCAAAGATCGGCACCAACGCGGTAACCGCAACAAACGTTGAAACCGCCCCGGCATATGGAATGCCCAGCATCAACATGCCGACAAAGCAGAGCGCGCCGATGATGATCGCCTCCGTCAACTGGCCGCTGACAAAGTTCGTGAAGGTGTGGTTCGTCAGCGATGCGATGTTCAGCAATCGCTGCGCCTTTCGGCACGGAAGCACCGTCAGGGTGAGTTTTTTCAAGTGAACCGCGACGCTCTCCTTTTTCGCAAGCAGATAAATGGCAAAGACAAACGCCAGAACCGCATCGACCAAAATGGAGAGAATGGATGTTGCCGCGCCCCATGTTACCGAAATAAGCCCGCTTCCTTCGATATCCATCCACGCGGTGATTTTTTCAATCAGCAGATCCGAATCAATGGCGTATTCCGGCAGAATGACATTGTATTTCGCCGCAAATCGAGAAACCTCCATCCACCACTGACCAATTTCGTCAACATAGGCGGGAATATTGCGGATAAATTCATTTCCCGATTCCCGTAGGCTCGGAATCATCATAAACACAACAGCAAATAGGATTCCGAGCATGAGAACGGCGCTTAACGTCAGACACACCGGTCGGGTCAGTTTCGCAGGCGCTTTTCGGAGCATATTCTTCCAAAGGCGCTCTAACGGCCGAAGCATGATATTCATCAAGAACGCAATCGCCCCGCCAATCAGGAACGGCGATACCAGCGCGAACACGCTGTTCAGAAAGCGCAGAACCGCATCGAGATTCATCAGCGCCCACGCAAAAACAATGAGCATCATCAGCGCGCGGATGATGTACTGCACGATATAGAGATCGAAGGATTTTCCTTCCTGCGGCGCAGAGGTCATGCTTTGATCGCTGTCCGTATCCTGTACTTTTTTCACCATGCTTCCTCCGTTTTGTTATTCCGTATACGTTTCGTCCGGCTCGCATGGCCTGACCGTGATAAAGGATACTCGGCAAGTGCTTACCTCAGAAACCGTAATTTCCAGATGGCAGACTGAAAAAGATTCACCCCGAACCGGAACGTGGTTCAACTGTTCCATCACCCAGCCGCCAACCGAAACGCTGTCGGATTCCAGCTTCACGTCAAAGAACTCCATGAAATCTTCCAAACTGGCAGAACAATCCACACGGTAGGCGCTTTCATCCATTTTTTCAAAATGCTCTTCCACCTCATCATGCTCGTCCCAGATTTCACCAACCAGCTCTTCCAGGATATCCTCCATCGTCACAATGCCGAGCGTTCCGCCAAAATCGTCTATAACGACGGCAATGTGCGCTTTCTGGCGCTGGAATGTTTTCAGGATATCCCGAATCTTCGTGTGCTGATAGACAAACAGCGGCGCGGTCATAATTTCCGCAATGGGGCGCTCCGTCATCTTGCCGTTGCAATAGAAATCCTTCTGACAAAGAATGCCAACCACCTGATCAATCGTATCCCGATAAACCAGCAGGCGGGAAAAACCGGACTGCGTAAAGGCTTTTGCAATTTGCTCATGGCTTTCCTGAATCTCCACCGCCTCCAACTCGATCCGGTGCGTCAGGATTTCCGCCGCTGTCAACTCTTGGAATTCAAGCGCGTTTCGCAGAAGCTCTCCCTCATTTTCATCAATGCCGCCATCCTGCTCAACGTCTTCCACGAAGAGAAGCAATTCCTCGTGGGACATTTTGGCATTTTCGTCGGTCTTGAAAAAGCGGGAAATGAGTTTCTTCCACTGGGAAAAAAGAAAATTCAGCGGCGTCAGCACCCAAATCCACAGGCGGATAAAGGGGGCGCTGACCATGGCAAAGCGTTCCGGCGCATCCTTCGCCACGCTCTTGGGGGTGATTTCGCCAAAGATCAGAACAACGACCGTCACAACGACAGTGGAAATCGTCGCACCCATGTCGCCGTAAAGACCCACAAACAGAAGCGTACCGATCGACGCAACCATGATATTCACGATATTGTTTCCGATCAGGATGGTCGAGATCAGCTTGTCGTAATTCCCCGCCAGCTTGAGCGTCAGCGCCGCTCTCCTGTTTCCGTTATCCGCGAGGACCTTCAGCCGAGTCTTATTCAAAGACGAAAATGCCGTTTCTGTCGCGCTGAAATAGGCGGACATGGCAATACAGATGACCATTGCCAAAATACTTCCCATATAATCCATACAAAACTCCTTGATTTTCTGTTCATCCTCATTCCATGCGATAGCAGGTTCAGCCCGCCTGCATCAGCGGTCTGGAAACGTTCGATCCTGCGCGCACGAGCGGTCTTGGCATCCTTTTCCGTGCGTCAAAAAAACATACCTGCGTCCCATGCCGCAGCAAAGGGCGCAGATATGCCGTATATGAACAGACCTGATCCATGTTGTTGCCGGTATCGTCGCTACTGTCGTATTCCACGAACTTTTTTCCTCCTTGCCGCTGCGCGCCGTATATGGATGGCGCGCAGCCTTCTATACGTTTATCATAGCATTTTTACGGTGTAGATTTGGTAAAGAAACGGGAGCCGCGCCATATCCTCACGCAGGGAAACTTGATGTGCTCCCTCTCATGGGGTATAATGAGCCTGTAAAAAAGCAAAGGAGACGCATGATGAAAAACCGCCAGCGACAGAGGGATATTTTGTTTTCAGCCACCGTCTTTCTGAGCGCATTTGCCGTCAACCTTCTGATCCAGAAGCTCTTTACCACGCAGACGCTGGTTCCCATGATCTTTGTTTTCGGCGTGTTTCTGATTTCGCTGAAAACCCATGGATATCGCTACGGGATCGTTTCGGCAATCGTCAGCGTTTTCGCGGTGAATTTTGCTTTTACCTATCCCTATTATGCCTTTGACTTCTTTGTGGAAGAAAGCATCCTTTCCGCCGTAATCATGCTGATCGTCGCCGTTTCCACCAGCGCGCTAAACATTCGGATCCGAGATCAGGAATTGCTTCGGGTGCGGGAACAGGAAAAACTGCGGGCAGAAAGCGAAAAAGAAAGGATGCGGGGCAATCTCCTGCGGGCGATCTCTCACGATCTGCGCACGCCCCTCACCTCAATATACGGCTCATCCTCCACGCTGATGACCAAATATGACGCGCTTTCCAAGGAACAGCAGCTCAAGCTGCTGGGGGAAATCCGGGAGGACAGCGACTGGCTCATCCGCATGGTTGAAAATCTGCTATCCGTCACAAGGATCGACGATTCAAAGGTCGAGGTTGTCAAAACGCCGACCGTTTTGGATGAGCTGATCGATTCGGTTCTGATGAAGTTCTCCAAAAAACATCCGAATCAGAAGGTAATCACCCGGATTCCGGACGATTTTGTCGATATTCCCATGGATTCCATTTTAATCGAACAGGTGTTGCTGAATCTTCTGGAAAACGCCGTGTTTCATGCGAAGGGAATGACGGAGCTGAGTCTGTCCGTTTCCCTTGTGGAAAATCAGGCGGTATTTGAAGTCGCCGATAACGGCTGCGGTATTCCGGAGGATGCGCTTCATAAGATTTTTACCGGAAACTATGAAAAAACCGCTGCGCCGGTAGACGGAACACGCAGCAATATGGGCATCGGGCTATCTGTGTGCGCCGCCATCATCAAGGCGCACGGCAGCGAAATTTTCACAGAAAACAGGGAAAGCGGCGGCGCTGTATTCCGTTTTTCTCTGGAAAGAGGGGGCGACGACGACGGGCAATAACAAGTACAAAATTCTGATCGTCGAGGATGAAGCCAACATCCGCAGTTTTATCAGAGCCAATCTGGAAACCAGCGATTATCAGGTGCTCTGTGCGGAAACCTGCTCGCTGGGCATGATGATGTACGCCTCCCATCGTCCGGATCTCATCATTCTGGATCTCGGTTTGCCGGATCGGGACGGTCTTGATTTGATTCGGGAAGTACGAAAATCAGATACTCTCCCCATCATTGTGCTTTCTGCCCGTTCCAACGAAAGGGACAAGGTGGAGGCGTTGGATCTGGGGGCAAACGATTACATCACCAAACCGTTTGGAACAGAAGAGCTATTGGCTCGTATTCGCGCCGTTCTTCGCAGTCAGCGCCATAACAAAGAAAACGCGCCCAGCGGCAAATTTCAGCTTCAGGATCTGCTGATCGATTATGACAAACGGCAGGTTTTTGTCGGCAAAGCTGAAATTGACCTGACCCAAACGGAATACAACATCACGGCTTTACTCTCCATTCACGCGGGAAAGGTGCTGACGTATGCCGCCATCATCCGTGCAATCTGGGGCTATTCGGATTATGGAAGTGTCAAGAAGCTGCAGGTCAACATGAAGAATATCCGAAAGAAAATGGGCGTAACCCCCGGTGAAAAGCGCTATATCATCAACGAGCTCGGCGTCGGCTATCGTATGCTGGATGATGGTGAGGTCGTTTCGGACGGCCTTCTTTGATGAACACAAGGGAGATATGCCCGCTATTCCTCCGGCATCCAGCGTGAGGAAGCGCTTTTCTCGCTTTATCGCAATACAAAAGGACGCTGCGGAATTGCTCTTCCACAGCGTCCTTTGCGTTATGCCTGATGTTTTTGTTCCATTGCGTGCACCAACTGAACCATCGCGCGATGGGTCGGCGCGGGCACGCCGTTTCGTTCGCTGGCGCGGATGACGCTGCCGCTGATGGTATCCACCTCGGTGCGGCGGCCATCCCGCAGGTCGGCGTAAATGCTCGTCAAACCGGCGGGGCTGTCCGTACAGACTCTGCGCACCTCGGCGACCTTTTCATCCGCGTCGAACTCGATTCCCTCGCCCGCCGCGACGGCCACCGCCTCGCGCACCAGCGTTTCGCAAATCGCCCACGCGCTCGGGTTTTCCGCAATGAAACCCATCGGCACCTGCAACACGCCGGTCAGCACGCTGGCCGATACGTTGGTCAGCATCTTCTGCCAGATCAGGCGCTTGATATCCTGCTTGCAGTCGGTTTCAAAGCCGCAGGAGGCAAACGCCTCGCGGATCGGCTCAAGCCGCGCCGCGTCCCCGACCAAGGGGCCGATGTGCGTCCAGCCGCTGCCGCCGTGGCGGATTTCGCCGTTCCCGATGACGGCGCTGTTGTGCTGCGTCGTGCCGATGACGATATGCGCGTCATCCGTAAACCGGCGGAGCACCTCCTCGTGGCCGCTGCCGTTTTGCAGCGTCATCAGATAGGTATCTCGGCCGATCAGCGCGCGGTTCGCCTCCAGCGCCGCCTCGCTCTGCATCGACTTGACGAACAGGATCACCAGATCGACCGGCGCCATGCCGCTCGTGTCGCCCGTGATGCCCGGCCGATAGACGGCGGCGCTTCCGTCCGGCTCGGCGATGCGCAGACCGTCCGCCCGAATTTTCGCGATGCGGTCGGGGTCTCTTTCCACCAGTGTCACGTCGTTGTTCCGGCTCAGATAGCCGCCGTACAGCGCGCCCATCGCGCCGCAGCCAATCACCGCGATTTTCACGTTTGCCCGGCCTCCCTTGTTATCTGTATCGGTTGTAACAATCCATCACAATGGCGTTCATCGCGTCCATCTTGAGCAGCATGTCCTTGGCCAGCGCGATCTGGCAGCGCGTGCGCACCAGATTGTGCTCGGCGTTCTTGATCTTGAAATACTTGTCGCCGACGATGTAATCATCCAAAAAACGCGTCGCCAGCTCGCAGGCCAGCGCAAAGCAGCTCAGGCCGAGCGTTTCCACCTCCCGCGGGGTCAGCGTGGCGGCGGTTTCCTTGAGGAAGCCCTCGGCAAACGCCCAATAGACGTTCAGGTTTACGCCCGCCTTGTCCGCGCGCGGGGAATCCTCCTCGACGAAATTCGCCGCGAAGCGAATCGCGTCGCCGAAATCGTGGCCGACCAGACCCGGCATCACCGTATCCAGGTCGATGACCACCAGCGCCTTCCTCGTCTCCTCGTCAAAGAGCACGTTGTTGATCTTCGTGTCGTTGTGGGTCACGCGCAGCGGCAGCTCGCCCCGCTCGTAGAGATCCGTCAGCGCGCAGGCCCGCTCCTCCACGGAGAGCAGCCAATCCAGCTCCGCCTTGACCGCCCCGACGCGGCCGCACGAGTCGCTCTCCATATCCTCGCGCAGCTTGGCGTAACGCTTGCGGGTATTGTGGAAATCCGGAATGGTATAATACAGGCTGCTCGCGTCGAAATCCGAGAGCATCATCTGGAAGCTGCCGAACGCCTCGCCCGCGCTGCGCACCACGCCCAGATCGTCGCAGGAATCGTAGGTCACGGAGGGCACGTAGTTGCTCAGCCGCCAGAAGCCGTCCTCGTCAAACAGATAGTTGCACCCGTCCTGCGTGTGATGAAAGTGCAGATACTGCGCACCGGGATGCTTTTGGCGGATGTGCCCCGTCACCCCGTCGATGTTTTTCATCAGCTCCACCGGCCGCTGAAAGGCGTAGGTGTTGACCCGCTGCACCAGATAGGATTTGACCTTCGCCATGCCGGTGCCGTCGTCGCGGATGTAGTTGACCTTATACGTGTGGTTGACATTGCCCATCTTGATCTCCTCGTAGGAGAAAAACGGGCCGGGAATCCGAAACGCCTCGCCAACCTCCAGCAGCTTGCGCGCGGTCTGCGGATTCATCGCCTCTTGACTCATAGAAAAATAAACTCCTCTCGGATGACAAACTCTTTTTTATTATAACGCATTTGACCCGCTTTTGAAAGCCGCTTTTCGCATCTTTCCCTGAATATAGGTGGATTTTGCGCGTTCGGGTGTTCTTACGCAATTTCATATCCGGCAAATACGCAAAAAGGGCGCGCGCCCTTCCCGTCCGGGATGAGCGTGCGCCCCTCTTTTGCTGTTTTACTTTGCCTGCGCGAGCAGCATCTCGTGCATGGCGTGCATGTTCGCCTCGATCTGCTGGCGGGTGAAGGCGGTGCGGCCCGTCGCCTGCATGGCGGCCATGCCGTGCGCGTAGAGCAGCAGCGCTGCGCAGACCTGCTTCGCCTTTTCGGCGTCCAGCCTCTTTTCCTCCACCTCGGCGGAAACCAGCGGCTCGCGAACCACTTCGCTGCCGAAGGTCTGGTCGTTCTCGCGCAGGAACATGTGCGCAAACAGCCGCGGCTGTTCCGTGGCGAAACGCACATACGCGCTGCAACGGCTCTCAACGGTATTGCCATCCTTCGCGTCTTCGCTGATGGTCTGTTCAAAGGCGTCGTGCGCCTTCTGATCGAGCGCATTCTTCAAATCGTCCATGCCGGAGAAGTAGCTGAAAATCGGCTGGGTCGAGCAGTTAAGCGCCTTCGCAACGGATCGAGCGTTTACCGCGGCCATTCCCTCCTGGCAGAACATGGCAAATGATCTTTCCAGAATCATTTCCCGTGTAATTCTCTGTTTGGGCGGCATAAATTCCACTTCCTATTTCTGAAATTAAAAGAATCTTGGATTATGGTAACATATTCTTTTCCTTTCGTCAACATCTCCCCATACAATCCGTCAATTATATTTCTATATTGTTTTGCACACATATTTTTGTGTGCAAACACTCGTTTTTATTGGATTTCTTCGACACGATTCGCGGATTTTACCCGAAATTTTTCGGGGATTCATCCAAAAGATTTTTTTAAGGCGCGCCGGATTGCCGCTTTTTCAACCCGCGGCGGCGCCTTCGCTCGCGCCGCTCGATTGTGTTTTCGCCCGTTCCGTGCTATAATACAGGTTCAACCTTCCGATTGAAATGAGGTATGATGGATGCGCAATCGTCTCTTCTCCCTGCTGCTGGCGCTTTCGCTGCTGCCGTGCGCGGCGCTGGGCGAATCGCTTACGCTGGATGAAATGAACGCCGCCGAGGACGCGACGCCCCTGAGCGCGGCGGAGGCTTTCCAGCCCGTCGAAAGCGCCGCGCGGGCGGATTTTATCGACCGAATCCTCGCGCTGGCCGAAACGCTTTACACGAAGGCCAACGGCCAGCCCCAGCGCGCGCAATACAGCGGCGATATCTACGTCTGCAAAAACTACACGGTGCACCTCTTCCGCGAAACCTGCGGCGATTTCCGCATGGCGGAATACCCGGATGTGCCGCTGGTCATCCCCAACAACCAGAAGAGGGCGGACTGCGCGCCCTACGTCTACGGCGTGGAATGGCAGGATGTGCCCGCCAGCGAGGGCAACCCGTTCTACGCGGCGGCGTCCTTCCGCTACGACGACACGCTGAGCAAGGCGGAAAACCGCGAGAAAGCCCGCGAGTTTCTAAAGCAGGTTCAGCGCGGCGATTATTTCCAGATGGCCGCGGATTATTACTACGGCGTGGGTGCGCACAGCATGCTCTTCATCGCCGATTACGACCCGGAGGCGGACAGCGTCCACTGGGCGGATTCCAACATGAAGGGCAAGAGCGTAAACGGCGTTCGCTATGCCTACGTGCAGTATGACGCGGTGAAGCCAATCGACTGGTTTGTGGATGCGTTCTGCCGCAAAAAATACGGCGCGACGATCTACCGACTCAGAGACGATATCGTGTACGCCGAGTAACGCAGACACAAAAGCCCCGTTCTTCTCCCCATCAGAGAGGAACGGGGTCATTTGCTTATAGCGTGGTTTTCGTTCGCTTATTCCGCCTGATTTCCCCGGCTGACGGCTTCATATGCCTGCCTGAAGAAATATTCCTGACTGTTGAGGGGCGCGTTCTTCCCCGGCGTCAGGCGGCGATACAGCCCGTCCGCGCCCATCTCGCGTGCCTGCACATTGTCGCGGAGCATCGTGTCGAACATAGCCAGAATCCGCGCGCGGATATCCGGATCATACACGGGCGAGGCGACCTCCACGCGGCGCAGCGTGTTGCGCGTCATAAAATCCGCCGAGGCGATATAGACCCGCGCGCGCTCCCCGCGGCCGAAGATATAGATGCGCGAGTGTTCGAGGAAACGCCCGACGATGCTGACGACGCGGATGTTCTCCGTCGCCTCCGGCACGCCCGCAATCAGGCAGCAGATGCCGCGCACGACGAGGTCAACCTTCACCCCCGCGCAGGAGGCCTCGATCAGCTTGTCGATCAGCGCTTTATCCGTCAGCGAGTTGATCTTCACGCCGATGTAGGCGTCCTCTCCGGCGCGGGCGCGGCGGATTTCGTCATCCATCATCGCGAGCACCTTGTTTTGCAGGCAGTGCGGCGCGACGAGCAGGCGGCGCGTCTCGTGCACGGTTTCGCCCTTCGCCAGCGCGTTGAACACGGCGTTGGCCTCCTCGCCGATGTCGCGGTCGGCGGTCATCAGGCACAGGTCGGTATACAGCCGCGCGGTCTTTTCGTTGTAGTTGCCCGTGCCGATCTGCGTGTAATAGGCGACGCCCGTTTCCTCCATCCGCGTTATCAGGCAGAGCTTGGAGTGCACCTTGTATCCGTCCAGCCCATAGATCACGCTGCAGCCCGCTTCTTCCAGCCGACGGCTCCACTCGATGTTGTTTTCCTCGTCAAAGCGCGCCTTCAGCTCGACCAGCACCAGCACGTCCTTGCCGTTTTCCGCCGCCTCGCAGAGCGCCTCGACGACCTTGCTCTGCTTGGCGACGCGGTACAGCGTCATCTTGATGGAAACCACGCTGTCGTCGTTGGCGGCTTCCGTCAGCATTTCGAGGAATGGCTTCATGCTCTCGTAGGGATAGGAAAGCAGCTTGTCCTTTTCGCGAATCTGCGCCAAAATCGACCGGCCGTTGACGAACGCCGGGGATTTCTGCGGAATCCGCCGCTCGTAGAACAGCTCGCCGCGCTGGCGCAGCACATCCTCCAGCCCAAAGAGAAACGAGAAATCCAGCGGCGTGGCGCTCATAAACACGTATTCGCGCGGCACATCCATATAGCGGCACAGCGTATCGACGATGATGCCGTCCAGCTCGCGGGAAAGCTCCAGCCGCACCGGCGCAAGGCGCTTGCGGCGCTTAATCAACTGCACCATGAACTCGCGGTAATCCAGATCGTCGTCATAGAGCGCGTCCGCGTCGATATCCGCGTTGCGCGTCACGCGCATCAGGCTCTTGGCCTTGACGACATAGCCCTCAAACACCTTCGGAATGAAGTGCAGAATCAGATCCTCGGCGAGCATGTACGTCTTTTCGCTGGCGGAAACTTCGATCAGCCGCGGGAAAACGCCCGCATTGCAGGGGATGATCCCCAGCTTATATTTGCCCTTTTTCCCCTCCAGCACGACCACGGCGTAGATATCCTTGTTGCGCAGGAACGGGAACGGCTGGCGGCGGCCGACGATGGAGGGCGAAATCAGCGGCGCGATCTCCGAATCAAAATAGCGTTCGAGCCGCTCGCTCTCCTGCCGGCCGATTTTTCTGAAATCGACCAGCCGAACGCCCTGTTCCTCCAGCTTTTCCATCAGGCGGGCATAGACCTTGTCCCGCCGCCCGTTCAATTCGCGCACGCGGTCGATCACCGCGTCGATCTGTTCCCGCGCGGTCATGTTGGTCTTGTTTTCGCGCAACTTGGGCGTAACGTCGTCCTGATCCACCAGCGAACCCACGCGCACCATGAAAAATTCGTCGAGGTTGCTCTGATAGATGGATGCGAAGGAGAGCCGTTCGCAGAGCGGGGTGCGCTCATCCTCCGCCTCTTCAAGCACTCGCTCGTTGAACTTGAGCCATGAAAGCTCCCGGTTCATAAAAACGTCATTCATGGTGTTTCCTCCCGTTTTTCCGTAGTGTGTCCATCATACCCCATGCACGTTAAATCCATATAAAAAACAGTGTCCGTCTTATTTTACAGTATACCATATCCCCCTCGGGTTGACCAGCACGGTTTCCTTGTTCTCACGAAAAAAACCTTGCCTCACGCCTACGCGCATGCTATAATCATTTCGTAGGCAAGTAGGTCTACGGGGTGGAGCCTCCGCAGCAGAATACAAAAGCGGAGGTGATGCGTATGTCGAATATTGAGCTTCTCAATATCCTGCTCGCAATCGCCGGGTTGCTGGTCGGCGTTTATACGCTCGGTCTTCAAAACAGACGATAAAAAAACCGCCTCGCAGATATCGGCTGCTTGGCGGTTTTATTAGGCTCTCGCTAGCCTAATAAAACTGATGGCGGTGGTTTTCCACCCTGTAGGGCCCCCCTACTTGCCTATATTTTAGCATCTTTTCAGCTTTGCGTCAACTCGCAAAGCTGTTTTTGTCTTCTGTCAAAAGACATATTTTTCGCTTTTCATTTCCGTCCGGATGGTGTATAATGAAAGCCGCATGATTTTATGCTCAAGGAGGATTTTTCATTATGGCAAGAGGCGGTTTCCCCGGCATTCCGGGCGGCAATATGCAGCAGCTCATGCGTCAGGCGCAGAAGATGCAGCAGCAGATGATGAAGGCGCAGGAAGAGCTGGACGCGCGCGAGTATGAAGGCACGGCCGGCGGCGGCGCGGTTTCCTGCAAGGTCAGCGGCAAGCGCCAGCTTCTCTCCCTGACCATCGACAAGGACGCGGTCGATCCCGAAGAGGTCGAAATGCTCCAGGATATGATCGTCGCGGCCGTCAACGACGCGCTCAAGAAGGGTGAGGAAACCCGCGAGAGCGAGATGTCCAAAATCGGCGGCGCCGGAATGGGCGGGATGTTTTAATCATGGCCGGGCAGATTGAACCCATCGCGAGGATGGCGCAGCAGCTCTCCCGCCTGCCCGGCATCGGCGCAAAAACCGCGCAGCGGCTGGCGTATCACATCGTCTCCCTCCCGGAGGATCAGGTGCACGAGCTGGCCAGCGCCATCTGGCAGGGTCGCAAGGCGGTGAAATACTGCTCGATCTGCGGCAACTACACGGTGGAAGACCCCTGCCCGATCTGCGCGGATGAGCGCCGCCATAACGGCGTGATCTGCGTGGTGCGCGACCCGCGCGACGTGGCCGCCATGGAGCGCATGCGCGATTTCAAGGGCTGCTATCACGTGCTGCACGGCACCATCTCCCCGATGGAGGGCGTCGGGCCGGAGGATATCCGCATCCGCGAGCTGCTGGCCCGCGTCGGCAAGGAGGATATCCACGAGGTCATTCTGGCCACCAATCCGGATATCGAGGGCGAAGCGACGGCGAGCTATATCGCCCGTCTGCTCAAACCGATGGGGATTTTGGTCACGCGCATCGCGCACGGCTTGCCCGTCGGCGGCGATCTCGAATACACCGACGAGGTGACGCTGGCCAAGGCGATGGAGGGGCGCACCCAAATGTAAGCTACAAAAAAGCGACCGAGCGAATCGGCCGCTTTTTTGATGAAGAGGAGAAAGAAAGAGAAACACCATTCGCAAACGCCTCTGCGTAGGCGCCTGTGAATGCGACGGTTCTGCGTTCCGTCGATGACGTTATTATACGGCCTTGTTTTCGGTTTGTCAACCCGTTTTTGCATCATTTGTGTTGCAAAGTTTCCTCATTCCGTCTAATCGAGTTGATTTTATTTCACTTCTGCATCTTCGCTTCATGCAGATTCGTATTTTGCCCCGTCGTTTTTCCGCATCGCTTGACATCGTGGCTCGTCGCGTCTATAATACGAATCACGCCATTTCATCGACAAAAGGAGTGTTTTTCCATGACCTACGACGAGGCTTTTGCCCTGCTGCGCAAATACAACAGCGAACCGTTTCACATCACCCATGCGCTGACCGTTTCAAACGTCATGCGCCAGATGGCCGACGAACTCGGTTACGGCGACGAAGCCGATTTCTGGGCGGTCGTCGGCCTGCTGCACGATATCGACTTTGAGCGCTGGCCGACCGAGCACTGCAAAAAGTGCGTCGGTCTGCTCAGGGAGGGCGGCGCGGACGACCGGCTGATTCACGCCGTCGTCTGCCACGGCTACGGCCTGTGCGTCGATGTAAAGCCAGAGCATGAAATGGAAAAGGTGCTCTTCGCCTGCGACGAGCTGACCAGCCTGATCGGCGCATGCGCCAAGATGCGTCCCTCCGGCAGCATCGCGGACATGGATCTCAAGAGCCTCAAGAAAAAATACAAGTCGAAGGGCTTCGCGGCGGGCTGCTCCCGCGAGGTCATCGCGCAGGGCGCGGAGATGCTCGGCTGGACGCTTGACGATCTCCTCTCCCGCACGCTCGAAGCCATGAAGCCCGACGAGGCGGCGATTTCCGCAGCCGTCGCGGCGCTGTAAGGGGTACGTTAGGGCTTTGCCCTAAAACCCACCAGAAACCTGAGGTTTCTTTACTTCCCGCTTTCCGACAGCTCCGCTGTCGGATTTCTTACATACAATAATTGAGCAAAAAGCAAATTCTGCACAAAACGCGGACGCGCAATGCGCGCCCCTACGGGTACGGCGCAACTTATTGCTTAGACGGAAAATGATCTGATAAAAGAGCTCCCTCCTCGAGGGAGCTGTCAGCGAAGCTGACTGAAGGAGTCAGGCGCGCATCGCGCGCCTGTTACCGGATTTTGTGCATAATTTCGGATTTTCTCATTTACTGTTACATATAAGAAATTGCATAAAATTGCCCGCGTGAGTAAATCTTTGATGCCCTGCAAACCTCGGCGGAGGCAAAGACGGGCTCAGCCCGCCGCCTTATAGCAGATTCTGCCACGACAGCGTCTGCCGCTCCAAAACATGCTCGATGCCGCCCTCCAGCTCTCGGGCATAGACAAACGCGCCGTCCCTGTCCCCCATCTCCAGCGCCGCCACCAGCCGCGACAGCGTGAAGCGCACGTCGTCCGTCGCCTCGTGATTGATGAGCGTCTCAACCCTCGGCGCTTCCTCATCCCACCAAGCGTCCATCTCGTGCGCCCGTTCAAGCCCGCGCGCCGTCTGGTTTTGCGCAAGCAGCGACAGGATTTCCTGCGTGCGCGCCATCGCGTCGTCCGTCAGCCGCTTCACGGCCATCTGCTCCACCGCACTGAGCAGGCCAAGCAGCAGCAGCGTCACCGCCATGGTGATGATCTTCTTGCGCATGTTACCACCTCACCTGCCCCGGCTCAATCGCGTTAAACGTCAGCAGCCGCCCTTCTCCGCCCTTTTCCTGCACGAGCAGACTTCCCTGCGTGTCCAGCGTCGCGATCAACACGTCCTTGTCCCGCGCAACGCCGTGATCCTGCAAAATCCGCCGCAGCCACCCCGGTTCAAGCCCCGCGATGCGCATGCTCCGTTCCTGCATCTGCCCGTCGAGAATCAGCGTCAGCGGAATCCCGTCATAAACCGGCGGCAAATGCATCTCTCCGCGCGTCGCGGGTCTTTTGTCCGCCGACGGAAATACGCTCAGCGAGCCGTTCGTCTCCAGGACGACGCTCCCGGCTTCGCCCAAGCCGATAACGCCGCCGCTTCGCATCCCCTCCATCAAATCGGAGAGGTCAAAACAGAGCCTTGCCAGCTCCTTTTCGCAGATTTTACCGTCGCGCACCAGCACGCTCGGCCTGCCGCAGATGATCCGGCGCATCTTCACGCTCGCATACGAGAGCGCGCTGAGCAGACTGTGCACCAAAAGCAGCGTCAAAATCGAAACCACGCCGCTCAGCAGCGGTATTTCCACATCCGCCATCGGCAGCGTCGCCAAATCCGAAATCATCAGCGTGATGACCACTTCATATGGCTGCAACTGCGCCAACTGCCGCTTGCCCATCAGCCGCAGCACCACGGCCGTCACAAAAAAGAGCACAATCGTTCGCAAAAAGCCTGTCAGCATATTCCTCTCCCCTTTTCGGATAGGATAAGCCGACAGGCTTTTTTTGATACATCAAAGGCGACCCGGTTCACGCCGAGTCGCCTTCAAATATACCGTTTACGCCTTCATCGCGTATCCGCCGTCCACCTTTTTCCAAAGGCCGGTGCGTCCGGCCTTCGCCGCGCCGACGGCGGCGTGCAGCATGCAGATGCCGCGATCCAGCGGCGCGTACTTCTTATAGAGCACGGTCGTTTCCAGAATGGAAACGCTGGTCTTGTCCGCAACGATCTTCCACGGCTGCTGGTTGATCGCGCTGGGCGCGAGGCGCGCGGCGAGCACCGCTTCCTTCTGCCATGCGCCGAGCTGCCCGAGCTGCGCTTCATCCATGCCGCAGACCTTGGCCAGCTCCTTGCGCTTGGGCGCAAACGCGGGCAGATTGGCTTTGCCGATGGAAATCACGCAATGCACCGCCTCATCCGTCTGCAAATCGACGTTGCGGTTGATGATATCCGGGTAGAAGCCCGCGCCCATGGACGTGGCCTCCAGCACCAGCGCCTCGCCCATGTAGCCTTCAACCTCCATGGGCGTGCCGCGCTTGGCGACGATCACCGCGTAAACGTCCGTGCCCTTGATCTGGCTCTTGAGGCCGGGGCCCTTGAACATCCGGATTTTCACGCCCTGCCAACTGAGCTTGCGGCAGGTTTCGCCAAGCCGGTCGAGCTGCTCCTTATCCGGCGCGCCGGTATACTGGCGCACCGAGCTGCGCGCGTAGAGCGCGTCAATCCAATTTTTCTGAATACCGAGTTCAAACATGTGCAAACCGCTCCTCGTTTCAAAAGGGCGAACGCCCTGAAATTCATACGCGTATACTTTATCACGTCAGGCGCATGAATGTCAACGAAAAACGCTGACTCGGCTCAAAAACGAAATGAATATCTTATTTCTGCTTTTAGCATGAGCAACCACATCCAAACCACATCAGGGCAATGGCATTGGGGGGAATCTTATGTTTTCTTCCTGCCATGAGTCATCCATGCTACACCAAGCAGAGCAGCCGCCAGTGCCCATAACACTCGTGACTCCCACGAGGACCTACGAGAACGCTCCAGTTGTTCCCTCTGAAACTCCCGACTAGCTTCACTTTCGTTAGCCACTAGTTCCATCATTCTATTTATAGAACATATGATTTCGCTTTTACGTTCTTCCGAAAGGTCGTCCCTCTGAAGTTCTCGTATACAAGCCTCCATTGCTTGTTCGCCCTGTTTTTGCACTCGTTCGGTTGATGCAATATCTGCTGCTATAACTCTTCTTGTGTTTATACGTTCATCTTTTCCATCCGCTATTATTTTGTCCATGAATTTTCCAATTTGCGAGTAATTTTGAACAGGTTCAACGATTTTGAGGCAAGTCTCTTCGGATGCAGCCAATTCATTACCTTCAGTGGCCATAATTTCATTTGTCATTCTCCATCCTCCTCAACATCTGTCTCTTCGTATTTACGCGCTTTGTTTCTTTAACTAAAATGAAAAAAATCCATTTTTTATTATAACGCAACAGAAAGGACATGTCAATATTTTTAATATGAAATTGCGCATGTAATCAAAGGCTTTCTTCTTTTTTGGTATTCCTATCCACCAAAAAAATAAATCGGCATAACCATATCGTATAGCTACACCGATTTTTCAAAATCACTTAACTTTCAAGCTTCTGCCGCATTTATCGAGTTATCAGTCGAAGATAGCGGAAAGGCATTATTCAAACTCGACAACCTGCGTCCAGTGGGTCAGGAACGCCTTTTCCGCGCCGTGCTTCTTGGTCATCTGCGCGGCGGCGACGATGGGCAGCCAGCGCTGGACATACTGCATGGCGATATCGTTCTTCTTGCAGAAGAGCTTCAAATACAGGTCAGCCTTCTTCTGATCCTCCAGCGCGAACTGGAGATAGGTCATCGCCGCGTCGGCGGAAGCGTTGCCGATGGCGGCGTGCGCCCAGTCGAGGATATACACCTTGCCGTCCTCGCCGATGAGCACGTTGGTCGGGTTGAAGTCGCCATGGGTGATCTTGGTGTGCGGCTTCATGTTTTCAAGGCGGACGTGCAGCTCATAGCGGGTGCTCGCGTCCAGCTCGTCGCGCAGGGACGAAATCTGCGCGTTCAGCTTGTCCTTGAGCCGCCCCATCTGCTTGCAGGTGCGGCGATGGACGTCGCTCTGAATCTCGACGAACTGCGTCATCAGCGCTTCGAGGTTCTCCGGCTGCTCGGCCATCAGCTGCGCCATCGTCTTGCCCTCGACGGCCTCGATGACCAGCGCCCAGCCTTCGCCGGTGTTCTTCACCTCCAGCAGCGCGGGCACGTTCAGGCCGGATTCCTCCGCCAGCGCGTGGTTGAACGCCTCCTTGATGACGGCGCTCTTGGGATAACCCGCCTTGAACTGCTTGACAATCTTGCTGCCCTCGCGGTACACCGTCTTGGTGCCGCGCTCCACGATGATTTCCTTGCTCATTTGGGTGATTCCTCCTTACGCCTTCTCGCCGTAGTATGCCTTGAGATACATCGCCTTGATTTCCTTGAGCAGCGGATAGCGCGGGTTCGCGCCGGTGCACTGGTCGTCAAACGCATCCTCCACCATCTGATCCAGCGTGCCCATGAAGGTCTCCTCGCTGATGCCGTATTCGGCGATGGATCTCTTGATGCCGACCTTCGCTTTCAGCTCCTCGATCTTGTCGATGAACAGGTCGAGCGTTTCCTCGTCATCCTTGCCGCAAACGCCGCAGAAGCGCGCACATTCGGCATAGCGGGCGAGCGTGTGCGGGTGGTCATACTGCGGGAAAGTGCCCATCTTCGCCGGCACCTCCGCCGCGTTGTAGCGCAGCACGTGGCAGATCATCAGCGCGTTGGCCACGCCGTGCGGCAGGTGGTGATACGCGCCGAGCTTGTGCGCCATCGAGTGGCAGACGCCGAGGAATGCGTTGGCAAACGCCATGCCCGCCATGCAGGATGCGTCCGCCATCTTCTGGCGTGCCTCCGGGTCGGCCGCGCCGTATTCATAGGCGCGGGGCAGGTAATCAAACACGTTCTTCATCGACTTGAGCGCCAGACCGTCGGTGTAATCCGTCGCCATCATCGAGGCGTAGGCTTCCAGCCCGTGGGTCAGCACGTCCACGCCGGAGGCGGAGGTCAGGCCGCGCGGCTGGTTCATCATGTTGTCCGCATCGACAATCGCCATGTTCGGCAGCAGCTCATAATCGGCCAGCGGGTATTTCGTGCCCGTGCGGTCGTCCGTGATGACGGCGAACGGCGTCACCTCCGAGCCCGTGCCGGAAGAGGTCGGGATCGCGACGAAATACGCCTTTTCGCCCATCTTCGGGAAGGTGTAGACGCGCTTGCGGATATCCATGAAGCGCATCGCCATATCCAGGAAATCCACTTCCGGATGCTCGTACATCACCCACATGATCTTGCCCGCGTCCATCGCGGAGCCGCCGCCCAGCGCGATGATGCAGTCCGGCTCAAACAGGCGCATCGCCTGCGCACCCTTGAGCGCGGAGGAAAGGTTCGGGTCCGGCGCGACGTCGTAGAAGCAGGTGTGCTGAATCCCGAGCTGATCGAGCTTTTCCTCAATCGGGGCGACGTAGCCGTTCTTGTAAAGGAACGTATCGGTGACGATGAAGCATTTTTTCTTGCCCATCACCGTGCCCAGCTCGTCGAGCGCCACCGGCATGCAGCCCTTCTTGAAATACACCTTCTGCGGCGCGCGGAACCAGAGCATGTTCTCTCTCCTCTCGGCAACGGTCTTGACATTGAGCAGGTGCTTCACGCCGACGTTTTCGGAGACGGAGTTGCCGCCCCACGTGCCGCAGCCCAGCGTCAGCGACGGCGCCATCTTGAAGTTATACAGGTCGCCGATGCCGCCGAAGCTGCTCGGCGTGTTGATGACGATGCGGCAGGCCTCCATGCGTTCGGCGTGCTCCATGATCTTTTCCTTCTGCGCCGGATGGATGTACAGGGACGCGGTGTGGCCGTGGCCGCCGTCGCAGACGAGCTTTTCGGCCTTGTCGAGCGCCTCGTCGAAGTCCTTCGCGTGGTACATCGCCAGCACCGGGGAGAGCTTTTCGTGCGCGAACTCCTCGGAAAGCTCGACGCTCTCGACCTCGCCGATGAGGATTTTCGTCTCCTCCGGCACATCCACGCCCGCCAGCGCCGCGATGGTGTGCGCGCTCTGGCCGACGATCTTCGCGTTCAGCGCGCCGTTGATCAAAATCGTGTGGCGCACCCGATCCAGTTCGTCCCCCTTGAGGAAGTAGCAGCCGCGGCGCGCAAACTCCGCGCGCACCTCGTCGTAAATGCTGTCCAGCACCGTCACGCTCTGCTCGGAGGCGCAGATCATGCCGTTGTCAAACGTCTTGGAATGGATGATCGAGCTGACGGCCAGCTTGATATCCGCCGTCTCGTCGATGATGACCGGGGTGTTGCCCGCGCCGACGCCCAGCGCCGGTTTGCCGGAGGAATACGCCGCGTGCACCATGCCGGGGCCGCCGGTGGCGAGGATGATATCCGCCTCGTGCATCAGTTCGCCCGTCAGCTCCAGACTCGGGAATTCGATGCAGCCGATGATGCCCTCCGGCGCGCCCGCCTTGACCGCCGCCTCGCAGACGATGCGCGCGGCCTCCGCCGTGCACTTCTTGGCACGCGGGTGCGGGCTGATGAGGATGGCGTTGCGCGTCTTGAGGCACAGCAGCGCCTTGAAAATCGCCGTGGAGGTCGGGTTCGTGGTCGGGATGACCGCCGCGATAAGGCCAATCGGCTCCGCAATCTTCTTGATGCCGAACGCCGGGTCTTCCTCCAGCACGCCGACCGTCTTGGTGTTGCGGTAGGCATGATAGATATACTCGCTGGCGTAGTGGTTCTTAATCACCTTGTCTTCCATCACGCCCATGCCGGTCTCCTCGACCGCCATTTTGGCCAGCGGAATACGCGCCTTGTTGGCCGCCATCGCCGCCTCAAAGAAGATGTGATCCACCTGTTCCTGCGTGAATTTCGCAAATTCCCGCTGTGCCTTGCGCATGAGGGTCATGCGCTCCTGAAGCGCTTCCACAGAATCAATCGGTCTGAATGTCTGCATATCGTTCATCCTCCTGACGGGTCGGGTTGATTGGCCTATCCTTGTTATTTCCTTGACGATGTGCATTATACACGCTTCACGTGCATTTGTCAAACTTTAAACAATTTCCATTTCAACAAGGTTCTTGCATCCGTTTTGTGAATCCTGTCCGATTCCCGCTTTTTCCGCGTGTTGACCGCCCGTTTTCCCAGTCATACATAGGAAAGTGTGTGCCGCGTTTTGTGCTGTTTTTCACAAATCTTTCGCCCGAAAAAACAAATGAAGACCGTTTACCCCTCCGTCAAAATCCGAAATGTGTCAAAATTCCGCTCATCCGGTCGAATCCGCGCCATTTTCCGTCTATTAAAAAAGAGAGCCCGTTTTCGTTTTCAGGCTCTCTTTGTGATTTTTTTATTTTCTGTGCTTCTTCACAACGTCCAGCACCGCGTCCGCGACGTATTCCGCGTTCTTCACGCCCAGCGTCGAATACAGCGGCAGGCTGATCTCGCTCTCCGAGAACGCATACGCCTTCGGGAAATCCTCCGGCTTGTAGCCAAAGCGCTTTGCGTAGGCGCTCATCGTGTGCAGCGCGATGAAATGCACGCTCACGCCGACGTTGCGCGCCTTCAGCTCCTCGATGAACTGATCGCGGGAGATCGTCAGGCGCTCCGGCACGATGCGCAGCACATACAGGTGGCGGCTGTGGTGGCAGTAATCCGGCGTCTTTTGCAGGCGCAGCTCCGGCACATCCGCAAACGCCCGCTCGTAAACGTCCACCGCCTCGAAGCGGCGGCGCTGCATATCCGGCATGCGGCCAAGCTGGGTCAGCGCCAGCGCGGCCTGAATGTCAAACATATTGTATTTGTAGCCCGGCTCCTCGATGTCGTAGCGCCAGGATCCTTCCTTGCCATATCGGTTCCACGCGCCCGCGCTCATGCCGTGGCAGGAGAGCACCTGCGCCCTGGCGGCGATTTCGTCGTCGTCCGTCACCAGCGCGCCGCCTTCGCCGCAGGCCAGATTTTTGGTCGCGTAGAAGGAATAGCTCACCGTGCCGCGCGGATGATGGCCGATCAGTTCGCCATTGTAGCGGGTTTCAACCGCGTGCGCCGCGTCCTCGCTGAGGAACAGGTTATGCGCGTCGCAGATTTGGCCGATTGCGCCCAGATCCGCCGCGAGGCCGGAATAATGCACCGGCACCACCGCGCGCGTCCGGTTCGTGACCTTCTTTTCGATTTCGGCGGGGTCGATGAGCCCCGTATCCGGGTCGATATCCGCAAACACCGGCGTCGCGCCGACGTGCAGAATCGTGTTCGCCGTGGAGGCAAACGTCAGCGGCGTGGTAATCACCTCGTCGCCGGGGCCGATTTCCTGCGTCAGCAGCGCCAGATGCAGCGCCGCCGTGCAGGAATTGACCGCGATGCAGTGCTTCGCGCCGACATATTCCGCAAACTTCTTCTGAAACTCCATCGTGCGCGGGCCCTTCGCCCACCAGCCGGAACGGATTACATCCGCATCCGCCCGCACCTCGGCCTCGGAAATATCCGGCAGACAAAAGGCCATCCAGTCCGGCCTCACGCTAAATTCGCTCATGCTGTTCCTCCTGCTCCCATTCGGGCTTCGTTTATGCTAAAGGATTGTTTTTATAGGGCATGCCGTTCTTCCCTGAAATTATAGCACAGTCGCCCCCATTCATCAAGGGACGGTTGCGCGCGGGCGCACGCGATGCTATAATCATGGGAGAAAATGCGCACATTCATTGACGCAGAGGGGAGCGTACCGCCATGAGCATGAAACATTATCTCGCCGCCCGAAAAGAGGGGCTCAAGCAGCAGCACGCCGCGCAGGCGCGCGGGCAGGACCCGTATCTGCCGGTGCTGTCCGAGCTTGTGCCCACCCTCAACAAGCTGACGCAGGTGCCGCTTGGGCTGGTGCAGATCGCGCTGGATCAAATCGAGGGCACGGCGACGAAGGGGCGCACGACGGCGTTTTCG
The DNA here is from genome assembly GCA_900542395.1 of uncultured Eubacteriales bacterium. Lineage (GTDB taxonomy): Bacteria > Bacillota > Clostridia > Christensenellales > Aristaeellaceae > Ventricola. The sequence continues at coordinate 22,176 of UQNM01000013.1, forward strand.
CGCGGCTTCATGCCGCTGCTCGAGCAGGATTCCGAGTTTGCCTCCAAGTGGAGCGTGCTCTACGACGGCATTGTGGAAGACGGCCTGCGCCAGCCCATCGTCGCGCTGGAATACTATAACCGCTTTTACATCGTGGAGGGCAACAAGCGCGTGAGCGTCATGCGCCGGCTCGATTCGGTGAGCATCGAGGCGGACGTCACCCGCGTCCTGCCGGAGCCGGAGGACAGCGAGCGCTACCGCGTCTATCAGGAATTTTTGAGCTTTTACGCCGATACGAAGATCAATTTCATCACCTTCACCCGCGAGGGCAGCTATGAAAAGCTCTATAAGCTGATGGGCAAAACGCCGGGCAAGAAGTGGTCGCCGGAGGATCTGTTTGATTTTCAGTCCTGCTTCTACCGCTTCCAGCAGGCGTACAACGCCAAGGCCGAGGGCAACGCGCCAATGCCCGCCTGCGACGCGCTGCTGATCTATCTGGAGGTTTTCGGCTACGAGGACAGCGTGGAGAAAACGCCCGCCGAGTTCGGGCAGGAGATCGAGCGGATCTGGTCTGAATTTGTCGTCGCTGCGGCCAACAAGCCCGCCGCGCTGCTCTCCCAGCCGACGGAGGCCAAGCCGGGCTTCCTGCAATCCGTCTGGCACAAGCCGCCGCAGACGGTGCGCTGCGCGTTCCTCTACAACCGCTCGCCGCAGGATTCCGGCTGGTCGTATTGGCACGAGCTGGGGCGCAAGGCGCTCGAGGATACCTTCGGTTCCCGCGTGGAAACCGTCTGCCGCGAATACGTCGCGCAGGAGGACGCGCAGGAGGTCATCGAGCGCTTCATCGAGGACGGTTACGACGTGATTTTCGCCGCCTCCCCCGTCTTTTTGGACGCCTGCATCCGCCAGTGCGCCATCCACCCGAACGCCAAAATCCTCAACTGCTCGCTGCTGGCCAGCTACCACAACGTCCGCAGCTACTATCTGCGCGTGTACGAGGCCAAATTCGTCTTGGGCGCGGTTGCCGCCGCCCTGTCGGAAAACGACGAAATCGGCTACATCGCGGATTACCCCATCTACGGCACGCCCACGTCGATCAATGCCTTCGCCCTCGGCGCGCAGATGGTCAACCCGCGCGCCAAGATCGTGCTGGAATGGTCCACCCTGCCCGGCCACAGCCCGGAGGCGGCGCTGGCCGCGCGCGGCGTGCACATCATCTCCAGCCGCGACATCAGCGCGCCGCATCTGGAATCGCGCGCGTTCGGCCTGTATCACGAGCAGGACGGCGTGATCTCCAACCTCGCCATGCCGATTTGGAACTGGGGCAAGCTGTACGAGGGCATCGTCCGCAGCATCCTGACCGGCGCATGGAGCGACGAGGGCGAGCACAACGCCGACCGCGCCATGAATTACTACATGGGCATGTCCACCGACGCGATTGACATCATCTGCTCCCAGCGCCTGCCCGCGCGCACGCGGCGGCTGGTCGATCTGCTGCACGAGCGCATCCGCGCCGGCGCGTTCCTGCCGTTCGTCGGGCCGATTGTCGATCAGGCCGGTCAGGTTCGCGTCGCGGCCGACGTGGCGCTGACCCCGCAGGAGATCATCCTGATGGATTACCTCGCCGGGAACGTCGTCGGCCGGATTCCCTCGATGGACGAGCTGAACGACGTCGCCAAGGGGCTGGTTTCGCTGCAAGGCATCCGCGCCGCCACAAAGGAGTGAGCCGATGAAGATTCTTCTGCTCGCCGATCAGGCGGAACCGACGCTCTGGGAGCATCTGGACAAGCGCAAGCTCGAAGGCGTGGAGCTGGTGCTGGCCTGCGGCGATCTGCCCGCCAGCTATCTCTCCTTCCTCACCTGCTTCACCGCCGCGCCCATCCTCTATATCCACGGCAACCACGATGACCGATACGCCCAAAACCCGCCGGAGGGATGCCTGTGCATCGAGGATCAGGTCGTGACCGTCGGCGGCCTGCGCATCCTCGGTCTCGGCGGCTCGATGCGCTACAACCGCGGCGTGAACCAATATACCGAAAAGCAGATGCGCCAGCGCGTTCAAAAGCTCCGCTTCAAGCTCTGGCGCAGCGGCGGCATCGATATCCTGATGACCCATTCCCCCGCGCGCAGCCTCGGCGACGACACCGATCTGGCGCACACCGGGTTCAAAACCTTTCTGGATGTGATGGAAAAATACCGCCCGCGCTACATGGTGCACGGCCACGTTCACCAAAACTATCAATACAATTTCAAGCGCGTCCGCCATCACGGCGACACCACCGTCATCAATGCGTTCGGCTATTACCTGCTGGATGTGCCCACAACCGAACATTCGTGAATTGACCCGTTTGAATTTTCGTTTTTTCCTTGCTTTTTGGCGCCATCGCTTCTATAATATGGAGGATATGCGCGCGGTCTGTCGCGCATAAACCTCATATTTACAAAGGAGATATCGCCATGCAGAACCAAGGTATCCGCGATGCCCGCTCGCTGGGCACCCCGAAGTTGCTCGTTCTGGGCCTCCAGCACATGTTCGCCATGTTCGGCGCGACGGTGCTCGTGCCCGCGCTGACTGGCCTTTCCGTTTCCGCGACGCTGCTGTTCGCAGGTCTGGGCACGCTGTTCTTCCATTTCCTCACGAAGGGCAAGGTTCCGGCCTTCCTGGGCAGCTCGTTCGCGTATCTGGCCGGCTATGCCGCCATCGCGCCGAACGGCGAAGCCGCGCTTCTCCCCTACGCCTGTGTGGGCGTCGCCGCTTCCGGCCTGCTGTATCTGATTCTCGCGGCGCTGGTGCGCGGCTTCGGCGCGAACCGCGTCATGCGGTTCTTCCCGCCGGTCGTCACCGGCCCGATCATCATCTGCATCGGCATGACGCTGGCCAACTCCGCCATCAACAACTGCACCGGCAGTTGGGATATCGCGCTGGTCGCCATCCTCACGGTGGTCATCTTCAACATCTGGGGCAAGGGCATGCTGCGCATCATCCCGATTCTGCTGGGCGTGCTCGTCTCCTATGTCTACGCCGCCGTCACCGGCCGCGTGGATTTCTCCGGCGTGGCCAGCGCCGCGTGGATCGGCCTGCCGGTGAAGATGGAAAACACCGTCTTCTCCCTCATCGGCAACTGCGACGTGAACCTGCTTGTCACCGCCATCATCGCCATCATGCCCATCGCGTTCGCGACCATGATCGAGCACATCGGCGATATCTGCGCGATCTCCTCCACCGTCGGGGGCAACTTCATCGCCGATCCGGGTCTGCATCGCACCCTGCTGGGCGACGGTCTCGCCACGAGCATCGCGTCCCTCTTCGGCGCGCCGGCCAACACCACCTACGGCGAGAACACCGGCGTTCTGGCGCTGACCCGCGTGTATGATCCGCTGGTCATCCGTCTGGCCGCCGTCTACGCGATCATCGCGTCCTTCTGCCCGAAGTTCGCGGCGCTCGTTTCCGCCATGCCGACCGGCACCATCGGCGGCGTCTCCCTGATTCTCTACGGCATGATCTCCGCCATCGGCGTGCGCAACCTCGTTGAGAACCGCGTGGATCTGGCCAAGAGCCGCAACGTCATCGTCGTTTCGCTGATTATCTCGCTGGCGCTGGGCATCACCTTCTCCGCCGCGGGCGCGATCACCTTCCATGTCGGCGAGTTCACGCTGAACTTCTCCGGTCTGGCCGTCGCCGCCATCGTCGGCATTGTGGTCAACGCCATCCTTCCGGGCAAGGATTACGACTTCCAGAACGACTACGAATACGGCAAGACGACCGAGGATCACGGTCAGATGCTGTAAGCTCACAAACGCAAAAGAGGCTGTCAACTCAATCCCGATTGTTCAAGAATCAAAAACTAAGCATTTTCAGAATATGGGGCTTTGCCCCATCGCCCCACCAAAGGGCTTTCCGGTCGCCCTTTGGAAACCTTCGGGCAAAAATTCCTAGTTTTTCTTGAGATGTCGGTTTTGTTAGCTTGACAGCCTCTGTTTTTATATTCATGTCAACCGAAAATCCGCGCCGCTCCCCTTCGCTGTCCCTTGACAACCGAGCGCCGCACGGTTATACTGAATATCAGATGGAGGGAGAATACCATGAATGATCGTGAAATGCTGCAAACCATTCTGAACGCGGTTAGCGCCGTTACCGTTCAGCTCGATAAGATGGAAGCCCGCCTAACCGCCGTAGACGCCGAGCTGAAGAACATGGGCGATCGTCTTGACGGCCTCGAGGCCGGGCAGGAGGCTCTGCGCCGCGACGTTGCCCGCATCGAGCGGAAAATCGACCGGCAGATACGCTCTATTACATCACGCAAAGCGTGGACGACGAATTGCGCAAAGCCAGATAATAAACAGCCCGTTTTCACCACTGCCGAAGTCTGCAAAGCGTCAAGGTTTTGCTCACACGGGCGATTTTACGCAGTTTTCCATACGTTGAATTGAAAGGAACAACCCGCGCGGCACTTGGCCTGCGCGGGTTATTTTTATGGGCAAAAGCCCCGGTTATGCTCATACTAATTCGCAGTTAAAATGCTTAACAGAGCGCATCAGATTTTTTGTTCTGACGAAGCCAAGTGAAGTGAGGCGTACTGGAGGTACGTTGAACGGAACGAGGCAAAGTCAGAGCGAAAAAGATGGTGCGCGGATTAAGCCATTTTAACAAGAATTAGTATCAATATTCCGCCAGCGTCCCGACCAGCTCCTGCGCGCGCTGCACCTTCTGCCGGTCGCAATATGCGTCCAGTTCCCGAATGATGCGTGGGCAGGCAAACGGATCGGTGAAGTTCGCCGTGCCGACCATGACGGCCTTCGCGCCGCAGAGCATGAACGCCGCCGCGTCCTCGCCGTTCTCGATACCGCCCATGCCGATGATCGGAATATGCACCTTCTTGGCGCTCTGCCAGACCATGCGCAGGGCGACCGGGCGCACCGCCGGGCCGGAAAGGCCGCCCGTGTTGTTTGCCAGCACCATCTTGCGCTTGTTCACATCCACGGCGATGCCCGTCAGCGTGTTAATCATGGAAATCGCGTCCGCGCCCGCCTCCTCGGCGGCCAGCGCGTTCTCCGTGATGTCGGATACGTTCGGGGTCAGCTTGACGATCAGCGGCTGCTTGGCCGCCGCCTTGACGGCCTTGGTGATGGCGTATACGCTCTCCGGCTTCACGCCGAAGGCCACGCCGCCCTCGTGCACGTTCGGGCAGGAGATGTTCATCTCCAGCAGATGCACGCCCGTGCACGCCAGCCGCTCGGCCATCTGCACATACTGCTCCACGCTCGTGCCGGTGATGTTGGCGATCACCGCGACGTCTTTGGTCAGCAGCCACGGCAGGTCGTTTTCAATGAAGCTCTCCACGCCGGGGTTTTGCAGGCCGACGCTGTTGAGCATGCCGCTCGGCGTTTCCGCGATGCGGGAGGGCGGGTTGCCCGTGCGCGGCAGCAGGCTCAGCCCCTTGACGGAAATGCCGCCAAGCTGGCCGATGTCGTAAAGCTCATCGTACTCGCGGCCAAAGCCGAACGTGCCGCTCGCCGCGATGATCGGGTTTTTGAGCTTCACGCCGCACAGATCGAGGGAAAGATCAGCCACGCAGACACACCTCCTTCGCGTCGAACACCGGGCCGTCCTTGCAGACGCGCTTGTAGCGCCAGCCGCCGTCCGGCTGCATGATTTTCACGTTGCAGCCCAGACACGCGCCAATGCCGCAGCCCATCCGCTCCTCCAGCGAGAGCTGGCACGGCACGCCGTATGTTTCGCAGAGCGCCTGCACCGCCGCCAGCATCGGCGTGGGGCCGCAGGCCATCACCACGTCGGGCTTGCGCGCGCAGATCGCCGCCTCCAGCGGCTTCGTCACCAGCGCGCGCTCGCCCAGCGAGCCGTCGTCGCTGACCGCCGTGACCGCGCAGGGGGCCTGCGTCATGCCGTAAGCATGCGCCGCCGTGCGGAAGCCGAAGAACGCGCGGCTCTCCGCCGTCGCGAACGCATCCATCGCGCAGCAGATCGGCGCAACGCCCACACCGCCGCCGACAAAGTAGACGCATTGCGCGCCCTTTCCGTCAAAGCCCGTGCCCAGCGGCCCGAGCACGCGGATCGTCTCCCCCGGCTTGCAGGCGCAGAGCGTCTGCGTGCCCGCGCCCTTGGGCTGAATCGCCAGCGTCAGCGTGCCCGCCGCCGCGTCCGCCGCCATCAGGCTGATGGGACGGCGCAGCACATGGCCGCTGTCCGGCACGAGGATGTGGATGAATTGCCCGGCCTTCGCCTGCGCCGCGATATCCGGCGCGGAGAGAATGATGCGCACCAGATCCTGCGCCATCGTTTCGCAGGAAAGGACGCGCGCGGCTGTATCCTGCATGTCTGCGCCCTCCTTACTTGATCGCCTTGCCGACCGCCGCGAGGCTGTCGCAAAGATCCTGCTTCATGCGCAGTGCCTCGTCCCGCGCGGCCGCGTCAAACGCCATGCCCTCGCGCTTCTTCCACGCGCAGAGGATCGAGCGGGAAGCGTTGACAATCGCGCCGTTGCCGTTTGCGTCGAAGCAGCCCGCGATATCCGTGCCCTTCGCGCCCTGCGCGCCGTAGCCCGGCACGAGGAAGAAGGCATGCGGCATGCGCTCGCGCAGCTCCACGCCCTGCTGCGGATAGGTCGCGCCGACAACCGCGCCGACGGCGGAATAGCCGCTCTCGCCGCGCGTCTCCTCGCCCCATTCTTCCACCAGATCGGCGACCGCCTGATACAGCGTCCGCCCATCCTCAAAGCGCAGATCCTGAAGCTGGCCGGAGGAAGGGTTGCTCGTCTTGACCAGCACGAACACGCCCGTTCCGTTCTCGCGGCACGCGTCGGCAAACGGCTTGACGCCGTCCACGCCGAGGTACGGGTTGATCGTCGCGATGTCCGCGCCGAAGGCCGCCTGCGCGCCGTCCGGCATATCCGTCTTGCCGATGTAGGCGTTGGCGTAGCACGCGGCCGTCGCGCCGATGTCGTTGCGCTTCACGTCCGCCATCACGATCAGCCCCTTCTCCTGCGCGTAGCGGATGGTCTTTTCATAGACCTCCATGCCCGCCGGGCCGTACATTTCATAATACGCCACCTGCACCTTGACCGCCGGAACGACGTCGCAGAGCGCGTCGATCAGGCGCACGTTGTAGGCGTAAACGGCCTTCGCCGCATCCTCAAAGGAATGGATGCCCGCCGGCAGCACGTCCCTAACGAAGCTCTCCGGCAGATATTCGATGCGGGTATCCAGCCCCGCGACGGTCGGGTTCTTGAGTTCGGAGATCCTTTGAGCCAGTCGTTCCATGATATTCATAGCTGTCACCTTTCTTGGGGCTTTGCCCCAAACCCCACCAAAGGGCTTTCGTTTTCTGCTGTTTGTTTCCGCCACTGGCGGCAACTGCCGAAAACCTCTTTGGAAACCTTCGGTTCACAACGTTTAACCTCTTTTTTTCATTGACCGCTATGCGGTCAATGTCACGGAGGGTGCAGGGAACTCAGTTCCCTGCTGGGGGGGGTGGGGCAAAGCCCCACACGTTCCCTTTACGCCTGATAGGCTACTTTGCCGCCCACCAGCGTCAGCTCGATTTCACCAAAGTAGCGCTTGCCGTCAAACGGCGTGTTCTTCCCGCGGGAGAGGAAGCGGCTCGCGTCCACCACAATTTCCTTGTCGGGGTCGAAAACCACAACGTCCGCCGCGCAGCCGACGGAGAGCCTGCCGCCCTCAACGCCCAGCAGCGCCGCCGGGCGCACGCTCATCCGCTCGATCAGTTCGGGGAGCGTCATCCTTCCGCTCTTGACCAGCATGCTGTTGCTGATGCAGAAGGCCGTTTCAAACCCGCTGATGCCGCTGGCCGCGATGTGAAACTCGCAGCGCTTCTCGTCCTCATGGTGCGGCGCGTGGTCGGTCGCGATCACGTCGATCGTGCCGTCGCAAAGGCCGTCGATGCAGGCCTGCCTGTCCGCCTCCTCGCGCAGCGGCGGGTTCACGCGGCAGCGGCTGTCGTAGCCGATCACCCATTCGTCCGTCGCGCCGATGTAGTGCGGCGTGGTTTCCGCCGTCACGCGGACGCCGCGCGCCTTCGCCTCGCGCACAAGCTGCACGCCGCCCCGCGTGGAGACATGGCACAGGTGAATCCGCTTGCCCTCCGCCTCCGCAACCAGAATGTCGCGGGCGATCATCACTTCCTCCGCCGCGCGCGTCGTGCCCGGCAGGCCGAGCTTGGTGGAGACAAAGCCCTCGTTCATCACGCCGTCGCCGACGAGGTTCTTATCCTCGCTGTGGCTCATAATGAACAGGCCGAAGTAATCGGCGTACTGCATCGCCAGCCGGAACAGGTTCGAATTGGCGACCGGCTGGCCGTCGTCGGAAATCGCGATGATGCCGGCTTCCTTCATCCGGCCGATCTCCGCCATCTCCACGCCGGCGAGCCCCTTGGAGACCGCGCCGACCGGGTAAACGCGCACGCCGCTGCCCTGCGTCTCGGCCTTCTCGATGATGTAGCGCGTCACCGCCGCGTTGTCGTTGACCGGCTTGGTGTTGGGCATGCAGCAGACCGCCGTGAAGCCGCCGTGCGCCGCCGCGCGCGTGCCGGTGACGATATCCTCTTTGTATTCCTGACCGGGGTCGCGCAGATGGCAGTGCATATCGATGAAGCCCGGCGCGACGACCTTGCCCGCCGCGTCGTAGACCTTCGCCTCCGCATCGGTCAGGTTCTCGCCGACCGCCGCGATTTTGCCATCCGCAATCAGAACATCCGCCACCTTGTCCACACCGTTGGCCGGGTCAATCACGCGGCCGCCGCGAATCAACAGCTTTTCCATCAGACATTCTCCCTTCTGGTGAGCATATAGAGCAGCGCCATGCGCACAGCCACGCCGCTTTCAACCTGCTGAGTGATGACCGACTGGCCGCAGTCCGCGACGCTCGAGGCGATTTCCACGCCGCGGTTCATCGGGCCGGGGTGCATGACCAGCGCGTTCTTCTTCGCCAGCGCCAGCCGCTGCGGCGTGATCTCCCAATGGTCGCAGTATTCCGCGACGGAGGGGAACAGGCCCTTCTGCTGGCGTTCCCGCTGAATCCGCAGACCCATCACAACGTCCGCGTTTTCGCAGGCGTCCTCGATCGTCGGGGCGATGGTGCAGCCCAGCTCGTCCATGCGCGGCGGAATCAGCGTCGGCGGCGCGCAGAGCACGACCTTCGCGCCCATCGTCGTCAGGCCGTAGATGTTGCTGCGCGCCACGCGGGAGTGCATCACGTCGCCGCAGATCGCGACCTTCGCGCCCTCCAGCCCGCCGAGGTGCTCCCGCATCGTCAGCATATCCAGCAGCGCCTGCGTCGGGTGCTCGTTCATGCCGTCGCCCGCGTTGACGACGCTCGCCTTCACGTGCTTGGCCAGCAGCGTCGGCGCGCCGCTCATCGGGTGGCGGATGATGATGACGTCCGTGCCCATCTGGTCAAGCGTCACGCCGGTGTCGATCAGCGTTTCGCCCTTGGCCACGCTCGACGCGCTGGCGGAGATGTTCGCCGCCGCGGCGGACATGTACTTGCTCGCCAGCTCGAAGGACATCCGCGTTCTCGTGGAGTTCTCGTAGAACAGCGTCACGATGGATTTCCCCTGTAAATGCGGCGTTTTCTTGTTGTTTGAACGCACCACCTGACGCATCATCAGCGCCGTGTCAAGGATGGAGGTGATCTCCTCGCGGCTCACGCCGTCAAGGCCCAGCAAATCTTTGCGCTTCATGCTCATTCGCTCCTTTTGTCATATAAAACGACGCTCATGTCGCCGTCAAATTCCGGCACACGCACGCCCACCAGCTCGCTCTTGCTCGTCGGCAGGTTTTTGCCGACGTAATCCGCGCGGATCGGCAGCTCCCTGTGCCCGCGATCCACCATCACCGCCAGTTGAACGCAGCTCGGCCGCCCCATGTCGCAAATCGCGTCCATCGCGGCGCGCGCCGTGCGCCCGGAAAAGAGCACGTCGTCCACCATCACGATGCGCGCGTCCTGCACCTGAAACGGAAGGTCGGTCGCGTTGACGACCGGGTGCTCGGAGAGGCTGGAGAGGTCGTCGCGGTAGAACGTGATATCCAGCACGCCCAGCGGCAGCCCCACGCCCTCCACCTGCTCGATGATCTCCCGGATCATCTTCGCCAGCGTCACGCCCCGGCGCTGAATCCCGACCAGCTTGAGGTTTTCCACGCCGCCGTTGTTTTCGATGATTTCGTGCGCAATGCGCCGCAGCGCGCGCTTCATGGCGTTTTCATCCATGATTTCGGCTTTGAACTTGAGCTTTGAGGTATCCATGACCACTTTCCTCCTTTGCGATTGAAAATGGCGACTCCTTCCGTCACGCCTTCGGCGTGCCAACCTTCGGCATCTCATCCGTTTGTTTCCGCCACAGGCGGCAACAGATTCGATGTCCCTCTTCGAGAGCATGGAGCTTGCCGCCCGCTGTGCGGGAAACAGGCAAGCGGAATGCCGAAGGTCTGTCAGCGAAGCTGACTGAGGGAGTTTGGCATAAAAAAATACCCTGTTCCGCAGATCGGAACAGGGCAAACAAAGGGATAGACGCTCCCCTTTACCACACATTTGCCGCCTTGCCGACCTCACGGGATCGAATTAAAGGCTTATTTCTTACCGATGCGATTGTACCATCTTTTTGTCGATTCGTCAATACGGGAGTTTTCTGATTCCGCGCCGTTCGGCGGCTTTTTATCAAAGCGCGTACACATACCGCCCCGCCGTTTCATCCTCCGGGTCAATCATTCGTCCCGTCCGCGCGTCGATCAGCAGGATTGTCCAGCCCTTCTCCTGCTGATAGCCCCGCGCCTCCGTCTCGTCCTCCTCCGCGCCGTCGGCGGTCAGCGCTCTGGCGGCGCTTTCGGCGTATTTGCACTCGACACACCACGTCGGCGCGAGCCAGTATTCCGCCTCGTAAGCCGTCTCATCGTCCGGATATCTCCGGTCGGGCGCGGCATACGCCGCATACCCCAGCGTCACGCTGTATACATCCCGGATTCTTCCCCGCTCGATCCAGTCTGTCAGCGTCCGCTCTACCTGCGCCCAGCCGCAGAGCGGCACATCCGGCTGAACCTCTCCGATTTCGCGCCACATCGCCGTCGCCATCCAGATATAGTCCGCATCCGAACGATATTCGCCCAGCACAATCCAACTGGCGTTGGAGAGCGCCTGCTGGACGGCGCGTCCGCTCTGTCGGCTGAACGTCCGTTCCACGCCCGTCACAACCGGTATGCCGCGCAGGGTTTCCCACGCCTCGATGTAATACCCGCCTTTTTTCGCGCCGTCGCGCACAAGCCTTTCGCTCCGCAGACCCGCGCGATACGGCAGACAGCCGATTTGCTGTTCGCCGAGCAGCGTCTCCGTTTGCCGCGCCAAAAAGTCTTCGGCGTCCCGCAGGGATTTTTCCTGATTCGGCGCAAAGATCGCCGTCTCGTCCGCCGCGTTTGTCCACAGGTTCTGCACATACGCGGTAAAATGCGACGCTTCGCTTTCCGCAAGCCCGCCCGGCCGCATGGCCGCCCGCTGGCCGTAAAGCGTGTTCTTTTCCAGCGAATCGCCCAGCGCTTCCGCCGTCTGCGCCGAAATACACGTCCGCTTCACGCGCAGAATCGGCAGGGTATCGACGTCCGGCACGTACACCGGCGCGCGGAATGAGATCGTCCGCCCGTAGGCTTCATGCGTCCCCTCTACCGCCGCCGGGATCTGCGCTTTCAGCTCGGAAACAGAAATCCTCTCGCCGCCCGCGCTCGCCATCGTCGGCACAAGCAAGAGCGCACAAAGCACGGTAAATATCTTTTTCATTGTACATCCTCCCATGTCGTCATCTTCGGCACGGCAAACGTCGCTTCATCGCCAGTCGTGATGATTTTCATTTCGCCGGTTTGCGCGTCCAGCGGAATCTGCGCAAATTCATACGCTTCCCACCGATTCTGCTCGAAATGCTCGTGGAAGCTATCCACGATGCTCTGCTTTCCGTTCGGTACATAATCGCAATCCAGCACCCACATCGGTACAGCCCATGCGTAATCCTCCATTTCAGGATTAGAGTATCGCATATATCCCAGCCGCAGCGCATGGATATTGCGGATACGCCCTGTTGTAATTTCCTTTTCGATACTTTCCAACACGCGATCAAGCGGCACAAGCGGCACGTCCTCCTGCTCCACAGTGCGGATACGGTTCATGCTGACGTACACGCTGTAATCCGCGTTGCTCGATGTATACATCTTCAAATATACATTCGTCCGCCAATCCGAGCCAAGGCTATAAGGCGCAAGACGGTTCGCGATACGGTTTGTTTCCGGCGTAGACCCATGCGCCACGCGAAAGCCGTTATCCCCGAGAGTAGAGCAAAGTGCCCCGATCATCGGGATGCCATTCACCACTTGTTCCGCACGGATGGTGTAATAGCCCTTGCCCCCGTTATTCTCCCCGTCGATGGCTGTGCTTCCATGAATCGCAATGCGCTTGGGTGCAATCATGTAGCCCTTATTCGGATATGCTTCGTCAATCACGTGTTGAAAACACGCCATTGCTTCCGCCACGGTTTGAGTGCCGCCGCGTATGTACGAACTATTCATATCCAGTTCCCACGGATAGCGGTAATCGTTCGGCTTTGCGCCGTAATTCGACCATTTTTCCCCGAGCCATTCGCCCGTATTCATGCCAAATTCCTTGGCGCTTTCGTAATCCGTCGTCATGCCCATGCCAAGGGTTCCCCAACTCACATCATACGGTTGGCTGTTCATGTCATATCGAAAATACGTCACGCCGTTTCGCTCAAATGCGTTTTTCAGCATCATGTCGGCGATTTCCGGCGTAAACGGCCGATCGTTTTCCACCGTGATGACAGGACATTTCTCCACATCCGGTACGAGAATCGGGATATCCACGTTCAACTCACCGCTCGGCGTGTCGTAGGTCTTTGTCCACCGTCCCCTCTCCACCGTCTGTCGATGCAGTTCAGCAATGGAAACCAAATCAGAATTTGCGCTCGCCATCGTCGGCACAAGCAAGAGCGCGCAAAGCGCGGCAAATATCTTTTTCATTGTATATCCTCCCATGTGATAATTTCGGGGCAGTCCAGCAGTTTTTCTTTCAGTTTGATGGGATTCATAAATTCACCTGTCTGCGCGTTGACAATCATCGTTCGATACATCAGCCGCGCTATCGGGGCTGCCTCCGCATCCTCTTTGTATTCCTTTGTTTTTTCCTTTGGGTTATAATAATAATCACATTCTATTTGCCAAACCGGGAAAAGCACGTCTTCATCATTTTCCCCGATATAGCAGCAATAGCCGAATCTGATTGCGTATATGTTTCGGATATTTCCTTCCTCAATTTTATTTTGTATGGCTTCAAAAACCCGATTGATATCCGCAAGCGGAACATCATCATATTTCTTTTCAATTTCCATGAGAGGCGCTACTCGAACGTTCCATCCGCCGTCGTGATAAGCCATATCGTTCCAACACGAGAAAAAATCTCCCCATCTAAAGGTCTTTGATCGCTTCCAGCTTTCAGGTTTCTTAAATCCTATCGTTTTCTCCGATACGCCAACCACTGGGTCTCCCGCGCCCATCAGGATGGGGATTCCCTCCATCTTCTGCCTCAGCGTGTAGGTATATCTGGGGCGGCTGTTTTCAATGATTTGCACCCAAGAAAAACCCAGTTCGAGATCAAAATCCGGGAAAAGGGTCTGAAGATTCTTGGTGATGCTCTCCATTCCTTTTTGTATGGTCTCATCGTCTTCAACATCGCTGGAACAGAACGTCTTTCCGCTGGGGATTTCTTCGTTATTGTCAAACGCCCCTTTTGAATCGCTTGGATCGCATAGGATCGACACATCTGTGTTTCCTATTGTGAATATTTGAATATCATAATCAAACCCGTTGTCGCTATACATAAAACGTTTTGCGTCGTCTTCTTCCGTTGCGTCTGCGTATTGACCGCACACGCGCCCTATTTCACAGTCTTCATATTTGGGTTTTTCAACAACCACTATGGGAACACATTCGACCTCCGGGATGATGACGTCCGTGTCAATATAGATATTTCTCCCGTATTGATCTTTGCAGTCGAACACCACTTCCTTCGGGCTCTGCTCCCGAAACGTTTCTATGTTCTGATAACTTTCTGCGCAACAAACAGCCGGAATCGTCGGCACAAGCATCATTGCGGCAATCGCCGCAAACAATCGTTTCATCCTCATACGCTCCTTCTTGACGGAAAGGCGCTGTCCTCCCGTTTGCGGGCGGACAGCTTACAAAATCGGGGCGACCCTTTCAGGCCGCCCCGGAAGGGTGGGTTACTTGAGCAGAACGATATCCTCGTTCTCGTGTGTCGGCGTTTCGCCCGCGGCGATCTTCGCCTTGTAGTCGATGCCCGATCCGTTCGGCACGAGCACCAGGCTGTTCATGCTCTCCGGCAGGTCATAGCGAATCCAGACGAAGAACTTGCCGTCCTTGTTCACGCCGAACGCGCCGTCGCGGTTTTGCAGCTCCACGCCGTCGGCAACGAGCGTATAGCTATTGATATACGGCATTTCCATCTCATGCTTGCCGTCCGCGCTGGCCTCGAACGCCGCCGCCCATTCCGGCGCGTCGAACACGACCTCGCCGCTGATATCCACGTCGGAGACGCGAACCGTCGCCTGCGCGCTGTATGCGCTGGTCGTCACCGAGCCGGTATAGGTTTCGGTCTGACCGTTCAGCTTGACCTTAAACGGCAGGCGGAAGAAGCCGCGGTTCTCCGGGGTCATCATGTATTCGTGGTAGACGTTCTTCTCGTCCTGCGCCCAGACGCTCATGCCGTACATCACGGTCAGCTCGATGTCGATTTCATCCGTCGGCTCGAAGCCGTCCGGCATTTCGACCTCCTGGAAGCCCTGAATCGTGTAGGCATTGACGCGCTCCTCGCCGCTATCCAGAATGGTCAGCGGCTTGCCGCCCACGCCCATGGATTCATATGCGATGTAGCCGACGGGGTGGCCGGAGAAATACGTCACGATCTCCCGCTGGATGGCGTCGTCCGATATATAGATGCGGCCGGTGGCGTATTTGCCCGCCTCCGCGCTCTGCCACGTGTCGTCAAAGCCGGTCGGCATCCCCTCGCCGGTGATGAAGCCGGTCTTGCAGTCGCTGGTCAGCGTGTAGGAATAATACAGCTTGTAGCCGTCGTAATACGCCTGATTGAGCGTCAGGTTGAAGCGGCGGTTGTACAGACTCGCCATCAGCTCGTCATAGACGGTCTTTGGCGCTTCCGTCGCGGTCTGCTCCGGTGCTTGCGCTGCCTGCGTATCGTTGTATGTTGCAGAAGCATTTTCCAGCTTTTCCAGCCGTCCGAC
>UQNM01000014.1 GCA_900542395.1 uncultured Eubacteriales bacterium
AAAAGTGGACGTACGAGTTCAATGATCTCTATAACGAGTGGATAGACCTCTCTATGGAGAATGCTCGCGCCGCCGTAGCCTCCTCTCAGGCGTTCTTCACGCTCTGGCTGGAGCAGCAGCGGATCGCGCTGGAGCAGCAGGGGGTCGAGAATGTGGACGATCACATCGAGGCGCTGCTGCACAATCAGTGCGTCGATCTGTGCAGCCGAGTGTATGCGGCCCGGGTGGAATAATTTTGAACGAAAGAAGGACGAACCATGAGTACTGCCAGTTACAACTGCCCCTGCTGCGGCGGCCCGCTCAAGTTCAGCGGCGAAAGCGGCAGGCTGGAATGCGCC
The DNA here is from genome assembly GCA_900542395.1 of uncultured Eubacteriales bacterium. Classification (GTDB taxonomy): domain Bacteria; phylum Bacillota; class Clostridia; order Christensenellales; family Aristaeellaceae; genus Ventricola. The sequence continues at coordinate 339 of UQNM01000014.1, forward strand.
GCCTGCGGAAACAGCTACGAGCCGGAAGCGCTGGAAATGCTGAACACGGCGGAGAGCGGCGAACAGATCGTGTTCGAGCGGCCGAAGGAAGGATTTCAGGCGGGCGAGGAAGGCGTGCAGATCTATCACTGCAAGAACTGCGGCGCGGAGCTGATGACCGAGGATACCACCACCGCCGCCGAGTGCCCCTACTGCGGCAGCCCGACCATCCTGCCCGACCGCCTCGAGGGCGGCGTGAAGCCGGAAAAGGTGATTCCGTTCGTCGTGACGAAGGAACAGGCGCAAAAGCAGTTTGAAGATTATTTCAAGGGCAAGCGGCTGCTGCCGAACATCTTCCTGAACAGCCGGAACCGCATTGCGGAAATGCGTCGGCTGTATGTGCCCTACTGGCTGTTTGACTGCGACGCGCGCGCCGATATCGTCTACGACGCGCAGACGACGACCACGGAGCAGGAGGGCGAGTGGGAGGTTTCCCGCACGAGGCGCTATCTGGTGCGCCGCCGGGGACAGATGAGCTTTGAAAACATCCCCGTGGACGGCAGCGTGAAGCTCGATGACAAGATCACCGAGTCGCTGGAGCCCTACGACCTGAGCGCCGCGATTCCCTTCCAGAGCGCCGTTTTGGCCGGTGCGATGGCGGATCACGCGGACGCGGAGAGCGACGCCTGCGAAAAGCGCGCCGTGGAGCGCGTGGAGCGCAGCGTGGAGGAGACCCTGCGCGACACGGTGACGGGCTACGACGAGGTCAGCGAGCGCAGCAAGCGCATTGAGACGGAAGGCGGACGGGCGACGCCCGCGCTGCTGCCCGTGTGGCTGATGACCACCGTGAAGGAGGGCAAGACCTATACCTTCGCCATCAACGGCCAGACGGGCAAGCTCACCTGCGACGTGCCCGCCGACAAGGCAAAATCCCTGCTGTGGGGCGGCGGCGTGTTCGCCGGTGTGTTCGGCGCCTCGGCGCTGATTCTGGCGCTGCTGGATCAGATGGGCAGCGGCTCGCTGCTGATCGGCGCGGTCATCGCGGCCATCATCGCGCTGGCGGTCGTCGGCGGGCTGAAGGGTCAGCTCAGGCAGGCGGTGCAGCAGAGCGCGGCGGCCGGTTATATTCGGGAAGGCTCCTTCCGTCTGGACGTGAACTTCGATCATTTCCTCTATGAGAGCACGACGAGGCGGAAGATTGAAGACGATACGCAGAAGAAATAACGAAAAAATAACGGAGAAGTAACGAGGAGGGCAAAGACATATGGGATTGATTGCAGCAGCATTGAACGCCGCCGGCGGCACACTCGCCAGCCAGTGGAAGGAATATTTTTACGTGGACGCGCTGCCGGACAATGTGCTGGCGACGAAGGCGGAGAAAAAGGTCAAGGGCCGCTTCGGCGGCAGCCGCCACGAGGATGACAACGTGATTTCCGACGGCAGCGTCATTGCGGTGGCAGACGGCCAGTGCATGATGATCGTGGATCAGGGCAAGATCATGGATTTCTGCGCCGAGCCGGGCGAGTATGTCTTCCAGCAGAACGGCGAGCCGAGCATCTTCTACGGCGCGCTGAACGGCGAAAAGGCCAAGGCTATTTTGAAGACCACCTTTGACCGCCTTTCCTTCGGCGGTCAGGCCGGAAAGGATCAGCGCGTCTATTTCTTCAACACCAAGGAGATTCTGGGCAACAAATACGGAACGCCCAGCCCGGTGCCCTTCCGCGTGGTGGATAACAACATCGGCCTCGATGTGGACATCTCCATTCACTGCTTCGGCGAATACAGCTACCGTGTGACCAACCCGATGCTCTTTTACACCAACGTCTGCGGCAACGTGGAGGGCGACTACACTCGCGAGCAGATCGACAGCCAGCTCAAGAGCGAGCTGCTGACGGCGCTCCAGCCCGCGTTCGCCAAGATCTCCGAAATGGGCGTCCGCTATTCGGCGCTGCCGGGGCACACCGCGGAGATCGCCGAGGCGCTCAACGACGTGCTTTCCGAAAAATGGGCGAACCTGCGCGGCGTGGAAATCGTGTCCTTCGGCGTCAATTCCGTCAAGGCCTCCGAAGAGGACGAGGCGATGATTAAGGAGCTGCAAAAGAACGCCGTCTTCCGCAACGCGAACATGGCGGCGGCGCATCTGGTCGGCGCGCAGGCGCAGGCTATGCAGGACGCGGCCAAGAATCAGGGCGGCGCGTTCACCGGCTTCATGGGGATGAACATGGCTCAGCAGGGCGGCGGGGTCAACGCGGCGCAGCTCTTCCAGATGGGCGCGCAGCAGCAGCAACAGCAGCCCGCCGCGCCGGTTCAGCAGAGCGCGGGCGCGTGGACGTGTGCCTGCGGCGCGACGGTCACCGGCAAATTCTGCCCGGAGTGCGGCACGAAGAAGCCCGAAGCCAAGTCTGTGGAGGGCTGGACGTGCGCCTGCGGCGCGGTCAACACCGGCAAATTCTGCTCGGAATGTGGCGCGAGGCGGCCTGCGGGCGCGCCGGTCTATCGCTGCGACAAATGCGGCTGGAAGCCCGCCGATCCCGCGCACCCGCCGAAGTTCTGCCCGGAGTGTGGCGACCCCTTTGACGAGAACGACCGCGCGTAAGGCGGAAGCGTGTATGACCGATTGAGAAGACTTGTCTGATAAACGAGTCGCCTTATGCGACGAAAAAACTCCCTCCATGGTGAGACAACACTGAATTGCGCTGTCCGTCATGCGGGGAGTTTTTCGTGTTTCGGCCGGTTTTGCCGGAGGCGGGCGGATTGGCCGCGATGCGGATGATTCGCGGAATCCGCCGCCTTGGAGAAGGAGCGCTGTTTTCGCTTGATACTAATTCTTGTTAAAATGGCTTAATCCGCGCACCATCTTTTTCGCTCTGACTTTGCCTCGTTCCGTTCAACGTACCTCCAGTACGCCTCACTTCACTTGGCTTCGTCAGAACAAAAAATCTGATGCGCTCTGTTAAGCATTTTAACTGCGAATTAGTATGAAACGCACCTTTTTGGCGTGACAAAGGCGTTTTGACATGATACAATAAAACAGATTCGAGCCTGAAAACGGACGGCGTTTTTGGGCGCTTGTCGATGCGCCCCGCGAGGGGACGAGGGCCGCGCCGGAGCGCGCGGGGAGGATGACGGCGCGATCACCTGTCGCCGTGAACGAACCGAAGGATCAAACAAAGATTGAGAGGAACCAAAACCATGAACAAAAAGCTGAGCGGCAAGGACGTCGCCAAAGAAATGCTGATTTTGACCGTGGCGGTGGCCATCATTGCGGTTGCGGTCTATTTTTTCCTCGTGCCGAGCCACACGTCCATCAGCAGCATCTCCGGCCTCGGCATCGTGCTGACCAATTTTATCCCGCTCCCGCTGTCGGCCATTACGATGATCCTGAACGTCGTGCTTCTTGTCATCGGGTTTATGACCTGCGGAAAGGAATTTGGGCAGAAGACGGTTTACACGAGCGTGCTGCTGCCGGTGTTTCTGGGGCTTCTTGAAAGGCTGTTCCCGAATTTCGTCTCCATGACGGGCAGTCAGGAGCTGGATGTGCTGTGCTACATTCTGGTGGTCAGCGTCGGCGTCAGCATCCTCTTCAACCGAAACGCCTCCTCCGGCGGGCTGGATATCGTGGCGAAGATGATGAACAAGTATCTGCACATCGAGCTGGGCAGGGCCATGTCCCTGTCGGGCATGTGCGTGGCGCTTTCCGCCGCGCTGGTCTACGATAAAAAGACCGTGGTTCTGAGCCTTCTCGGCACGTATTTCAACGGCATGATTCTGGATCACTTCATCTTCGACCACAATAAAAAGCGCCGCGTCTGCATCATCACGGAGAAAGAAGAAGCGCTCCGCCAGTTCATCATTCAGGATCTGCACAGCGGCGCGACGATCTACGAGGCCATCGGCGCGTATAATTTTGAAAAGCACAACGAGATCATCACCATCGTCAACAAGGGCGAGTATCAGAAGCTGATGAACTTCATCAATCGGGAAGACCCGAAGGCGTTCATCACCGTTTACAACGTGTCGGATATGCGCTATCAGCCGAAAATCTGGGAGAAGGAAGCCAAAGAAAGATAAGGGGAAGCCCCAAAAACGCATATAAACGCGCACAGGGCTGTCAAGCTTAAATCGTACATTTCAAGAAGTAAATATCTAGGCATTTTGGATATGGGGCTTTGCCCCATCGCCCCACCAAAGGGCTTTCCGAGCGTTTACGGCGCCTGTTTGGCGCATCGCCCTTTGGAAACCTTCGGGCACAAATGCTTCGTTTTTCTCTTGAAATATCGGTGTTGTTAGCTTGACAGTCCCGTGCTTTTATAACACTATGAATGGTTTGAAATCGCCCGTGGGCGCAAAGCTATGGCGCTTTGCGGACCGCGGCGAAAGGAAATCAGATGCCCTTGAAGCTGAACGTGAAGCTCATGTGCTTGCTCGTGTCGAGCAGGTATTCCTCGTGCGTCTGCGCGCCCCAGCTATCGTCGCCCGCTACGCCCATCTGCTGCAGGTTCGCGCGGATGACCGTGTAATGGATCGGCGGGAGCTCGTAGTCGTGCATGGCGTTTTCCAGCTCGTGCGGCGTGTACGGCAGCGCGGAGAACTCCATGCCGTCGCCTGTGAAGCGCAGGCCGCGGCCGCGGTAATCCGTGACCTCCGCCCAGCGCACGCCCGTGCGGTTGCCGCACTCCTGCGGGACGAGGTACTTGGATACGTTCTCGCGGGTCGTCGTCTTGAAGATGCCCAGACGCGCGCCCTCACGGCGATCCACGTAGTTTTCATTCGGGCCGTAGCCGTAGAAGTGAACCTGATCGTAGTCCGCGTCCATCTTGAGCATCACGCCGAATTCCGGCATATCGCCCAGCTCGGCGACCGGATCGTAATCCAGCTTCACATCCACCTGTCCGCAGGGATGCACGGTGTAGGTCAGCTCGCACTGCGCGTCCGGCCTCGTGCCCAAGCCGTAGGTGTAGCCGATGGTCACGGAGCCGTCCGGGTTTTCCGTCGCGGAGGGGTGGTTGTTCTTCTTCGCCAGCTCGGCGGTGGCGTTCGTCGCCGCGTACAGGGACGCGATCTTCCACTGGGCGTAGCGGAGCGGCATGCTGCTGCCGCAGTCATTGTCGTTCGGCGCGCGCCAGAAGTTCGGCTTCGGGATGGACTTGAGCATCTCCTTGCCGCCCCAGCGGTAGCTGGTCAGGCCGCCCTTGAGGTCGCCGAAGAGCACGCTGAAATGCTCGCCGTGCACGCCCGTGTTGTAATCGCCGCGGACGACGCGCAGCGGCGCATAGCGCTCGAACTTCGCTTCCTCCTCGACCCGATAGACGCCTTGCGCAAACGCGACTTCGTATCCGCGCGGCGCCCACGCCGTATCCGCCTTCAGGCGGAAGGAGAGCGTCACGGCGTATTCGCCCCCGCGCGCCTGATGGGCGAACGGCAGGTCGTATTCGCGGCTTTCCAGCGGCGGAACGTCGGTTGCAAGCGGCGCGGAGGCGATGGTCTCGCCGTTGCGCGCCAGAATCACAACACAGTCATACGCGCTCGTGTTGGTGAACATCGCGCGGTTGGTGACGACGGCCTTCGTATCCGTCACCTTGGCAAAGATATCCTGATAGTTGTATTTGACCTCCTGCATCTTCGGGCTTTCCTCGCCGTCGCCATAGGCGATGCCGTTGCCGCAGAAGTTGTAATCGCAGGGGCGGTCGTCAAAATCGCCGCCGTAGGCGTAGGTCGTGTTGCCGTAGCGATCCTTCGTGCGGATGGACTGGTCGATGTAATCCCAGATGAACCCGCCCTGATAGAGCGGCTCCTCATAGGCGTATTCGGTGTACCAGTGCATCGCGCCGTTCGAGTTGCCCATCGCGTGCGTGTATTCGCAGAGGATGAACGGGCGCTCGCGGTGCTCGGCGAGGTATTTCCTGATCTGCGCGACCGGCGTATACATCTGGCTTTCCATGTCGGTCGTCTCGCTGCGGCGGCGGTCGTGCGCCACGCCTTCGTAATGCACGAGGCGCGTGTCATCCAACTGGCGGAACTTCTGGCTCATCTCGAAGATGACGTCGCCGCCGAAGGATTCGTTGCCGCAGCTCCAGATGAGGATGCTGGCGTGGTTCTTGTCGCGCTGGTAGGTGGAATTGACGCGATCCAGCAGGATCGGCAGCCAATCCATGCGCTCGCCCGGCAGCGCGTATTCGACCGGCTTTCTGCCGCGCGCCACCATGTCCCAAATGCCGTGCGTCTCCATGTTGTTTTCGTCGATGACGTACAGGCCCAGCTCGTCGCAGATGGCGTAGAGCGCGCTGCTGTCGGGGTAATGGCAGGTGCGGACGGCGTTGATGTTGTTGCGCTTCATGGTCAGCAGATCGCGGCGGATCTTCTCCTCCGGGATGGCGCGGCCGCTCTCGGCGCAGAAATCATGCCGGTTTGCGCCCTTGAACACGATGCGCTTGCCGTTGAGATACATGACGGCGTTTTTCAGCTCGAACCGGCGGAAGCCGACGCGCTGGCGGACGACTTCGAGCACCTCGCCGCTGCCGTCCTCGACGGTCAGCAGCAGGTCGTAGAGGTTCGGCGCTTCGCTGCTCCACAGGCGCGGCGCTTTCACCGGAAGCTGCACGGCGATTTCGCCCTCCGCCACGCGCTCGGCCGCCGCGATGACCTCGCCGCCGTCGAGCAGCGCCATCTTCACGCGGCAGGCGCCGACGGCCGCATCCAGCTCCATCTTCATTGCGAGGTCGAGCGTCGCGTCGGTGAAGCTGTCGTCAAGCAGCGTCTTCACGCGGATATCCGCAATGTGCGCCTTGGGGATGGCGTAGAGATAGACGTCGCGGAAAATGCCGGAGAAGCGCATGAAATCCTGATCTTCCAGCCAGCTTCCCGCGCTCCAGCGCTCCACGCGGCAGGCGAGCTTGTTTTCGCCCTCGACGAGGTAATCCGTCAGCTCGAACTCGCTGGGCGTGAAGGAATCCGACGAGAAACCGACGTAGCGCCCGTTGAGCCAGACGGCGATGCAGCTCTCCGCGCCCTGGAAGGAGATGAAGACCCGCTTGCCGACCATCTGCACCGGCACGAAGAACGTCTTGATATAGCTGGCGACGGGGTTGTATTCCTGCGGAATTTCGCCGATTTCCACCGCCTGATAGCCGTCCCACGGATACTGAATGTTGGCGTACTGCGGCGCGCCGTAGCCCTCCATCTGGATGTGCGCCGGGACGTGGATATCCGCCCAGCCGCGGCTGTCGTAATCCGCCGCCTCAAAGCCGGGGATGACCTGACCGGCGTTGAGCGCGTGGTGGAATTTCCAAAGCCCGTTCAGCGAACAGCGCAGGCTGGTTTCGCCGTGGGAAAGCTCCTCCATGCTGGCGTAAGCCACATGGTCGGAATGGGCCGCGACCCGGTTTTCGGCAAAGAAAAGGGGGTCTTTGAGTCTGCTCACGTCAAAATTCATATGCTTCTTTTCCTTTCGATTCAAAAAGAGAGGCTGACAGGCTGAATGTTCAGCGATGCGGCCCCTCTGATTGGGCTCATTGTACCATCATTTGACTGCACCCGCAACCGCGTTTGTGAAACTCTTTTGCAGACAGAAGAAGATGATGACCGTCGGCAGCGAGCAGATCGTGACCGCCGCCATGACCACGCCGTAGTCGATGACATAGCCGCCCATCGTGTTGGCGACCAGCATCGGCATGGTAATCGCCTCGTTGGTCTGCATGACGACCTTCGGCCAGAGATATGCGTTCCACGCGCCCATGAACGTGATGGTCGCGGCGGAGGCGTAGGTCGGCTTCATCATCGGGATGAACATCCGAATGAAAATCTGGAATTCGTTCAGGCCGTCGATGCGCGCCGCCTCGAGCGTGTCCCGCGGGAAGCTGCGCGCGCTGTTTCTGAAATACATAATCAGAAACGGCGTCGCGATGCTCGGCAGGATGAAGCCCGTCCACGAGTTGATGAGCTTCGCCTTGGTGAACATCTGGAACAGCGGAACGAGAACCGCCACAAACGGCACCATCATCGCCAGCATCAGGATCGCCATCACGGTGTCCTTCGCCTTGTCGTGATAGATTTCAAAGCCGTAGCCCGCGATGGAGCTGACCGCAAGCGCGGCAAAGGTTTGCAGGAGGGTCGTCGCGAACGAGTTTTTCAGCGCGCGCACGACGTTGTGCTGCTCGAACAGGTGCTGTAAATTTTCCAGCAGGTGCGTGCTCGGGAGCAGCCAGCCGCCCAGAATCTGCTGGGTGTTGTTAAACGCGGAGATAAAGCTCCAATACAGCGGGAATACGGAAATCAGCGACACGGCGATCAGAAAGATGTACATGACCGCGCGCGTAGCGTTTTTGCGAAGGGCGCCTTCTCTCATCGCTTGTCACCCACTTTCATCTGGATTGCAGCCAGCACCGCGACCATGACCAAAATGACGAAGGACATCGCGGCGGCGTAGCCGAAGTTCGGGTTCTTGGTGAACATGGTGTTGTAGATATAGTGCGACATGGTGATCGTCATGTTGCCCGGCCCGCCGCGCGTCAGGTTGACGGATTCATCGAAGAGCTGGAGCGTGCCGTTGGTGGACATGATCGCCGTCACCAGAATGATCGGGCGCAGCAGCGGAATGGTGATGCGCATGAGCTGCTGATAGGAGTTCGCGCCGTCGATGCGCGCCGCCTCATAGATCGAATAGTCGATGCTCTGCATGGCGGAGAGGTAGAAGACCATGTTGTAGCCCGTCCAGCGCCAGACGAGGCCGATGATGATGACCGCCTTGGCGTAAACCGGGTCGTTCAGCCAGTTGATCGCCTCGGAAATCAGGCCGAATTTGAGCAGCATGTTGTTGACCATGCCGTCGTAGGTGAACAGCGTGCGGAAGATCATCGAATAGGCGACCAGACCCGTCGCGCACGGCAGGAAGATGCAGGTTCTGAACAGGCCGCGGAACTTGAGAGCCCTGTTGTTGAGCAGGGACGCGAAGATCACGGCCAGAATCAGCATGATCGGCACCTGAATGATCAGATACGTCAGCGTGTTGGTCACGGACTGGATGAAGACCTTGTCCTTGAGCATGAACTGGTAGTTTCTCCAAAGCGGTTCGGACCAGACCAGCGCCGTCGGTTTGCCGCGTTTGAAGGAGGTCAGCAGAGCGCTGAACATCGGGTAAAAGCTCATGATGAAGATCAGCAGCGTCGCAGGCGTCAGGAACGCCCAGCCCGCCAGACTTTGCTTCTGGTGCATGGACAGGCGCTTCTTTTTCTTCGGCGCGGATGCGGTGTTGGTCATGGTAAGCCACCTCTCTTTGATATAACCCCGGATGGGAAGAACTGCCGCCCCGGAAGACCCAGAGCGGCAGTTGATCTCAAGAAAATTCCGTCAGGATCAGAAGCCCATGGTGAAGTTCACCGTATCCTCGGCAGTGGCCAGCTCGGTATCCACGTCGCCGCCCTGGAGAATGATGTTGGTGATCGCCGTGCCAAGCGCCTCGCGGGCGTCGTAGTAATACGGGCCGGTGATGTTGGACGGGGTCTGCGCGCCGAACTCGACGATCTCGGCGAAGATCGGTTCGCCGTTGAAGAACTCGGAGCCCGCAGTGTAGTTGGAGCCTTCCTTCGCCGGGGTGTAGGTCGCGATGGCGGAGGTCGCCGGCAGAATCTCGTTGTAGAATTCGACGTTGCGGTACATCTGCATGAAGTCAAGCGCAAGGTCGATGTCCTTGCCGTTGATGATCGCCCAGCTGGAGCCGCCGTTGCTGGAGTAGTTGGTCGCGCCCTCGGCCTTGACGAGCTTGGGCAGGTTGGTCATCGCCCACAGACCCTTCTGATCCTGCAGGCTCATAACGGTAGAGAGAATCCAGCAGCCCTGAATGGTGCCCACGACGGTCTGGTTGGAGAGCGTGCCGATGTACTCGTCCCACGTGTTGACCTCGATGAAGATGCCTTCCTTGACCATGGTGGCGTAGAAGTCGATGACTTCCTTGAGCTGTTCGTTGTTCTTCAGGTTGACGGAGCCATCCTCGTTGAACATGGACGCGCCGCAGCTCTGGAGCATGATGAGAACGGTATCCACCGCGCCCGCCTGACCGGAGAGCATCGGGCGGCCGGTCTTGGCCTTCACGTCGCGGCCGATCTCGATGAAGCGCTCCCACGTGATGTCCTTCAGGTCAGCGGCGGTGTAGCCGGCGGCCTCGAGGTAATCGGTGCGGTAAGCGGCGACGGCGGTGCCGGCGTCAAACGGGATGCCGTGGTTCTTGCCGTCCACGATGGAATACGCGAGCTTGCCCTCAGCAAAGCCCTCGTAATCGTACTTGCCGGTCAGATCGGCGTACACTTCCGGATAGTTGGTGACGAACTTCTGGAAGGAGTTATCCTGAACGAGCAGGATGTCCGGCAGGGTGCTGGTATCGCCGTTGGAGGCGATGACTGCGGTTTCGATATCTTCGGAGAGCTTTTCCTGAATGTCGATCACGGCGTCGGGATGATCCTTCAGATACATCTCCTTCGCAATCTGCATCGCCTTGATGTTGAAGGTCGGGTCCCACGTCCAGATGGTGATCTTTCCATCCGCTTCAGCCAGCACGCCGACCGCGCTGATGATCATCGCGAGCGCCAGCATCAAGGTAACGAGCTTTTTCATAAAAATCCAGTCCTCCTCTTTCTTGGTCGTCTTTTCGTTCCCTCGGCAAAAACAAAATGCCGTAAATCGACAAAAGTTTTTTGTTGATTCTGCACGGCATTTTACTTTCCTGCGCCGATTTCTTGTATACATTTTACCATACTTCTCGGCGCAATGCTATTCAATTTCGACTGCAATATGTTCAAAAATGACTATTTCCTCGCGGATCGGCCGTCCGGCTGCTTTTCCCCGCACGCCCACTCGTGCGCTTTTTGGGCATTTTTTCGCCACGCGGAGGGACTCTGCCCGACGCAGCGCTGAAAATTCCGGTTGAACGTCGTGATGGAGGGGAAGCCTGTCCGCGCGGCGATGTTCTGAATCGGCTCGCTGGTCGAGCGCAGGAGGTTCAGCGAGCGGTGGATGCGGTAGCGGTTGATGTATTCCAGCGGCGCGACGCCGACCAGCGTGGTGAACATCCGCCGGAAATGGCTTTCGCTCATCATGCAGCTGCGCGCCATCTGCTCGACCAGAATCTCTTCCGCGTAGTGCTGGGAGACGTACAGCAGCGCCGGTTCCAGCGCGGGCGGCACGAGCGGCGTATCCAGCCCCGCCATCACGTTCGTCTTGGCCGCGCGGTCGCGCAGATTTGCCAGCCCCGTCAGCAGCAGGAGCAGATAGGCTTCCAGCTCCGGCAGGACGTTTCCGCCGCTCCGCTCCAAATCGAACATCGTGTGGATGATCGACGCGGCGCGCGCGCCGTCCTCGTCGCCGGGGGGCAGATAGACGCCGCCGTGCCACGTCGTTTGCAGCGCGGCGCGGATGGCCTTGGAGCACCAGTGCGGCGACTGCGCCAGCATGCGGTCGCTGTCCACGGCGATATAGCGCCAGTGGGTGAACGGGGTGCCCGCGTTGTGCTGGGCGTGGTAAACGCCCTTGGGTGCCATCAGCAACGCACCCGCCGAAAAGCGCCAGCTTCCCCCGCCCATCTCCGCCATGCCCTCCCCGGCGAGGCATAGCCCGATTTCAAGGCAGTTGTGGTAATGGCTGCCGTCCGGCGTGTACGGCGGGTACCACGGGATATCCGTCAGGGAGATAATCATGGAATCGGCGGCGGGCGGATAATTTCGGCATTGCAGATTCGGCGGATTCTCGATCATGCTCTGCGTCTCGTTTTCATATTTCGCCATCCGTCATCATCACCTTTCCGGGGCAAAGCGCCCGTATCGCGCCCACAAAATCCGGATACGGCAGGAAGCACACCCGAACGAAGCGCCCGCTGTCCGCGCCGCTCCCCTTGGCGTAGAGGAACGCGCACGCCCGATCGGGGTCCTGCGCGGATACGTCGTAGCAGACGCGCCTGCGTTCGCCGCGCAGGGTCAGCGCCTCCGCGTCCCGCATGGGCTGTGTGCCCTCGGCGGCGACCGCGATGAGGTCGTCCAGCTGGAGGGTGAAAAACTCGATCTCCTTCTGCCGCGAGCGCATGCCGCTGGTGCGCATGACGGTCAGCGTCCGGCCATCCAGCCGGTATTCATAGATCACGCGCGCCTCGCCCATCAGATACCACCCGCCGAAGAGCGACCCCAGCGCCAGCGGCATGAAGAGAATCCCGAACATCGCGCCCAGGATCGTAAAGAGCAGCGTCGCGGCGTAGAGCAGGGCGACGATGACCCGCACATAGCCGGGCACCTTCCGCTCCACGCTCCTGCGCAGCGACATATTCTGCTTCTGCATGGCCGTTCACCTCATCCTTAAAAACTCCAACTGACGTTTGTGGGCGATACGCAGGCGCTCCAGATGTTCAGGTTCGCCAGCGTGCCGTCCGCCCGCTTCAAATAGGGGAGCCTTTCTTCCGTCAGTTCGGGAATGTCGTCGAGCCGCCCCTGCGCGAACGCGCCGATGCGTTCCCTTGCCGTTTCCAGCCGGCCGATCTGCGCGCTCAGGCGGATGTCGATGACCTCAAACCCGAACGGCCGCAGGCTGTTCATCCACAGCGCGCGCCAGCAGCGCGCAAGCGCGCGCATCTCCTCGATGCAGGCGTCGCACAGCGGCAGAACGTCTTTTTCCGCCGCCCGACGGTCGCCCCTGCGCACGGCGGGCGCGGCGGCCGCCCGATAGGCGCATTTCGCCGCTACGGCGCGGCCGAGCTGCGCGTAGAAGCCGAAGAAATCCGCAAAGGCCGGGTTTTCCTCGGCGTAGCGCGCGTATCGCGCCGCGAGAACGCGGTAGTGCGCCTCCGGCCCAAGCCCCGCGAAGTCGGCCTCGAACAGCGGCATCAGCGGGTCTTCGTAGAGAAGCTGCTTCACCGGGTTCATCACATCGCCCGGCCGCGCGTCAAGCCCGATGCGGTTGAACGCGCCCAGCGCGCGGAAGGGCTGCGCGGGGCAGCCCGTGCAGGCTTCAAACCGCGCGTCCAGCGCGTCGTCGTCCCGGCCGCCGTTGTACGCGATTTCCGCAAAGAGCTGAAGCCCCAGCAGGCCGCCGAGCAGCGGGTTACATTCCGCGCCGTCGTCGCCCCACATCGTCGCGAACGCCTGCCGAACGCCCGCCTCGCGGCACGCCGTCATCAAAACGCGCGTCGTCGCTTCCGCCTTGTCGTAATCGGGGACGGGGCCGTTCCACGTGTATACGCCGCCCGCAAAGAGGGTATCCGCCGAAAACCGCGCGTGCTCGGCGAACAGATGGCGCGCCAGCGCGCCGTCCTCCGTGTAATAATCCCAATAGACGAGGTCGATGTCCTTCGGCGCGGCGGCGACGATGGCCTCGCTGAGCGTGCAGCCCGCCGGATATGCCGCGGCGCTGCCCGGCTGCGCCATGTGGAAATACATATCGCTCCACATCATCGCGTGCAGGCCGTGCTTTTTGAGGATATCGCCGATCCGCGCCAGATGCTTCTGCATCAGCTCGCTCTGGGGCACATAGCCGTGCCTGTCCATGTATTTGCCGCGTCCCAGCCCGTAGGCCTCGTCCATGCCGATGTGGATGCGCCGCGTCGCAAACGGCCTGCTCGCGGAGACGATCATCTCCTCGATCAGCGCATACGTCTTTTCCTCGTCCAGGAGCAGCACGTCGTCCGTGTCGCGCATGTCCTCCATGCAGGGCCAGCGGAGCGCGCGCGCCATGTGCCCCAGCGTCTGGATGCAGGGGATCATCTCGATGCCCAGCGCGTCGGCGTATTGATCCAATTCGCGCAGCTCCGCCTGCGAAAAGCGCCCGCGCAGGTAGCCGAAATACGGCCTGCCCGCCACCTCGTAGGTATCCTCGGTGTAGAGCAGCACCGCGTTGTAGCCCATGCGGCTCAGCCTGCGCAGGAAGGTCTTTGCGGCCTCCATCGTCGGAACGGCGTTTCGGGAGCAATCCAGCATCGCGCCGAGCAGGTCGAGCGCGGGCGTTTCCCGCACGCGGAAGGGGCGCTCGTCAAACCGCGCGGCGAGCATCGTCAGCCCGCGGAAAAATTCGGCGCGGCTCCCGCAGAAAATCGCGCCGCTCTCCGCCTCCGTCAGCACTTCCAGCGGTCCTTTTCGAATCGTCACGGCGACGGGAAAGCCGTCTTCCGCGAGCGTCAGGTTCAAATCGGCTGCCTGCGCCCTCGTTCCTTCCATGATGGGGGCAATATCGCCCGTCAGGCGAATGGATGGCATTTGAAAACCTCCTCCTTCGGGGAATGATTTGACGTTTTTGCAATCATTCGAAACGTTCGTTTCTTTCATTATAGGGTTTTTGCCCCGTTCTGTAAACCGCGAAACCGCAAATCGCGAAAAATGCGGATTTTGCGCGGGCGGATTTTATCTCCGCGAAAAAAGGGGAGAAAAAAAGGAATAATTTAACAAACACGGAAATATATTACATAATGGGATGCTTCGACGAGCGCAGGAACAGGGGAGTGTTGCTATGCGGAAGAAAAAAGCCGCCGCCTTTTTCAGCGCGCTGGCGTGTATCGCGCTGGCGTGCGCCGCGCTGCTGATCGGCGGATGCGGCCGCGCAAACGCGGCCAAACGGGCGAAGGACGACGACAGACCCGTTATCGTGGTCGGCAGCGACAATTATCCGCCCTTTAATTATGAGGACGCAAGCGGCCTGCCGACGGGGATTGACGTGGATCTGGCGACCGAAGCCTTCGGGCGGCTGGGGTATCGGGCGGCGTTTTCGGTCATCGACTGGGAGGATAAAAAGGAACTGGTGGAGTGCGGCGCGATCGACTGCATATGGGGCAGCTTCTCCATCGACGGCCGGGAGGCGCAGTATCGCTGGACGGAGCCGTATATGCTCAGCCGACAGGTGGTCGCGGTGCGCCGGGACAGCGATATTTACGCCCTTTCCGATCTGGCCGGAAAGCGGGTGGCCGTTCAATCCACGACGAAGCCGGAGGAGCTTTTCCTCTCGCATGCCGACCCGAGGCTTCCGGCGCTGCGCGAGGTGTTTTCGCTGCAAAACCGGGAATTGATCTATCCGTTTTTGAGCAAGGGCTACGCCGACGCCATCGCCGCGCATGAAACGGCGATTCTGCAATATATGTCGGATTACCGTTTGGAATACCGCATTTTGGATGAACCGCTGCTGACCGTCGGGCTGGGCGTGGCCTTCGCGCCGGACGACGCGCGCGGGCTGGAGCGGGCGCTTTCCGACGTCTTCGAGCAGATGCGGGCGGACGGAACCATGGAGGAGATCATCGGGCGGTATCTGGATGAGCCGCTGCGATACATGGAGGGGAAAAGCGATGAAGGCGAAATCAAAAGCTGACCGGCTTTCCGTTCGCCTCGTCCACATGGAAATTCTGCTGGCGCTGGCGCTGCTGGGCGTCGTGTTTCTGACGGCGGCCCATTCGGACACGGTTTCCGCGCGGCAGCAGATGGCGACGACCATTCGATACATCCGGGAGCAATGCAACCGCTACAACCGCATCGAGCTGGCGAGCGAAACCAAGAGCCTGATGCGCGTGATGGAGAGCGTCGGCCAGATCGCCCGCCAGATGGAGGCGGACGGCGAAGCGCGCGCCCCGCTTTCAGAGTATGCGCAGATGGGATATGTCTCCGGGCTGATTGTGATGGATGAGACGGGGTTCGTTCTGTCGGATTATCACGGGACGGGCGAAGCGCCCCGGCAGCTTGGCGAATATCTGGATTCCCCCGCGCTGCTGGACGCGGCGCTTTACCCCGAAAAGCGCTACGCCACGCGCTTTGCCTGCGCGGACGGGAGCATGATTGATCTGGCCGCCGTCGGGCGGCGGGATGCGCCGGGCGTCGTCGCGGCGTATTACCGAACGCCGGTGGAATATCTCGATGCGTTTCGGCTGTCCATCGCGCTGATGCTTTCGGGGTACAGCCCGGAAACGAGCGGTACGATTGTCGTCACCGGCGGCAGCCGGGTCGTGGCCAGCAACGACGAGACGCTCATCGGCGGCAACGCGGAGGAAATGGCGATTCTGCGGCAGATTCGTCAGGCGTACAGGAGCGGCGAGCTGGTGCGCGCGAGCCGGCCGGAGGATTCGTTTCGGCGGTATTACGGCATGATGGGGTGCGGGCGGAATTTTTACGTCTATGTGTATATGCCGGAAAAGGCGGTGTTTGCAACGACCCCGCAGAACATGCTGTTCGCGCTGATTTTCTACGCCGTCGTCCTCGCGTTCATCAAGGTGGTTCGTTTTCGGACGGCGCAGAGCTATCAGGAGCGGCAGTATCGCGTGCAGAAGGAATACGCGGAGAAGCTGCGCGCCGCGAACGCCGAGCTGAGCGCCGCCGTGGATCAGGCGGATCGCGCCAACGCGGCCAAGACCAGCTTCCTTTCCCGCATGAGCCACGACATTCGAACGCCGCTGAACGGGGTCATCGGCCTGCTGCAAATCGACGACGCGCACCCAAGCGACGTCGCGCTGCTGACCGCGAACCGGGAGAAGATGAAGGTGGCGGCCAACCATCTGCTCAGCCTCATCAACGATGTGCTGCAAATGAGCAAGCTGGAAAGCGGCGAAATCACGCTGGCGCACGAGCCGCTTGATTTGAACCGGCTTTTGCGCGATATTCTGACCATCGTGGAGCAGCGCGCCGCCGAGGCGGGTGTTGCGCTTGAATACGACAGGCGGCAATTCGAGCGGATGAAGCCCGGCTGCGTATACGGGAGCCCGCTGCACCTGCGGCAGGTGTTTTTGAACGTTTACGGCAACTGCATCAAATACAACAAGGTCGGCGGCAGCGTGACGACGCTTTGCCGGATCGTCGGCGAGCGGGATGGAATCGTCACCTATCGCTGGGTGATCCGCGACACGGGCATCGGCATGAGCCGGGCGTTTTTGGCGCACATCTTTGACCCGTTCGCGCAGGAGCACACCGACGCGCGGAGCGTCTATCACGGGACGGGGCTGGGCATGGCCATCGTCAAGAGCCTGATTGACAAGATGGGCGGCAGCATCGAGGTGAGCAGCCGGGAGGGCGAGGGTTCGGAATTTGTGATTACCCTGCCCTTTGAAATCGCCGAGGAATTGCCCGAGCCTCAGCAGGTGGCATGGGAGACGGAGACGGCGGATGTGCGCGGCCTGCGCATCCTGCTGGCCGAGGACAATGCGCTGAACGCTGAAATCGTCAAAAAGCTGCTGGCGGATCGCGGGGCGGAGGTCGAGGTCGCGTCGGACGGGCGGCAGGCGCTGGAGGCGTTTGAAAGCCACAAGCCGGGCACATATGCCGCCATCCTGATGGATGTGATGATGCCCAACATGGACGGGCTCGACGCGACGCGGGCGATTCGCGCGCTGGATCGCGCGGATGCGAAGGTTGTTCCCATCATCGCGATGACCGCCAACGCCTTTGAGGAGGACGCGCGCAAGTGCATGGAGGCGGGCATGAACGCGCATCTGCCCAAACCGATTCGAATCGAGCGGCTTGTCGCCGTGATTGCGGGGTTCTGCGGCGCGCGTCAGGCCTGAGCGGGGAACGCGAAAAAGGCGCTGCCTCTCATGGCCTGCTTTAGCCATTTTGAGACAGCGCCCCTTCTGCAAATGAAAGAATAACTGAATTTTTTGATTTTGCTCAATTCTTGTAAAGCGATCGGGAAAGCGCCGATCAACGCGCCTCGGAAACCGCGCGCCTGATCTGCAGGAGCAGCATCACCATGCTCACGCTCAGCAGGATGTGGCCGATACCGGCGACGCCGGAGATCGCCGCGGTCATCCCGGCGGAAAGCTCCGTGCCCAGCACCTGCGGAATACCGCGGACGACGAGCATGACAGCGGTCATGTTCAGGCCGATGTGATAGGTCGTCAGCGCCCGCTTCGTCTTCGCGCCGGTGAAGGAAAAGCTCTTTTCCAGCAGAAGCAGCAGGAGGAAGAACACCATGCCCAGCAGGAAGTAGTGCGTATGCACCACGCCGAGGGATGTTCTGGCGGTGAAGCCGTTGAACTTGGTGAACTCGCGGTAAAACACGCCGCCGACCATGGCGAGAAGAGCGTACAGCAGGGAAGCGTTCATGTAGCGTTTCATTTTCTTTTTCCTCCTTGTGTGAACGGGGATGTGTGATGTCGCTGATGTGTGCCGACGGATTACCTGCACTCCTTCTTCATCGCGAAGAAGCCGATCAGAACCGTCCACACGTAAGCGCAGGTCTTGGGGATCATTAGCATGCCGATCATCGGGACGGCGTCTGCCCAGAGCACGACCGGGATGTAGAAGCCGAAGCTGAGCACGATGGTCAGCCACATCCAGCGGAAGGCCGCGTCGTTATGTTCCTTCGCGCTGCGGTAGAACAGCACGATAATCAGCAGACCCAGCAGGGCGAAGGGAATGTTGCGGTAGATGCCCCAGGAGAGCGGAGAGGTGGCGCTGAGCCACTGGTTCTGCGGCATCATGCAGAGCACGACGCGAACGGCGGCCAGCAGGTAGATGGAAGCGGTCAGGCCGCTTTTGCCCTTGATCTGGTAGCGCTGCCGCCAGACATAGTAGAGCAGCACATAGAAGACGGTCATGGTGACGGAGGTGATCCACTTGCCGAGGCCGAGCGGCACGGTGTAGTTTTCAAGGCCGGTGGTGCACAGCGCCAGCGCGCGGGGGATCAGGTGGAAGGCGTCGCCAGCGCCCAGCACGACGGCCATCAGACCGAACAGGCGGAACTGCTTGTTGCCCTTGCTTCCGCGGATCATCAGAATACCGATGGTGATGACGGACACCAGATAGACGGCGTCGAAGATGGTTTCGATAACAGCCTGCATGATAATTTCCTCTTTTCTGATTTTTTGTTTTTGTACAGTAAATGAGCAAATTCGAAATTTTGCACAGATTCCGATAACGGGCGCGCATTGCGCGCCTGCCTGACTCCCTCAGTCACGGCTACGCCGTGCCAGCTCCCTCGAAGAGGGAGCTCATTGTCAGGTTATTTTCCGACTAAGCAATAAGTTGCGCCGTGCCCGTAGGGGCGCGCATTGCGCGCCCGCGTTTTGTGCAGAATTTGCTTTTTGCTCAATTACTGTATGAATGATTATCTCCGGCGGGCGGCGGATGCCGCCTTGCCGAAGTTCATGCCGAGCAGCAGCGTATTGCGTTTGACCTTCACATGGAAACCTTCTTTGTGAACGATGTTCAGTTTGCGGCTAAGAAAATGCCCGCAGAGGGCTGAGGATTCAATAAAGCGTTCTGCGGACGATCTCCAGCACCGCTGAGGGATCATAGTCCTGCCGAAGCAGGGCGGAGAGCGTCAGGGAAAACAGCACGTCGGCGAATTTTTCCGGGGTGAACTGATCCGTAAAAGCGTCGGGTCGGATTTTTTCATCCTGCCTGAGCACGTCGCACAGCCCGGAAAGGATGTGATGCCAGGTTTTCTGCATGCGCCGCTTTCCGTCGGATTTCTCTTTTCCCATGAAGCCGAGGGAATGGAGGGTGAAAAAGCCGGGGTATTGCTCGCCGCCGTAGGCCATACGCTCGTAAATCCACGTCACGCAAACCTGAACGTCGCGGAACACGGCGTCGTTATCCGGGCGGTGAAAGATTTCGCACCAGACGCTTTCCACCGTAGCGCCGACCAAATCCGATTTAGAATCAAAGTAATTGTAAATCGAACCGACCGACACCCCGCAGGCCGCCGCGACCGAGCGGATGCTGATCGTCGACCAACCCTGCTGCCGGATCATCTCGCGGCTGTTTTTCAGAATCTCCTCTTTGGAGGTCACGATTGTATTCATTGGGGCACCTCAATATGAACAATGTTCACTATCATTATACACAGAGACTTCCCGATGTCAATGGGGAAAATCAATTTTTTTGAAAAACAGTAAATGAGAAAATCCGAAATTATGCACAAATTCTTATAACGGGCGCGCAATGCGCGCCCCTACAATGTTGCGAAAAAAAGCAAGCGCACATTGTACTGCCATACCCGTAGGGGCGCGCATTGCGCGCCCGCGTTTTGTGCAGAATTTGCTTTTTGCTCAGTTATTGGAAAAAAGATGAAAAGGCCGGCTCCGTGCGAAGCCGACCTTTCAAAAAACGTATATGAGAACAGGAAAAATGCGTCGGTTTATGCCGGGGCTTTCGGCAGCTCGGCCGCGCCCTGCGCGATATGCAGCGTGAAGGTGAAGCAGCTTCCCTGCCCGGGCTCGCTGGTGACGCTCATCTCCTCGCCGAGGTGCTTCATAATTTCGTAAGCGATGGCGAGGCCGAGGCCGGTGCCCTTGCTGTGGTGGGATTTATCGACCTTATAGAAGCGGTCGAACACATGGGGCAGATCCGCCGCGGGGATGCCCACGCCGGTGTCGCGCACGCGGACGCGGACAACGTCGCCCTCCGCGCAGGCGCTCAGCGTGACGACGCCGCCCTCCGGCGTGTACTTGAAGGCATTATCCAGCAGCACGATGAGCACCTGTTGGGTGCGATCCGGATTGCCCCAAACGCTCGGCAGGTCTTCCGGCACGTCGTAGACGAAGGTCTGCTGATAGTCCTCGGCGTAGGCGGAATAGGTTTCGTGGATGAGGTTGAACAGCGGGAGCGGGGCGAAGACGCTTCGGGAGAGCGAGGCCGTGCCGCTTTGCAGGCGGGAGAGCTCCAGCATGTCGTTGACCAGCCGCGACAGGCGCATGGTTTCGCGCAGCACGACGTCATAAATCTGCTGCCGCTGTTCCTCGGTCTTCACCAGACCGTCGCGCAGCGGCTCGATCAGCGCGCGCATGGCGGTCAGCGGCGTGCGCAGCTCGTGGGAGACGTTGGCGACGTAATCGCGGCGGGTCTGCTCCAGCCGCTCGGCGCTGGTCACGTCGGAAACGATGCCGACGCAGCCGGTTACCTCGCCGCTTTGCAGCAGCAGCGGCGAAACGGAGATGTGCAGCGCGACGTCGCCCTGCCAGACCGTCTTTTTGACGGCCTGCGCGGAGGAGAGCGCCTGATCGAACATGGCGAACACATCCGGCGCGGCGGCGCGCACATTGTCATCGGTGGATTGAAGGTTCAGCAGGCCGTAGACGGCGGGGTTAATCAGCGTGGTCGCGCCCTTCGCGTCCACGGCGATGATGCCTTCGGAAAGGCCGTTAATCAGGCTTTGCAGCCGGTTGCGCTCCATTTGCAGCGAGGAGATGGTGCTGCCCAGCTCGCTGGAAAGGTAGTTGAGCGCGCGCCCCAATTCGCCGTATTCGTCGTTGGAGCCATCCTCCGCGCGGGCGGTCAGGTCGCCGCCGGCCATCGTCAGGGCGACGGTGCGCATCCGCGTGATCGGCCGCACCATGCGGGAGGCGAAAAACAGGACGACCGGGAGCATCAGCAGCCCGACCAGCAGCAGCGAGAGCGCCAGCGTGTTGGTGAGCGCCTGCATGCCGCCCATGATCTCGGTCATGGATTGCGCCATGAACACCGCGCCGATGACCTCGTCCATGAACGTGATCGGAACGGCGACGACGACGAGGTTGCCGTTCATCACCTCTTCGGTGGAATCGGTCTCGGGCGCTTTGGCGCTGCCTTCGCTCAGGCCGTTCATCACGCCGGATGACCGGGCGGATTTGCGATGGCTCGCGCCGTCGGAGACGGTTAAATCCTCCATGCTGCCCACGTGCGTGGCGACCTCGCCGGAGAGCACCTGCGGCAGCATGGATTCGCTGAGCTTGGCGGGCAGGCGGCCGACGCGCCGCCCCTCGATCTGCTGGGTGCGGATGAGCGTGTCGCCGCTGGCGTCCACCACCCAGACCGTCGCCTCCCACTGGGAGGTGCTGCGGCCGATGAGCGGCACGAGGTAGGTGGAGGAAAGCTCGCCGCGCAGCGTGCTCTCGATATACCCGGCGATGATCTGCCCCTTGGGGATCAGGTCGCTGATCTTATTGCTGGCGAAAATCTGCGGCGAAACGACCGTGTAAATGCCGGTAATCAGCAGCGCGAAGAGGATCACCGTGCCATAGACCAGCACCAGCACGCGCCGAAAGGAGGCGCTGTGCCGTTTCGGCCTGCCCGCCGTCATGCTTCGGCCTCGAACTTATAGCCCACGCCGTAGACGGTGATGATATCCCATTTCTGCCCCATCTCCTCGCAGGTGAGCTTTTGGCGCAGGCGCTTGATGTGGGTATCGACCGTGCGCGTGTCGCCGAAGAAATCATACCCCCAGATGCGGGAGAGGATCTGCTCGCGGTCGAACACGCGGCCGGGGTGGCTGGCCAGCAGATACAGCAGCTCCACCTCGCGCGGGGTGCAGGCGACGCTCTGCCCGGCGAGCTTGACGCTGTAACGCTCGGGCTGGATTTCCAGCGAGCCGTAGGTCAGCGTGGTCAGCTTTTCATCCTGCGCGGTATCCGGCGCGGCGCAGGTGCGGCGCAGAACGGCCTTGATGCGGGAGACGACCTCGCGCGGGCTGAACGGCTTGACGATGTAATCGTCCGCACCCATTTCGAGCCCCAAAATGCGGTCGATCTCCTCGCCGCGGGCGGTCAGCATGATGATGGGGAGCTGGCTGTCCTTGCGGACGGCCTGACAGACCTCCATGCCGGTCATGCCGGGCATCATCTGATCCAGCAGCATCAGATCGTAATGCTCCTTCTTAATCATGTCCAGCGCCTGCCTGCCGTCATAGGCGGAGTCGTGCAGAAAATCCTCGTTATCCAGATAGAGGGAGAGCGACTGATGAACGATGGGATCATCGTCGCAAATCAGAATACGTATCGTTTTGCTCATGGCGATCACCTCGGAGAAAATATCATCACGATTCTAACCGAAAGCTGTGGCGGCAATGTGAACGGAGGGAAACGAAGAAGAAAACCGCGCGGAACGCGCATTTCCCTTAAAGCACGGGCAAAACGGCCAGACGGATCGCCGCCTCGGCATACGGCACCAGCTCCGCGTCGAAGGCCAGCGCGATGTTCGCGTCGCTCAGGACGATCGGCGGCTGGTCGCAGCTTGCGGCGCGCATGCCCCAGCGCGGCAGCGGCGTCACGCGGGCGGAGAGCGCGACGGAACCGTCCATGCGCTCGATCACGCGGATTTCCTCCGCGCCGACGAGGGCGACGGCAAAATCCATGCCCGCGCTGAGCACGTCGTCGTGCGCGACGGTTTTCGGCGCGTAGACGAAGCGGATCGGGCCGCGGGCGACACTCACCGCCTGATGGAACGCGGGCAGCTTGCGGACGGCCATCGGCAGCGTCAGCAGAAGCTCGTCGCCATCCTGCCAGTCGCGGTTGAGGGTGACAAAGCCGCCCGCCTGCGCGGGGAGGATGTCGCCGTCCACGGCGACGGTTGCGCCGTTGGCCCATTCGGGGATGCGCAGGTGAATCGGAAACGCGGCTTTTTTGTCGGTGTGCACCGTGATGCGGACGCTGCCGCCCGCCGGGTATTCGCCGGAAACATCGACGCGAACGGACGCATCGGAGAGGCGGTAGCGCACCGAGCACGGCGCGTAGCCCATCGCGCAGAGGCCGTCGTCGCGGGAGACCATCCACTGGCTCTGCACAAAGCGCGGCCATGCGCTCAGCAGCGCGCAGAGCGCGTCGCCATCCTCGAGGCCGAACAGCCCCGCGTCCTCGCCGCTGAGCGGGAAGCGCGCCGCGCGGGAGAGCATCGCCTGATTGGCCTGCTGCATTGGCTGAACGCCGCGCCCATCCGGGGCGAAGGCCGCGTCAACGGTGTTGTACATCAGCGTTTCGAGCTGATCCGCGCCGAATTCGCCGCCGGGGCAGGCGAGCAGCGTCTCCAGCGACGCGGCCAGTTCGCAGGCGCTCACGGCGGAAACGCCGCGGCTCGGGTGCGTGCCGCCCAGCAGGGGATCGGCCGTCACGCCGCCGCCCGCCGCGCCGTGCGCCTTGTTGAGCCGCGCAAGCCCCGCTTCCGGCGCGGAGAGGTGCTTGCCCGAGCCGGTCAGCACGCCGCACAGCGCGCTGGCGCGCAGACCCTCGCACAGGTTCGCGCCGGAGGCGCTGCGCAGCAGATGGTGGGTGTAGCCGGATTCATCCTCGTGCGCGAGCGCGTCGAGCAGCTCCCGCGCGGTGAAGGAGCGGGAGATCGGCGTGCGATAGGGGAAGGCATGGAAGAGCGAGGTATAATCCGCGCCCTGACTGACGAGCATCATCAGCACGGAGAGAATCGCCTTCTGCCCGGTGACGTTGTAGAGCAGAACGCCCGCTTCCAGCGTGTCGGCGGTGTGCATCGCGTCCTCCGCCGAGAGGGCGCGCACGCGCAGGGTATCGTGCAGATATTTCATGTAGCGCAGCATGAAGGTCAGAAGCTGCTTGTCGCCGCTCATCGAGTAGGCGGCGCAGAGCGCACGAAGCATGCGTCCGCGCGCGGCAAAGGTCTCGCCCGGCGCGCCGAACGAGCCGTCCTCGCGCTGGCGCTCGACCACGCGGCCGCACAGGCGGAGCGCCTCGCGGCGCAATTCTTCGTCGCCGAGCTGCGCGCCGGTCAGCAGCATGGCTTCCAGCAGCTCGGGCGCGTGCATGCCGCCGCCCAGCGGGCCGCCGAACCACGCGCTCTGCTCCCCGGCCTCGGGGAAGACGGACGCGCAGCGGGAGAGCAGGCCGCCGCGCAGCGCCAAGAGGCGGTCGCGCGTCGCGCCCTGTGCGGAAACCGCGCCGACGGGCAGCGGGGCGAAACGACCCGGCGCGAGCGGCGCACGGGCAAAAAAGGTGCGTGTCAACATAAAAATATCCTCCGATATCAAAATTCTCAAAGAAACCGCGGGAAAACCCGTGGCGGGGAAAAACCTACATATAGTTTAACGCCGCGCGCGCCCTGCGTCAACAGCGGAAAACGGGCAAACGATTGACTTTTCTGAAAAAATGCTCAGATTGATTGCTTCAAAAGTGTTGAAATTGATGGGGAAATGGGGTACAATCGAAGAAAAAAGAAATACGGAGAGGAGCTTTTTTGATGAGCGATACCGCAAAGAAGCAAGTCCGCAAGCTTAAAATCATAGAGGATGACCCCAATCTTTCCGCGTTTGAGAGCGATTTGAACGAGCGCGTGCGCCATTTCAAGCGGCGCAAAAAGGAGCTGCTCGCGCCGGGGCAGACGCTGACGGAGTTCGCCAGCGGCCACCTGTATTACGGTTTCCACAAGGTCAAGGGCGGCTGGGTTTACCGTGAGTGGGCGCCGGGTGCGACGGCCATGCACCTGATCGGCGAGTTTAACAACTGGGACAGAACAAGCCACCCGATGAAGGCGGTGGGCGACGGCAACTGGGAGATTATGATCCCCGGCGTCCGCACCCTCAGGCACCGCAGCAAGGTGAAGGTTGCCGTCACCAGCGCGCGCGGCACGGAAGACCGCATCCCGCTCTACGCCACCTACGTCGTGCAGGATGAAAAGACGCACAACTTCAGCGCCGCCATCTGGAACCCGCGCAAGGAATTCGCGTGGACGGACGGCAAATTCAGGCCGAAGAAGAACGTGCCGCCGCTGATTTACGAGGCGCACGTCGGCATGGCGACCGAGGAAGAGCGCGTGGGCACGTATCTGGAGTTCATGCGCGACATTCTGCCCCGCATCAAGAAGGACGGCTACAACACCGTGCAGCTCATGGCCGTGATGGAGCATCCGTATTATGCGTCGTTCGGCTATCAGGTCAGCAATTTCTTCGCGGCCTCCTCGTGGTACGGCACGCCGGACGACCTCAAGGCGCTGATTAACGAGGCGCACGCGATGGGGCTGAGCGTCCTGCTCGATCTGGTGCACTCCCACGCGGTCAAGAATACCGCCGAGGGCATCAACGGCTTTGACGGGCGCGACGATCAATTCTTCAAGGACGGCGGCGCGGGCGATCACCCGGCGTGGGGCAGCAAGGTGTTTGACTACGGCAAGAACGGCGTGGTGCATTTCCTGCTCTCCAACGTGCGCTTCTGGCTGGAGGAATACCATTTCGACGGCTTCCGCTTTGACGGCGTGACCAGCATGATCTATCTGGATCACGGGCTGGGCAGCGCGTTCACCGATTACCGGCAGTATTTCTCCATGAACACGGACGTGCAGGCCGTCGCCTATTTGCAGCTCGCGGCGGAGCTGACGCACGAATTCAAGCGCGGCGCGCTTTGCGTGGCCGAGGAGATGAGCGGCATGCCGGGCATGTGCCTGCCGGTCAAGGACGGCGGCATCGGGTTTGATTACCGCCTGAGCATGGGTCTGCCGGATTTCTTCATCAAGACCATCAAGGAGAAGCAGGACGGGCAATGGAACATCGGCCGCCTGTATTACGAGCTGATTTCCCGCCGCCCCGGCGAAAAGAACATCGCCTACTGCGAGAGCCACGATCAGGCGCTCGTGGGCGACAAGACGCTGATGTTCCGCCTGGCCGACAAGGAAATGTACTGGGGCATGAACCGCGGATATGAAAACATGGTCGTCGAGCGCGCCGTCGCCCTGCACAAGATGATCCGGCTGGTGACGATTGCGGCGGGCGGCGAAGGCTATCTCAACTTCATGGGCAACGAGTTCGGCCACCCGGAATGGATTGATTTCCCGCGCGAGGGCAACGGCTGGAGCTTCGCCCACGCGCGCAGGCTGTGGAGCCTCGCGGAGAACGGCTATCTGCGCTACGAGCTGCTGGGCAACTTCGACAAGGCCATGATTGCGCTGATCCGCAAATACGACGTGCTGGAGGGCGGCATGCCGCGCTGCCTGCGCCAGCACGAGGACGATCAGATTCTCGCCTTTGAGAAGAAGGGCTGCGTCTTCGTGTTCAACTTCCACCCGACGCGCTCGCAGACGGGGCTGTTTGTGCCCGTGCCGGAAAAGGGCGACTATCAGGTGATCCTCTCCACGGACGACAAGACGTTCGGCGGCTACCAGAACATCGACAAATCCGTTGTTTACCACACGTGGGCGCACGACCCGCAGATGGGCGACGGCTTTGTGATCTACCTGCCCGCGCGCACGGCGGTTGTGCTGCGCAGGGTGGAGAAGAAGGATTGACAAACGCTTCCCGGCGTGGCAAACTAAGGATAACGTGCAGCCTCCTCGGCCTCGTCGGGGAGGCTGCTTCTATCCGGCAGAGCAAAAGGAGCGGAAAACATGGGCGAGCAGAGACATTATCGAAGACCGTCGCAGCATAAACGCAGGCCGCCTCAGACCGTCATGCCCTGCGGGTCTGAAGATACGCCTGAGCGTCAGAGCGAACACAGGGCGGAGACGGAGAAACAGCCGCCCCGACAGCCGCGCAAAAGGCTGGTGCAGAAACCGACCCCCAAGTCGCGGCAAAACCCGCCTGAGCAATGGGCGAAATGGCGCGGACAGGCGCTGGATTCGGCGAAACAATGCGCAAAACGCGGCGCAAAGCGAGCCGAGCGCGGTCTGCTTCAGGCGCAGCTTGCGGTGACGCGCGCCAAACGCAGAGCGGAGCGGCGGAAACAGAAAAAGCAGGCGGAGCAGGACAGCTATCTCGGCGCGTTTTCCGTCGGCGGGCGGAAGGGGCGGAAAACGCGCCGCCTGAACCCGCGCTACGCGGTGATGGCCGGCCTTTTCTGCGTGGCGATCTGGAGCGCGGCGCAGTTGGTCGGCTTTGGGGCGCGCTATGTGCAGACGAGGCGGCTTGAAAAGCAGCTTTCCGCGATGCACAGCGAGGCCTTTGCGGTATACGGGCAGGAGACGCAGACGGAGGACATGCTGGAGGAAACGCCCGCGGAAACGGCGGCGCCCATGCCGACCGAAGCGCCCGCGCCGACCGAAGCCCCCGCGCAGGAGGCGCGGCAGACGGTCACGCCCGTGCCGGAAACCGTCAAAACCACGCAATATCAGCGCATGGGTGGCACGCCGCTTGCGCAGATGGAGGCGCTGCACGCGCAGAACACGGATCTGGTCGCGTGGCTCACGATCGACAACGTGCTCGACCTGCCCGTGGTCTACCGCAACAACAGCTATTACCTCACCCACGATTTCGCGAAGAACAAATCGACGGCGGGCACGATCTTCCTTGACGAAAACCACCCGATGACGGAAAAGACGCAGAACCTGCTACTGCACGGCCACAACATGAAGGACGGCACGATGTTCGGCAGGCTGACGCAGTACGAAAAGAGCATCGATTACCTGAAGGCGCATCCGTTCGTCGATTTCAGCACGCTCTGGCATCAGGAGCGATACGTCATCTTTGCGGTGGTGGACGTTTCGCTGGATACGAGCAGCGAGAATTTTCTGGATTACTTCGCGCATCCCCGGTTTTCCAGCGACGCGGAATTTGCCAGCTACATCCGCCGCGCGGAGCTGGCCTCGATGTACGCCATACCGATGGATGTGAAGCCGTCCGACGCGCTGCTGACGCTCTCCACTTGTCTGGAGGAAAACCGGCTGGTCGTCATCGCCCGGCGGCAGCGCGACGGGGAGAGCAAGGCCAGCCTGCGGGAGACCGTCAACATGGCGGTGCGCCAGTGACAGCGTGAAAGGAGCAAACACATGGAAAACGGGATTCGATTCGACCTTGAATATGAAACGATGCCGTGGCATCGCGTGGACGCGGTGGTTTTTGACATCGGCAACATTTTGATTCGATACGCGCCGAAGGACTTTTTGGAGCAGCTCTTCCCCGGTGACGCGCAGAAGCAGCAGGACATGCTCGCGCGCGTCTACAACGGGCCGTATTGGGAGCGGTTTGACCGGGGCGAGATGGAATACGCAGAGGCGGCGCGCAGGCTGGCCGGGCAGTTCGGCGGGGACGAGGCGGAATACATGCGCGCGCTCACCGGCTGGATCGAGCTGAAAACGCCGATTGACGAGGGATTCCGCGCCGCGCAGCGCTGCCGCCGGGCGGGCAAGCGGCTCTATCTGCTGAGCAACTACCCACGCGAGGGCTATTTGCGGATGCGCGAAAAATTCGCGGATCGCTTCGGCGAGCTGTTTGACGGCGGCGTGATCTCCTACGCCTGCCATCTGGTCAAGCCGGAAAAGGCGATTTATGAGAAGCTGATTGCGGACTGCGGCCTCGATCCGGCGCATACGCTGTTTATCGACGACACCCTGCCCAATGTGGAGGCCGCGATGAAAATGGGGATCAACGGCTTTCACATGCATGAAAAAGGCATGATGGATCGTTTCTTTCTGTGAGAAACGTCAGACTGTAGACAAAAAGCTATTCTCCCCCGAAGGGGAAGAATAGCCCTTTCCGCAAATGAAAGAATAGATGAATTTCCTGATTTTGCTATTCAGGCCAAGCTTGCTTATGTCAACAAGCTGTCGTTTCTTTCTGTGAGAAACGTTTCGGATGGAGGAAAAACCATGAATAACAAGCCCCTAGCCGGTCTGGCGCTCGTCATCCTGCTGGCCATGCCCCTTTCGGCATTGGCCGAGGCGACGGCGGGCGAGGCCGTGTGGACGCCGCCGGTCGTGACGGCGGAAGAGATGGAAGCGGCGCGCCTTGGAGAGCGGATTGTGATGCGCGGGCAGGAGGGCGACGACGTTCGGCTCGTGCAGCAGCGGCTCTATGATCTGGGCTATCTCTCCGGCAGCGTGGACGGCAAATTCGGCTTGCAGACCCAGAAGGCCGTGCGCGCGTTCCAGCGGGCGCACAAGCTGGAAAAGATCGACGGCAAGGTTGGCCCGCAGACGATCGAGGCGCTCTTTGGCGAGGATGTGATCGTGCTGCCCACGCCGACCCCGGTTCCGACGCCCACGCCCGTGGCCACGCCGACCCCGACGGCCACGCCGGACGCGGCGCGCGCGCCATTCGCCATGCGGGAGATGGATTTTATCATCGACGGGCAGAGCGCGCGGCTGATGGTCGGCCTGACCGACGCGGACGAGCCGCTCTATCCGCTCTGCGGGGTGATGGAGCGGCTGGCGTATGACGCCGCTTACGACGGTAAGGGCGGTTGGCAGCTTGTGCAGCGCGAAACCGGCGCACAGCTCGCCGTGATGGCGGGTGAAAGCGAAGGCCTGTGCGAAAACGCGCTGGCGATTGTGGACGGCGTGATCCTGCTCTCCGACGAGAACCAGCGCGTGTACGCCTACGCGGGCGAGGCCTATCTGAACGCCGCCATGCTTGAAAAACTGGGCGTGAATGTGACGCTGCTGGGCGACGTGGCGACGATTGAAACCCGTTAAGCCGCCACCCAAATCTTTAGAATCTTGATTAAGCCGCTTTTCCCGAACCGGGGAAAAGCGGTTTTTATGAAGAAAAGGAAGAAACTGCACAAGGGCGTTGACAAAATGTTGCAAAATGTGATACACTGATACCCGAATTCAGCGCGGTCAGTCATCGCCCGCGCATCGGAGGAGAACGTATGGAAGAACCCGAAAAGATCGTCTCGCAGACGGAGCTTGACGACAAAGCGCAGAAGCTGGTGGAAGACAAGGACGCCGACAGCCGCCTGCGCGTGTATATCGGCCCGATGGAAAAGGCGCTGACGGCGGTGCTGCTGATCTGGGCCGCGTTTCAGGTTTGGGCGAACATGTTCGGCACGCTCGGCGCGGTCAAGCTGCGCACGGCGCACATCATGTTTCTGCTGCCGCTGGCCTTCACGCTGTATCCGACGTTTAAAAAGGAACGCCGCCGCCGCAGGCTCATGCCGGTTTGGGATATCGCCCTGATTGCCGCGGCGATTCTCAGCTACGGCTATCTGTTCCTGCGATACGACGCGGTGGCGCGAACGGGGCGGCTGAACGCGACGGACGTGTGGGTCGGCGTGGTCTGCCTGCTGGTCGCCTTTGAGGCGGCGCGGCGCGCGAGCGGCAATCTGGCCGTCATCGCGCTGGTCTTCCTGTCGTATTTCGCGGTCTGGGGTCAATACATCCCCGGCACGTTCGGCACGAGCGCCTTTACGCTCAAGCGCGTCATCAAGGCGCTGGTGTGGGATACCAACGGCATTCTCGGCACGGGCGCGGGCGTTTCCGCGACGTATATCTTCGTGTTCGTGCTCTTTGGCGCGTTTCTCAAATACAGCGGCTTTTCCCAGTTCATCAACGATATCGCGCTGACGCTGGTGGGGCAGACCCCCGGCGGTCCGGCGAAGGTGGCGGTGATCGCCTCCGCGCTGATGGGCATGATTAACGGATCGGCCATCGCCAACGTGGCGACGACCGGCACGATCACCATTCCGCTGATGAAAAAAACGGGCTACAAGAAGGATTTCGCGGCGGCGGTCGAGGCGGTGGCCTCTACCGGCGGCCAGTTCACCCCGCCGATCATGGGCGCGGTCGGCTTTGTCATGGCGGAATTTATGTGCGTCAGCTACACGAAGGTGATGCTGGCGGCGGCGATTCCGGCGTTCCTGTATTACCTTTCCCTGCTCTACTCGGTGCACCTGGAGGCCAAGCGGCTCGGCCTTTCCGGCCTTGCGAAGGAGAACATCCCCAAGGCGGGCGAGGTGCTTCGGGCGCGCGGCCATCTGCTCATTCCGCTGATCGTGCTGCTGGCGCTGATGTTCACCGGCTATACGCCGCTGTTCGCCGCGATTGTCGCAATTTTTGTGACCATCCCCGTGTCGTTCCTCCGCAGGGAGACGCGCATGGATCTCAAGACCATCGTGCAGGCGACGGTGGAGGGCAGCCGCAGCGCCATCGGCGTGGGCATCAGCTGCATCATCATCGGCGTTATCATCGGCTCGGTCAACATGACCAGCCTCGGCCTGAACTTCGGCAACCTGATTCTGCGCGTGGTCGGCGACGGCCATCTGTTCCTCGGCGGCCTGATGGTGATGATTATGTCCATCATTCTGGGCATGGGCGTGCCGGGCGTGGCGGCCTATGTGATCGTGTACGTTGTGGCCGTGCCGGTGCTGCGCGGCGTCGGCGCGACGGAGATGGCGGCGAACATGTTCTGCCTGATTTACGCCTGCCTCTCCAACATCACCCCGCCGGTTGCGATGAGCAGCTATGTCGCCGCGGGCATTGCGGACAGCAACATGACCAAGACCTCGCTGATCGCCATGAAGCTGGGCGTCGCGGGCTTCATCCTGCCGTTCTTCTTCCTCAATAACCCGGTTCTGCTCTACGGCAGCACGGAGGGCGTGGCGCTCAGCGAAACCATCCGCGCGTTTGTGACGGCGACGCTCGGCGTGCTCGCGATTGCGGAGGGGCTTTCCGGCCTGCCGATGCAGAAATACAACGTCAGCGCGACGATGCTGCGCCTTGTGACCCGCGCGATGCTGGTCGCGGGCGGATTGCTCTTTGTCAACCCGACGCTTTTGACCGACGCGGCGGCGCTCGCGCTCATCGCGGCGGAGGTCGTGATCGACCGCGCGGTGCTCCCGAAGGTTCAGCGCCGGATGCCGCTGAAAGCCGCCGCGGGCGCGAACCGCTCCCATTGATCCCGACGCCGAAGGAAGCAATCGGCGTTCCCGATAAACAAAAGGCATGAAGGAGAATCCGACTATGAAAAAATGGCTTGCCGCCGCGCTCTGCACGGCCGTTGCGATGAGCGCCTCGAGCGCGCTTGCCGCGAACATCAACTTCGTCACCGCAGGCACGTCCTCCACGTTCTACCCGATCAGCGCGACCGTCTGCCAGCTGTGGAACGACAGCATTGAGGGCATGCGCGCGACCGCCACGCCCTCCGGCGGCGGCATTGACAACCTGAATCAGGCGCTGGACGGCGAGGCGCAGATCGGCATTGCCAACGCGAACCTCGTCTATCAGGCGCAGCAGGGCACGGACAGCTTTGAAGGCTATGCGAACGAAAACCTGCGCATTTTCGCGGGGCTGTATTACAACCCGAATCAGGTGGTCGTGACCCGCGACAGCGGCATCGAGACGCTGGAGGATCTGGTCGGCAAGCACATTTCCGTCGGCGCGGCCGGTTCGACGACCGTTGATGAGGCGACGGTGCACCTCGCGCTGCTGGGCAAGACGCTCGACGATCTCAAGGCCGAATACATGGGCACGAGCGAATCCGCCGACGCGATCAGCAACAAGCAGCTCGACGGCGTTTGGGTCATGGCGGGCACGCCGAACGCGGCCGTCACCCAGATTATGACCACCACTGACGCGAAGATTCTGCCGATTCCCGCGGAGACCGTCGAGGCGCTCAAGGAGAATTATCCGTGGTACGCGAGCTACACCATCCCGGCCGGAACCTATGCGGGGCAGGACGAGGATGTGCCGACTTCTGCGGTCAAGCTCACCCTGTTCGTCACCGCCGATGTGGACGAGGAGACCGTTTACCAGATGACAAAGACCTTCTGGGAGAACTGGGATATGCTCACCGAGACGCACGCCGCGCTGAAGAAGGCCAGCCTTGAGGAGGCCTGCACCGATCTGGCGGGCGTGCCGATTCACGAGGGCGCGGCGCGTTACTATCGCGAGGTCGGCGTGCTGGAGTGACACAGTTCCGATGGGACAATCCGCCTCTCCTTGGAAAGAGGAGAGGCTCAGACTGTAGACAAAAAGCTATTCTCCCCCCGAAGGGGGAGAATAGCCCTTTCCGCAAATGAAAGAATAGCTGAATTTCTTGATTTTGCTATTCAAGTCAAGTTTGCTTATGTCAACAAGCTGCGCCTCTCCGTGGAAAAAGGAGGGGCTTTAACATGAAAGGGAGAAAGAACATGGCGAAGAAAATCGGCCTCGTCGGCATTTACTTTCCGGGGGCCTACGACGCGCTGCACGAAAACGTGCCGGAGGGATTCGAACTGGTGGACGCGCTCTCTCCGGAGGCCTACGGCAATCTGGCGGACTGCGAATATCTGATTTCCAGATTGGATATCGACCCGGATATCATCAACCACACCCCGAACGTCAAATTCTGGCAGCGCTGGGGCGCGGGGTTTGACCATGTGGATCTCAAGGCGTGGGGCGAGCGCGGGATTCCGATTGCGACCTGTCCGGGCGTCAATTCCGGCATTGTGGCGGAGCTGGCGATCATGCTGATGCTGGCGGGCTATCGCAATCTGCTGCAAATCAACCGTCAACTGCGCGCGGGGCATTGGCCGCGCACGGAATACTTTGGCCGCTCGTTTATGATAAAGGGCAAGACGGTCGGCGTGCTGGGACTGGGACACATCGGAAAAAAGGTCGCGGCGCTGGCGACGGCCTTCGGCGCAAACGTGATCTATTACGACATCGTCCGCCAGACGGAGCAGGAGGAAAAATTCGGCTATCGGTTCGTCGATTTTGATACGCTGCTCAGGGAGAGCGACATCTACACGATTCACTGCCCGCTCAACGAGGAAACGCGCGGCATGATCGGCGCAGAGCAGTTTGCCCAAATGAAGCCGACGGCCATGCTCATCAACACCGCGCGCGGCCCGATTGTGGACGAGGCGGCGCTGATTGACGCGCTGACCACGGGCAAGATCGCGACGGCGGGGCTGGATACCTACGAGCGCGAGCCGCTGCCCAAGGATCATCCGTTGCTGACGCTGGATAACGTAGTTGCCAGCGCACACGCGGGCGGCAACACGAAGGACAACGACATCAACATGGTGAACTACGTTTACCATAACATCGTGGCGTTTGACCGCGGCGAGCCGCTCAATACACCCGGAGACATCGTCAACGGGGAATATCTGAAAAAGTAATTTGGAAATCTGGTTTCAAAACCGTTTTATTGCCCCTGTCAGCCGTTCCTGCCGCATAGGACGCGCTGCACGGGGGGCGACCAATCCCATCATCCGTAGAGAAAGGCGCTCACAGGGCAAAATAAAAGGACGCTGCGCCGCCCCTGCCGTAAGCGGTTCACAACGTCCAATTCATCCGGTGCTGATCGTTACGCCGGGAAACAGGAACAGTGATCGTCTGTTCCCGTGCTAGCTCCTCTATGTATACCGCCGTCGAAGCGCTCGGTCAACTCGCCCTTGCGCTCAAAATATGGCCATGCTATAATAACGGGGTAGACAAGTAGGTTCTACGGGGTGGTTGCTTCCGCGGCTGCAATACAGAAGCGGAGGTGATGCGTATGTCGAATATTGAGCTGCTCAATATCCTGCTCGCAATTGCCGGTTTGATGGTCAGCGTTTACACGCTCGGTCAGAACAGCAGACGATAAAATAAACCGCCTCGCAGCAGCCTCTGCTTGGCGGTTTTGTTGGGCTTTAACCTAACCTGATTGTCGCGGTGGTTTTCCACCTTGTAGGCGCTCTCCTACTTGTCTATATTCTAGCATCTTCTCGGCCGCTCGTCAAGGGCGGGCGATTTTTGTTTTGCTATGAAAATAAAAAAGTCTTGATTCTTATTGGAAAAATCAAGACCAATTTGGCAATGGTTGATAAAAATGATACGATTTCAAAAGGTTTCACAGAGTTTCACTCGAAAATGAAACTATAGTGTTGTCTCCATTTCTTTACGCATTTTCATCCTGCCCTACGACAGATTTGTAATAGTTTCCGAAGTCCGCCAGAGCGTCCACAATGGGCAACATCTGCTTTCCCAGCTCTGTCAGACCATATTCCACACGCGGCGGCTGTTCCTGATAGTCGTGACGGTAAGCCAGTCCGTCTGACATCATTTGCCGCAGGCTGTCCGTTAGAACCTTCTGGGAAATGCCGTCAATATCTCTCTGCAATTCATTGAAGCGCCATGGGCGTACCTTCAGGTTTCTCAAGATCAGCAGTTTCCACTTCCCACCGATAAGAGATACCGCCGTTGCAACCGGGCAGGCGGGCAGTTCTTCTTTCGTTCGTATAAAAATCGCCTCCGTAATCATTTGCAGACATTATAGCACATTCGAATCTAAATGCACAGTTACAAAAAGGTGCGTACTTGTTTTTGAATGTGTCCCTCGCTATACTACAATCGAGCAATGGAAATTGCAAATCACCATCGGAGGTAATGAATCGTGGCAAACTATGCAAAAACAACAGTCGGTAAGGAAGGCCGTGTCGAACTGCACGAAAAGCTGGGTCTGACCGGAGCAGAGATCAGTGTCAACGAGTTGCCTGCAGGCGTAGGCGTTCCGTTCGTCCACTCCCATAAGGAGAACGAAGAGATTTACGGCATTCTTGCCGGAAAGGGCAAGGCCGTCATTGACGGCGAAACAGTTGATCTCACTGCAGGAGATTGGCTGCGAATCGCTCCTGCGGCAAAGCGTCAGTTCTTTGCGGCTGATGATTCCGGTATCACCTATCTCTGCATTCAGGTCAAGGAAAATTCTCTGGAGCATTTCACCGCAACGGATGCCGTCATGGGATAATTTGAGCCATATTTGCGCTAACGCACAGTTCTCAAAAGTTTGAGAGTTGTGCGTTGTTTCATTTGCTGTATTTACAAGCACCGCTATCTTGGAAAGCCTTCGCCGGTGACGATATCGTTTTTGAGGACGGTATGGTCAGTATTAAATGCAGATAAGTGATGCACAATCAAAGCTATTGCCATTCTCTGCAATTACTGCCTTGCTGCTGCTCCCCAGCCCCAGCGTTTTTTGACCACCTGCCCTATGCCAAAATAAAAATACAGGAATCGGCTTTTCCTGTCTGAGACGGTTTTGGGGACGGGGTGGGGGATGGAGATTTTCGCCCGATGAGGCATACAATATCAGGGC
>UQNM01000015.1 GCA_900542395.1 uncultured Eubacteriales bacterium
ACTTGGAAGAAGCCCTCCTCCGTCTGCCGTTTTCAAAATAATCGTAGTGGAAGGTGAGAAAAAATCCGAACCCATTTCCAATTTGGAAAATCTGGTTCGGATTATACTGGTTTGGTGCGGTAGATGGGACTTGAACCCATACGTCGTACAACACACGCCCCTCAAACGTGCCTGTCTGCCAATTCCAGCACTACCGCATATTCACTTCGTGCACCAGCGGTGCAACGTGTATATTATACGAAACCCGGCCGGATTTGTCAACCCTTTCTTTGAAAAAAGTTTCCTGTGCGCTGCGGGCACGGGGTGCGGCGGCCGCCGCACCCCGGAAACATTCAACCGTCCTTGGGTTTTTCTTTTGCGTTGTCGGCGGCGAGCCGCGCCACGTCGAGCGCCTGCCGCAGCCGCTGCGGCACGGGCACGCCGAGCAGCACCGCGTTTTCCAAAATCGAAAGCGATTCGTTGACGATATAAAACATCGTCGCCGCGCCGGTGCAGGCCGCGCTCCCCGTGAGCTGATCGAGCACGGCGGCCAGAAGGACGATCACCAAAATCATCGCCTTGCGCGCAAGACCGGCGAACCCCGCCCGGCTGCTCAGCGCACCGCCCTCGCTCTTCGGGCTTTTGCCCAGCAGCGCAACGCCCACGCCGCTCAGATAATCCAGCGCCATCAGCAGCACAAGCAGCCGAATCGCCGTCGGCATGCGCGTCAAAAGCCCGGCCGCAGCGCCTGCCGCGGCCGCAATCCATTTTATCGTCTTTTCCATCTGCCCTCTCCTCTCTCGCGCGGGGAAAAAAGCGTCTGTATGCAAGAAAACGCCTGTTCTTCCCGTCTATATAGACAGAAGCCGTTTTTCCCCCGTTCAGGCTATGCGTCCGGGCGGGTTCGCGTGACGCGCGCGCAAAAAAACCTTGCGCCAAGCGGCAAAATGCAGTATGATAAAGGATGACGTCGTATACACTGGCGGGGTTCGCCCCGCTTTTCGATTGAATAGGAGGTGAAGCCCATGGCAGATGATCGCCAGACGCCCCGCCGCAGACGCAGGCCCCCGGTCGCGCCCGTTTCGGAGGAGCCGGTGCGCATCATCGTGGGCACCGAGGAGGATACGCCGGATTGGATGGTTTCCGATACCAGCGGCGCGGCCTCCCGCAGAAACAAGCAAAAGAAAACCGAGCCGGAAGCGCCAAAGCACACCTCGCGCGGCGCGCAGGAGACGCAGGCCATTTTGCAGATGAAGCAGACGCGCGACGAACGCGCGGCCGACGCGGCGAAGAAACCCACCGCGCCCCGCAAGGCCGCCGCGCCGCGGAAAGCGCCCGCCCGGAAAAAGAAGGCGACGGCGCGACCGATGAGCAAAAAGGCCAGAGAGCGCCGTGCGCGCAAGCTCCGCCGCCTGACCATCGGCGCGCTCTGCGGCGTGATCGCCGTGGTGCTGCTGATCGTCGGCATCCGTTCGGGCGCGCGCCTGGTGGATATCAAGCAGACGCTCGACCGCGGCGACGGCGTGTTCTATCCGAACATCTACGTCAACGACATTCCGCTTCAGGGCAAGACGCTCGACGAGGCGGCGGCGCTCGTCACCCAGCAGGTGCAATCGCTGATTTCCTCGTTCAAAATCACCCTGCGTACGCAGGACGGCCGCAGTTGGGATATCACCGGCGACAGCCTGAACATGCAGTATAACGTCGCCGACCAGCTCGATCAGCTCTGGGCCATCGGCCACACGGGGTCGTCCTCCGTTCGCTACGAGCAGGTCAAGGCGCTCGAAGAAGAACCGGCCATGCGCTATACCACGCTCTCCTACGATATGAGTCAGGTCAACCAGATCCTCTCCCAGATCAAATCCGAGGTGGATCTCCCCGCCGTCAACGCGACGCGCGTGGATGACGAGACCAAGTGGCCGCCGTTCTCCTATACGGATGAAGCGGCCGGGCAGACGCTGGATATCACCGGGCTGAACGAGCGCATCTGCACGATGGTCAACATGCTGGAAAGCGGCGCGGTCGATCTGACCCCGGTGCCCGTGCAGCCCTCGGTCACGCGCGCCCAGCTGGAAGCGCAGATTGTGAAGCTCAGCAGCTTTGAAACCACCGTCGGCAAAACCGGCGACTACGTTGAAAGCCGAACGGAAAATATCCGCGTCGGCACGGAGCGCTTCAATCGCCTGACCGTCGCCCCCGGCAAGTCCGTCTCCTTCAACAAGGTCGCGCTCAAGCGCACGGCGGCCAACGGCTATCAGGCGGCGCTGGAAATCGCCTACGGCAACTACGTTGAGGGCATCGGCGGCGGCATCTGTCAGGTGTCCTCCACGCTGTATAACGCGGTGGTCAACGCGGGGCTGACGGTCAACAAGCGCACGCCCCACGCCATCCCCTCCAGCTATGTGGACAAGGGCAAGGACGCGACCGTTTCCGATGATCGCTATGATTTCGTGTTCACCAACAACACGGGCGCGAACATCTACATCGAGACGCAGTTCGTCAAGGTCAAGGGCTATTGGACGAGCCGCTTCATCATCTACGGCCGCCCCGATCCGAACGGCTACACCTACAAGCTCGATTCGCAGGTGGTGGAGACCATCCCGCTGCCCGACCCCACCTACGAAAAGGACAAGACCGGCGAACACGTCATCTACGACGACGAGACCCAGCTCAAATACAAGGGTCGCGAGGGCTACGTCGTGGACGTGTATCTGGTGACGATGGACAGCAATGGGCTGGAAATCTCCCGCGAGAAAAAATACACCGATACCTACAAGGCCGCCGCGCCGATTTACTACGTCGGCGTAACCCCGCGCGAAACGCTCCTCCCCGATACGCCGAGCATTGATTGACGCCATCCCAACGCATCTTGCATACATCAGCAGAAAGGAAGGATTCTCCCCATGAAACGCCTTCAAACCCGTGCCGCAGCCGCCGCGCTGAGCGCCCTGCTGCTGGCCTCGCCCGCCTGTGCGCTGGCCGCGGAGACCGCGCCGCTCACCCTCAACACCCAGCAGGACGCGACCGTTCAGGCGAGCCGCAAGGATCTGGGTCAGCTTGAAATCTTCGGCCGTCAGCGCGCCTATCGGGGCGTTTCCGCTTCGGATCAGTGGCTGTATCAGGCGCGGCTGGGCGGCCTGTCCGTGCGGCTCTGCCTGTTCACGCCGGAGGGCAGCGGCGTCACCTTTCAGGAGAATCTCTGCGCGGCGCAGACCGGCGGCTCGGGCGACATCCGCCTGTGCATGCGCGCGGGCAGCGATCAGGGCGGCCTGCTCCTTCAGATGGATCAGCACGCCGTCGATGTGCTCCGCCGCGTCGGCGTGACGGAAATCGTGCTGACCGATATGGATTTCTATGTGCAGGAGACCTATCTGGTCGAGGATCTGGCCGCGATGCGCGAGGCGCTTTCCCTCACCTCCGGCGAGCAGCTCTGTCTGGGCGGCGAGGACGCGCCCATCACCGTCGTCAGCGAAGACGGCGTGCGGCGGCAGATCGCGGAATAATCCCCATCGCACATTCGCCCGCTTCCCGCATAGACTGGGATCGGGCGTTTTCTTTTGCTTTGCCTTGTGTCTTTTTCAAAAATGGGGTACAATAGGCGTATCAAAATCCGCCGGGAGGTTCAGTGTCTGATGGATGCCCTGATTCAATCGCTGGTTCAAGCCAATTTTGCGCCGGAGCGCATCGCGCCGCAGGCCCCGATGGCGCAGTATACCACCCTGCGCATCGGCGGCCCGGCCGAGGTGATGGTGAACATCCACTCGGCGGATGAAATCGCCGTTGCACTCCGCGCCGCCAAACAGGCGGATGCGCCGGTGACGATCATCGGCAACGGCTCCAACCTGCTGGTGCGCGACGGCGGCATCCGCGGGCTGGTGCTGCGCATCTCCGGCGGCCTGAACGCCATCCGCCGCGAGGGCGACTGTCTGCTCGTGCAGGCGGGCGCGTCGCTGGCCGCCGTCGCCGCCTTCGCGCGGGACGAGGGGCTTTCCGGCATGGCCGAGCTGGGCGGTATTCCCGGCACCGTCGGCGGCGGCGTGCTGATGAACGCGGGCGCTTACGGTGCGGAGCTCGCCCAGCTCGTCACGCAGGCGGAGGGCGTCTCCCTGTCGGATGGCAGGCGCGTCGTTTACCCCGCCGACCGGCTGGATTTCGCCTACCGCCACAGCGCGCTGATGGACGCGGGCGTGGTGATCACGCAGGCGACGCTCACGCTCACGCCCGGCGCCCCCGAAGCCATCCGCGCGCGGATGGAGGAATGTGCCAAAGCGCGCCGGGAGAAGCAGCCGCTCACGCTGCCCAGCGCGGGCAGCACGTTTAAGCGCCCGGAGGGTCATTTCGCCGCCAAGCTCATCGACGACTGCGGCCTGCGCGGCTTCACCGTCGGCGGCGCGCAGGTCAGCGAGAAGCACGCGGGCTTTATCGTCAACATCGGCGGCGCGACGGCGCGCGACATGCTCGAATTGATGCGGCAGGTGGAGCAGCGCGTCTTTGAGCAGACCGGCGTGCAGCTCGAGCCGGAGGTTCGTATTCTGGGCGAAGACTGAACAAAAGAAGGAAGAAGCAAGCATGAAATTTCTGATCGTCACCGGCCTGTCCGGCGCGGGCAAAACGAGCGTCCTGCGCCATCTGGAGGACAGCGGCTATCAATGCATGGACAACATTCCGCCGCTGCTGCTCGCGCCCGCGTTCACCCTCTGCGAAAAGGTGGAGCTGGATATGCCCGTCGCCCTCGGCGTGGATTCCCGCAGCGGCGCGCTGTTCGACGCGGACGCGGTTTGCAGCGCCATCGATCAGGGCGGCGACAGCCACGAAATCTCCATCCTCTTTCTGGAGGCGGACACCGAAACGCTCATCGACCGCTATAAGGAGACGCGGCGCGACCACCCGCTCATGCGCGGCGGCATGACGCTCGAACAGGCCATCGCCAAGGAGCGCGAAATGCTTCAGCCCCTGCGCGAGCGCGCCAATTATGTGCTCTCCACCGGCGGGCTGCGCGCCAAGGAGCTTTGCGCGCGCGTGGACGACCTGCTCTCCGGCAACGAGAATCAGCGCGCCCTGCGCACGGAAATCATGTCCTTCGGCTATAAGCGCGGCATCCCGCGCGAAAGCGATCTGGTGTTCGACGTGCGCTTCCTGCCCAACCCGTATTATATCAAGGATATCCGCGCCTACACCGGTCTGGAAGCGCCGGTTCGCGATTACGTGCTCGGCAAGGAGGAAACCCGCGAGTTTTTGGGGCACCTGTACGAGCTGGTCGATTACCTTCTGCCGCTGTATCAGCGCGAGGGAAAGCGGCGGCTGATGATCGCCGTGGGCTGCAC
This sequence comes from uncultured Eubacteriales bacterium, assembly GCA_900542395.1. Taxonomy (GTDB): domain Bacteria; phylum Bacillota; class Clostridia; order Christensenellales; family Aristaeellaceae; genus Ventricola. The sequence continues at coordinate 5,304 of UQNM01000015.1, forward strand.
CGGCGGCGCGCATCGCTCCGTGGCCATCAGCGAGGCGCTCGGCGCGCATCTGCGCGCGCTGGGGCAGACCGTCAGCGTCACCCACCGCGACATCGTCATCGAAGAGGCGAGCTGGCCGTTCCGCAGGGCAAAATAAGCGGCGCGGCGCATCTTTTTCAAAAAAAACGCGCATGCTGTGCTTATCACCGTTTTTCGGAGGATAAGCCGCATGCGCGTTTCTTCTTTTTCCAATGTTCCGTTCATCCCGCCGATTGCGCCGCAGGCCGTGCCGCCGCAGGCTCCCTGCGCGCCGCCCGCCCCGGCGGCGTTTCTGCCGTTTTCCGCGCAGGCATTCGATCAGGCGCGCCTGCGCGACGTGCCGGTGCTGCTCTTCATCTGCGACGCGCCGCCGTCGTTTGCGGACGCGGCGCTGAATATGCAGATATTCGAGCGTACCGTGCCCGTCTGGCTCTATCCCGGCATGCGGCCGGACGTGGAGCTGCTCTGTCAGCGCGCGGGCGCGCTGTTTTCCGGCGAGGGCGCGCTGCCTCTGTGCGCGCTGATGCTCGAAGACGCGCGCGTGTTTCTCGCCGCGCCGCTGCCCCCGGCGGGCTTTGCGCTCGATCCGTCGCGGCTGTATGTCTGGCTCTCGCAGGCGGATCGCCGCTTCGCGCAGAACCGGGACGCCTTCATCCGTCAGGCCGTGCAGACCGTCCGCTCCTTCCGCGCCGAGCCGCTGCGCAAGCCCTATTCCCCCGGCGACGCGGCGCACGACCTGACCCGCGCGCTGCTCGCCGTGCGCGATCCGATCAACGGCGGCTTCGGCAAGCTCAAGCAGCCGCTTTGCCCCGCGCTTCGCTTCTTGAGCCGCGCCGCACAGCGCGACAGGCAGGCGCACGCGGCGCTTGACCAGACGCTCGACGCGATGCTCGCCTCCGACCTCTACGACCCGCTGGACGGCGCGTTCTTCCGCGCGACGCTGACGGAGGATTGGCGCGCCTTTGTGCCGGAAAAGCCGCTGGCCATCAACGCGCTGCTGGCGCTGACGCTGCTGGAAAGCGGCCGCCGCGCCGAGGCCGTCCGCACGCTGGATTTTCTGCTCTCCGCCTGCTTTGCGCCGGGCGGCGCGCTGAACCCCTGCCTCACCTACGACAGGGAGAGCTGCGCCTTCACGCCGGAGCAGGTCTGCGCCGCGCTCGGCGGGGAGGACGGCCTGCGCGTCTGCCGCCTGCTGGGGCTGCGCCGCCAGCACACCGGGCTGCCGCCCAAGGTCACGCCCAGCCGCTTTTCCCCGGTCGAGGATTCCCCAGAAGCGGATCTGCCGCGCACACCGACCCTGCCGCGTTCGCTCACCCCGGAGGACGCCGCCTTTCTGCGCCGGGTCATGCCCCAGCTCCAGCGCGTGCGCGCCGCCCGAACGCCGCCGACCCCCGCGCCCTGCATCCTCAGCGAGGATTGCGCGCTGGCGGCGGCCGTCTTCGCGCTGTGCGGCAGGCGCTTGGGCGAATCGCGTTACATTCAGGCGGCTCAGCGCGCCGTCGGCTACCTCGCCGCGCTGTCGCCCGCCCTGCCGCCGTCGTATTCCCCGGTCAGCGCGCTCAACGCCCAGCTCACCTGCGGCGCGGGCGCGGCGCTCGCGCTGGCGCTGCTGACGCTGGGACAGGCGGAGGAGCTGCACACCTATCGCGAAAGCGGCCTGCGCCTTCTGGGCGCGGCGCTGCATGCGTTCACAACGCCGGACGGCCTGCCGATGCACACCCCGCAGGACGCGGCGGCGTTCTTCCCGCGCATCCCCGCGGTTTGGGATTCGGAACTGCCCTCGCCCGCCGCGCTGCTGCTGCATGCGCTGGCGCTGGCCGACGCTTGCCGCCCGCAGGCCGGATACAAGGACGCGGCGCTCGTCCTCTGGCAGGCCGCCGCGCCGTATGCGCGCCAGCAGCCGCTCGCCTGCGCCGGGTTGATCGACGCGGCGCATTTCACGCTTTCAGAATCTCGCGAAGCGCCGGCGCGTCCACAGTGAACAGCGAATCCTCGCCGAGCAGCACGCCGTCGCTGAGCGCCTTTTTCTCCTCCTGAAGCAGCACGATGCGCTCCTCGATCGTTCCGGCGGCAATCAGCGAAAACACCTGAACGCCCTTCGTCTGCCCGATGCGGTAGGCGCGATCGGTCGCCTGATTCTGCGCCGCCGTGTTCCACCACGGGTCGTAATGGATGACCACGTCCGCGCCGACGAGGTTCAGCCCCGTGCCGCCCGCCTTGAGCGAAATCAGGAAAACGGGCGTGTCGCCGCCGTTGAATTGCTCGACCAGCGCCATGCGCTTGGCCTTGTCCGTTTCGCCCGTCAGCTTGAGCGTTTCAAACCCGGCCTCGTGCAGCGCGTCCTCCAGCAGCGCCAGCATCGACGTGAACTGCGAAAAAATCAGCATCCGATGCCCCTGCGCGGCCATATCCCGAACGAGCTCGAGCAGCTGTTCGAGCTTGCCGCTGCCGCCGGCGTAATCTTCCAGACAGAGCCGCGGATCGCAGCAGAGCTGGCGCAGGCGCGTCAGCCCCGCCAAAAGCCGCATGCGCCCCTGCGGGTCGGCCAATTCGCTTTCCGCATCCCGCATCAGCTTTTCAGCGTATGCGTGATACACCTTGGCCTGCCCCGGCGTCATCTCGCTGGTCATCACGGTTTCAATCTTGTCCGGCAGATCGTCGAGCACGTCCTTCTTCATGCGCCGCAGGATGAACGGCGCGACCATCAGGTGCAGGTTTTGGCGCGCCTGTTCGTCCGCATCCTGCACAATCGGCGCTTCAAACCGCTCACGGAAGCGCTTGTAGGCGTACAGATACCCCGGCATCAGGAAATCGAAGATCGACCAGAGCTCGCTCAGCCGGTTTTCAATCGGCGTGCCGGTCAGCGCGAAGCGATGCGCCGCGTTGAGCGTCTTGACGGCCTTCGCCGCCTGCGACGCGGCGTTTTTGATGTTCTGCGCCTCGTCGAGCAGCACATGCGTCAGCGGCTTATCCCGATAGGCCAGCACATCCCGGCGGAGCTGATCGTAGGATGTGATCAAAAGCCCGTCGCGCCAGGCCTCGATCTGCTTCTGGCGAACGGCCGCCGTGCCCAGCAGCGCCACGCAGGGCAGATCGGGCGCAAACCGCGCCGCCTCGCTGCGCCAGTTGAGCTGGAGCGACGCAGGGCAGACCACCAGCGCGCGCACCGGCCGCCCGCACGCCCGCTCACGCAGCAGCAGCGCCAGCGCCTGCACCGTCTTGCCCAGCCCCATGTCGTCCGCCAAAATGCCGCCGAAGCCCGCGTCGCTCAGCGCGCTCAGCCACGAAAGCCCCGTCCGCTGATAGGGGCGCAGCTCGGCGCAGAGCCCGCGCGGCGGCTCAACCTGCGTCTTCTGCGCGTCTTCCAGCCGCCGCATCCACTCGCTGAGCGCCTTGGGCACATCCAGCGAAACGCCCTTGCGCTGGGCGAGCGCCTGCTCCAGATACATCGCCCGTTCCAGCGGCATTTCGCCGCCGCGCTGGGCGTCCTCCACGCTCAAACCGGCGCTTTCCAGCACCTTTTCAAGCTGCGCCGCCTGATCGAGCGCCTCCTCCGAGAGGAAGGTGCCGTCCTTCAGCCGCACATACTTCCGCTTCTGGCGGTATGCGGCGTAGGCCGCGTCCAGATCCGCCTGCGTCAGCCCGCCCAGATCCGCGTGAACGAGCAGCTTCGCGCCCTGCCGCTGCATGCCGAAGGTGATCGCGCGGGGCGCTTTCACGTTCATCCGCGCCAGCCGGTCGGAAACCATGACCTCGCCGACGGCATCCAATTCGCGCAGGCGCTCCGTCAGCAGCGCATAGCGCCCGTCGTCGTCGCCGTCAAACGCATATTCCCCTTCGGTTCGCTGCTCGGGAAAGAGCGCCTGAACCCGCGTAAGCGCCTGATTTTCCCGGAACGCATCCCGCCGGATGTGCGGCGTGGCCTCGCCGGGGCGCACACGCTCCGCGCCGTAATGCCACTCCGGGCGGCAGAGCAGCGCGTCCTTCTCGTCCGCATCCAGATAAAACCGGGCGGTCATCTCCATCGGCGTGTGGCGCAGCACGGTTTTGTGCCCCTGAATCACCTGCGCGCGGGAGGGCGCGATGACCTGCGCGCAGATGGGCGCAATCTGCTTTTCCTCAAGGGGCAGGCCGTTCGGGCGCTCCGCCGCGGCGTGCAAAAGCGCCTCCACCCGGCGAAAATCCGCACCGTATGCGCAGACCACGCCCGTCGGCAGAAACTCGTATGCGCCGGAAAGCCCCAGCGTCACATTCGGCGTTTTGACGCGCAGCTTCGCGCCGCCGTCGCTCGTTTCCAGCGACACGGCGGGCGTGATTTCCCCTGTCCGCACCGGAACGCGAACCGAGTCTTCCCCATCCTTTTTCAGCTCCACCTCTCGCCCGAGCAGAACGCGCATCGCCTGATCCAGCAGCGAGCCTTTCAGCGCGAAAGCCGAGACGTTTTGCCTGACCCGCTGCTCCGCGAGCAGCAGCGCCAGATCGATCAGCGGAATATCCCGTTCGTCAAACATTTCGCGGTCGTGCGCAAACGCCAGCCCCTTGCCGTAGGCATGATGCTCGCCGCCCAGCACGCGCTGCGCGAAATCCCACGGATTGCGGACGATGTAGGCGCGCGCTCCTTCCCAGCCGACCCGAAACTCCAGCGCGGCGATTTCCATCCCCCTGCGCTCGATCACGGGATACAGGCGCACCCTGCGCCCCGCCGGCCGCGCGGCATACGTCCGAACCCTGTCGCTCAGATTCACCATCTGATCGACGAATGCCCCGTTCAGGCGCTTTTCCTCCGCCTTCCGCCTTCTTTCCTCCTCCTGACGCCTTCTTTCCTGCTCCTGACGCCACTGCTTCTCCTGCCGTTCATGTTCCATCTCCATCACGTTTTGGATCATCAGCGCGACGACGTGCTTGCACGGCACGTTCGTGCGCGCATGCGCCATGCAGGTGCATCCGCCCCGAATCTCCCCCTTCGTCTCCTCATACCACGTCTCATATACGCCGTAATGCCCGCGCACCCTCGCCGTATAGCGCTCGCCGTCCGGACTGGATTGCCTGTCAATGAACAAAATCCGCCCTTCGTGCACGTATTCAATCGCCCGCTTTATCGTCGTCTGGTTGTGTACCATCTGATAAATGTCTTCCATGTCCAGCACAATCCATGCCCTCCGTCTTCCGTTTGCTTTATTATAGCATACCTTCGCCGCTTTTTTGAGCCCGATTTCGCTTCTTTTTATTTCGTTATAACGTGACTTTATTAAAATTCACTTGACAAATGTTACAACTCGTAATAAAATAGTCACATACTTGAAATGAAAGGAGACGCATGCCTGTATGTCGATTCGTGCGTCTAACAAAAGATGGATTGCGGCGCTTTCCGCCGCTTTGATGGTATGCGTCTGTGCGAGCGCTTCTGCGCAGAACTACAGCCTCGGCGACGAGGCGGACGAGGTCGCGACGATCCAGACCGCGCTCAAGCAGCTCAAGCTCTACAGCGCGGGGATCACCGGCCACTACGGCGAAAAGACGGAAGCCGCCGTCAAGAAATTCCAGAAGAAATACGCATTTGAGGATAACGGCATTGTTGACGAGGACACCCGCGCGGCGCTTTACGAGGCCGCCGGGATCACCTACACCGCCTCCGGCAGCTCGTCCTCCTCGTCTTCCTCCGCGTCTTCTTCGTCCTCTTCCTCCTCCGTGTCGGGCAGCGCCATTCTCCGCTACGGCACGCGCAGCGACGAGGTCATCAAGCTCCAGCAGAATCTGACCAAGCTCGGGCTGTACACCGGCACGATCAGCGGCCACTACGGCAGCATCACCGAGGCCGCGGTTATGAACTTCCAGCGGAAGAACGGCCTCTCCGCCGACGGCATCGCGGGCGCGAAGACGCTGGCCAAGATCGAAGAAAAGGTGAACGGTTCTTCGTCCTCCTCTTCCTCCGGCAGTTCTTCGTCTTCTTCCTCTTCTTCGGGCAATGCGGCCGCCAATTCTTCAAACGGCCTGCTCAAGTACGGCGTTCGTTCGGACGCTGTGCGCACCCTCCAGCAGAACCTCAAGACGCTGGGCTATTACGACGGCTCTGTGACCGGCAATTTCGGCCGCCTGACGAAGGAAGCCGTCTACAACTTCCAGAAGGCCAACGGCCTTTCCGCCGACGGCGTTGCGGGCGCGAAGACGCTCTCCTCCATCTCCGGCAAGCTCTCCGGAAACAGCAGCTCGAACGGTTCGAGCAGCTCCGGCAGCAGCAACAGCAGCGGTTCGAGCAGCTCCAATAACAGTTCGGACAGCTCCACCCTGCTGAACACGAGCGTCATGCTCCAGCAGGGTTCCTCCAGCAGCGAGGTGCTCAAGCTGCAAAACATGCTGGCTTCTCTGGGCTTCTACACCGGCAACAAGACCGGCAACTTCGGCGCGCTGACCGCCGACGCGGTGATGGCCTATCAGAAATCCAAGGGGCTGACGGCGGACGGCATCGCGGGCAAGAAGACGCTCGCCGCCATCAATGCGGATTATTCCGGCAAGGGCAGCACCAGCGCCGGTACGACCAACGGCACGACCGCCCCGAGCACGCAGACCGCCGGCAACGTCATCTATGAAAACTTCTACAACTGGCGGCGCAATTACGCCAACGGCGAATACTGCACGGTGTATGATTTCTCCACCGGCTACTCTTGGAAGCTGCGCATTATGACCAAGGACGCGCATATGGATGCCGAGCCCGCCACGGCGGAGGACACGGCCATCATGCTCAAGGCGTTCGGCGGCAAGACGACGTGGACGCCGAAGGCAGTCTGGGTCACCTTCTCGGATGGCAAGACCTACATCGGCTCGACCCACGACGTGCCGCACTCCCCGCAGCACCTCTCCAACAACAATTTCAACGGTCACCTGTGCGTCCACTTCCCGATTTCCATGGAGAAGGCGCAGAGCATCGGCCCGTATGCCACGAGCCATCAGGAGGCCATCAACGAGGGCTGGGCGGCCACGCAGAAGCTCAAATACTGATGGGTTTGCCAAGCCTGATCGGAATCGCATCATCTGGGATTTCAGTTGTTTCACTCATTTGCAGAAAGAGTCATTCTCTCCCCTTCGGGAGGCGAATGGCTTTTTTTGATGCCTGAGCGATTGCCCGGCCTTCATCCGCCTGCGCATTTGCAGTTTAGCGCTCAACGTGATATAATGAATCATCAAGAGAATCAGGAGGGCTTACCTATGGCCACGATGAAGGATATCGCCAACCTTGTCGGCGTCAGCCTGACGACGGTTTCCAATGTCGTTCACGGCAATTACGACCGCGTTTCCCCGCAGACGGTGCAGCGGATTCTCGACGCCATCGAGCAGCTCCATTATGTGCCCAATATGTCCGCGCGCGCGCTGGTGAGCCATTCCTCCCGCATCATCGCCTTTGTCGATACCCACAGCCCGCAGGAGACCTACGCGGGCAACGGCTTTGCGGGCGTGCTGCTCTCAGGGTTGGAAGGGGTCGTCACCGACCACGGCTATTTCCTGATGATGCGGCGCGGCACGAACGAGGACGTTCTGCGGCTGATGCTCAACAACTGGAACCCGGACGGCGTGATCTTCAAGGATCGCGTGCCGCAGAGCCTTGTGGATTTCGTCAAAAAGCAGGGCAAGCCGTGCGTGACCATCAACACCTACCTCGACGACCCCGAGCTGATTCAGGTGCGCGCGGAGGATCGCCGGGGCGGCTATCTGGCGGCGCGGCACCTCATCGAGCTGGGGCACCGGAACATCCTCTTCATCGGCGCGGTGAACCGCGGCTTTATGAATAACGACCAGCGCTACACGGGCTACTGCGACGCGCTTGAGGAAGCCGGAATCACGCCGAACCCGGATAACCTGATTACGAATCTCTTCCCCTTCAAGGCTGAACGCGGCATTGCGCTGGGACGGCAGTTGGCCGCTCAGCGGGCGATCACGGGCGTCTGCGTCAGCGGCGACCAGTATGCCGCCGCGGTCATCACGGGGCTTCGCGAGGGCGGCGCGCGCGTGCCGGAGGACATCTCCATCGTCGGGTTTGACGATGTGGATATCGCGCGGATGACCTTCCCGCCGCTGACCACCATCCATCAGGATGGCATCGGCAAAGGCCGCCGCGCGGCGGAGGCGATTTTCGCCATGATCGACGGCGAGCATCCCGATCCGAAGGATTTCAACCTGCCGGTGGAATTGATCGTCCGCGGCTCAACCGGCCCCGCCCATACAAACTAAACCGTATCCCTTCCCCAATCAAAAAACACGAATCTCGGCAACAACCGAAATTCGTGTTTTTTGATTGTCCTTATACTAATTCGCAGTTAAAATGCTTAACAGAGCGCATCAGATTTTTTGTTCTGACGAAGCCAAGTGAAGTGAGGCGTACTGGAGGTACGTTGAACGGAACGAGGCAAAGTCAGAGCGAAAAAGATGGTGCGCGGATTAAGCCATTTTAACAAGAATTAGTATTAATCCTGCACAAGGCTCCCCGCCGCCTCGGCCTCCTCCAGCTCGTGCATATACTTGTATACCGTATAGCGCGAAACATTCAGCCGCTCGGCGACAATCGCCACGGACTTTTGATAGGTGAACGCGCGGCGCTTGTAGAGCATGCGGATGATGCGCATGCGGTCGGTCTTTTTCATCGCCTCCGGCTCCTTGCCGACCGCGCTGATGCACTCGCGCAGCAGCTCCTCGAGCTGGCTTCTGGCGTCCTGCATGAGCGTCTGCTGCAAGTCGCCGCTGGTGGCGGTCAGCTCGCTGAGCATCTGCCCGGCGCGCACCATGTTCGTGATATCCAGATTGATGCCCAGCGCGAAGTGATAATCCTCGCCGACGATGTTGAACGTCGAGCTTTTGAGCGTCCGCCCGTCGCGGGAGAGCACCATCTGGTTGATGTAATCCTTATTCTGGTAGATGCTCTCGTCGTAATCGCCGATGTCGCCGAAGATGTCCGCCGTCGAGCCGACCTCGCGCCCCGTCACCGTGCCGTTGAAAATCGCCAGAATCGGATGCCCCGGCCTCGTCATGTCGTGCACGATGGTTTCGCAGTTCGGCCCGAACATCACGGAGATGCCGCGCGCCTCGTTCTTCAGAAAATTGAGCATTTCGTCCCGGTTCATTGAAAAGTCCTCCGTCCAGCCCTTTCGGGTTTTCATTTTGTTTGCTTTTTTATGTTGATAACAAACGTTCCGGCAGACCTTCTCTTTGCCGGGAAAAGTGACATTCTGTTGCCTTTGGTCTATTATATCACATTTTCTTCCCGTTGGGTATGCCTTAGCGTCAAAATCAGCGCGGCAAACATCATCAGCGCGCAGAAAGACAGCGGGAGCGCCGTCTCCCAATAGCTGCCCAGCGACGCCAGCGCAACCAGCGCGCAGATCGGCGCGGCCTTTTTGTCCTTCGCCGCCAGCACGGCGCTCAGGATATCCGCCAGATAGAAATACCGCTCGTGCATCCGCGGCAGGAAGAACACAATCGCCAGCGGCAGCAGCAGCGCCAGACGCAGATACCCTTCCCGCGTCAGCCGCCCCGCCTGCTTCACGCCGCAGGCGATCAGCAGCGCGCACGCGCCGAACGCCAGCGCCATGCCGAAATTGCCGTAGGCGTATACGTCCAGCCCGGTCGTGTTCATCAGCGCGAAGAAGCTGGGCGCGTTATAGGTCAGGCCGGTATACAGCCCCGTCTGCGCGGTGTAAATCGAAAGCAGCGCGCCGATGGATTTTCCGCCCAGCAGCGCGGGCAGCGCTGTCGCCGCCAGCGCCGCCAGAAAGACCAGCGCATCCGACAGCCGCAGCTTTCGATCCGCCCAGAGCACCGCGACCACCGGCAGCAGGAACACGGCTTGCAGCTTGAACGCCAGCGACAGCGCAAAGCACGCCGCCGCGCCCGCGGGCTTCCGCTCCAACGCGAGCGCCAACCCCCAGAGCGCGCAGGCCGCGTACAGGCTGTCGCACTGGGCGAACATGCCGCCGTTGAGCGCGACGGTCGGCAGCAGCAGCGCCAGTCCGAAGGCGACGGCGCTCTTTTTGCCGTCCTTCTGCGCCAGCGTCGCCGCCGCCCCCGCCAGAAATGCATCCCCGATGAAGGAAACCGCCTTCACCGCGTAGAGCGACGGCACGGGCAGCCGCGTGATGACAAACAGGATGTATTGATACAGCACGTTGTATTCGCCGATGTTCTGGCGCATCCCCTCGGCGAACGAACCGCTCGCCAGTTTTTGCAGCCAATCGGCCAGATAAATCTCGTAATCGCCGGAGGAACGCTCCAAAAAGCTGACCCGCGCCAGCATGGCCGTCGCGCAGAGCGCGCCCAGCAGCAACGCACCCAGCGCCCCCTGCTCGTGCTCGCGCGCAATCTGCATCGCAAAGACGAGCATCGCCGCCAGCGGCAGGCACATCATAACCGCCGTCGCCGCATGATGCCCCAACGCAAGCGAGCGCGTCATCATCACGCCCGCAAAGCCCAGCAGCACCAGCGCGGCGCAGGCGATTCTCGCCGCGCGGCCGCAGGGCTGCGCGAGCAGACGGCGCAGGCGCTCATCCAGCGCGTCAAGCGTCGCTTTCACCGATTTGCGCCCCCTTGATGCCCAATTTGCCCATCAGTTCCAGCGCAAGCACCGCCGCGCAGGCAATCGCCAGCAGGCTCAGCACGTTCATCGGGATGACCGTGAACGAGAAAATCGCCTCCATGTAGCTGCACAGCGAAATCAATTCCAGCACGATGGCAATCGCCAGCCGCCGCGCGCCGTTCACGCAGGCAAAGGCCAGCATGCCCGCCAGATACAGGCAGCGCGCGTTCATCTGCGGCAGTATCAGCGGCAGACCGACCGCCAGCAGCAGCGCCGCCAGCAGCAGCGTGTCCGCGTCCGGCTCCCGGCGCGCGTGGATCAGCGCAAAGGCGACCAGCAGCGCTGCGGCGAAGGCCAGATACATGCCCATGCCGCTGAACTCGCGCACGGAGGCGACCGTCATCAGGCTGTAAACCCCCGGTGCGTGATCCGCCAGACCCGCGCCCTCGTAGGAAATCGTCTCGATCTGCTGGGCATAGCGGCCAAACACCGCCGTCAGCCCCTGCCCGTCGAGCAGGAACGCCGCCTGCGCCAGCACAAACGCCGCCAGCCCGGCCAGCAGATGGCGGATGGAAACCCTGCCCTTCATAAAGAACACGAGCAGCAGCGGGAACAGGAAGCCCGCCTGCAATTTCGTCGCCGCCGCCAGCCCCCAGAGGATGCAGCCCCAGACCGGGCGATCCTTCAGCAGCAGCGCCAGCCCCCAAAGCGCCAGCGCGGCGAACATCGCGTCGCACTGCGCCCAGCAGCCGGCGCTCAGCAGCATCGTCGGCGCGAGCACGCAGGCCAGCATCGCGCCCACCGCCGCGCCCGGCTTTGCGCCGCGCGTCAGCGCCAGCTTCAAAACCGCCAGCGCCGCCGCCGTCTGGCAGGCCATGTCAAACAGCTTGACGGCGTACATCTGCGGGAAGGTTTCCAGCCGGGAAATCAGCGCCATCACGATCAGATAGCCGCCCGACCACGCGCCGTCCTCCCACGCCATCGCCGTGCCGAGGTCGTAATTCCACATGTCCTCCAGCATCGGCGCGAGCACCTTGCTCATGCGCCCCGGCTTGATATCCAGCATCGCCAGATGCGCCGCCACCGCCAGCATGGCCAGCAGCGCCGCGCACAGCAGCACGATCACCGGCTCCTCCCGGAGCGCGCGCCACGCGCCGACCAGCAGCAGCGCCGCGCAGCCCGCGCCGACCAGCGCGATCACCGCCGCGCCCTCCAATGCGGCGCAGAACTTGAGCGCCAGCGCGAAAAACGCGAGCGTCAGCGCCGCGCCCAGCGCCAGCCTTTGGGTTCCCCGAACCCGCGCCTCCATCCCCGCGCGAAGCGGGTCCCGCATCCATGCCCTGTTCATCACGCCTTCACCTCCGTCAGCACGGCTTCCGTCTTCTCCTCGTGCAGGCTCTTATACAGCGCCGCCGCCGTCAGCGCGACCGCCGCACCCTGAAAGAGCGTCGCCCATTTGAGATCAAAAATCACGTCGCCCGGCAGCCCGCCCGTATAGCAGATATACGAGGCCAGCCCGAACAGCAGCGGCAGCGCCATCCGCTTCGGGCGATACGCCGCGATCACCAGCGCGAGCACGTCCGCGCCGAAGGTATAGCGCTCGTGCATCTTCGGCAGGAAGAACGGCACGCCGCCCAGCACCAGCAGGCAGGCCAGCAGCGTCCCCTCCCGTGTGATGCGCGTCCGGTTCAGGCAGAGCATCAGGCAGACGACGACCATCATCGCCAGCCCCAGCGCCATCGCCATGTTGCCGAAGAGATCGTACAGCATGCCGTTGTCCATCGTCGAGGGCAGCAGGTTATACAGCGACGGGCCGTTAATGGAAATGCCGTTGTAGCCGCCCGCCTGCGCCAGGTAGACGGTCAGCACGTGGTGCAGCGACTTGCCGCCCCAGAACGCGGGGATCATCATCGCCATATACGCCGCCGGGATCAGCACCAGATGGCGCAGCTTGATGTCCTTGCGCAGCCACAGCGGCAGCAGCGTCGGCAGGAAGAACACCGTTTGCAGCTTGAAGGAGAGCGCCATGCCGAAAAGCACCATGCTCCACGCGCTGCGCTTTTGCAGCGCGTGATACAGCGCCAGCAGGCACAGCGACGTATAGATCACGTCGCACTGACCCCAATACGCGCCGTTGAAAACGACGGTCGGCAGCATCAGCGTCAGGCAGAAGAGGACGACGCGCCCCGCGTCCCCCCGAACCTTCAGCCCCGCCAGCTTGGTGACGGCGTAGGCCATCAGCGCCTCAAACGCCATCGAGACGATCTTGACCAGATACTGCCACGGATAATTCCTGACTCTGGAAATCAGCAGCAGCAGGTACAGATACGGCGGCGTGTAATCGCTGCCGATGTATGTGCCGAGCCCTTCCTTGATGCCCATTTGGGAGTAGCTGTAAATCCAGCCGCTCAGGAAGATGTCGTAATCGTCGCTCACATAGTCAAACAGCGAAACCTTCGCCAGCAGAATCACGCCGATCACCACGCAGAACAGCGCCTGCGCGCCGAAATTCAGCCTTCTGCCGATGTGCAGCGCCACCGCCGCCGTGAGCGCGTAGAGCGCGGCCAGCACGACGGCCGTAAACCGAATCAGCTCCTCCGCGCGGAAGCCGGTGAATTCGTCGATCTTGGCGTAGCGCGCGTGGTAAGCGAAGACCGCGAACACCGCCGTCGCGAGCAGCACCAGCACATAGCGCGCCCACGCGGGCACGCGCCGCCCCAGCAAACCGCGCAGCGCGTCGTCTGCAAAGTTCTTGTTCATAGCTTATTCCTTCCTTCGGGCGAAGCGCCCGCGTTGGTTTCCATCGTCTTATTATACTGAAAAAAAACGGTTCTGTACAGCGAAAAACCGCCCGACGCGGCATTTTTCTCCCGCGCGGCGCATACCATGGATTTGGAGCGCCGTTTTTTCCCTTCGCTCACATTTTTGTTCGTCTCCCGCCGCATTCCGGCAACAACCAGCGCATATACTGTCCTTATCGCGTGGGCGCGCCCCGCCCATTTGATTCGTTTCGAGGTGATTTTTCTTGCAGCATCGTTCAGCTCTACAACAGACGCGCGCGCCGAAGGAGGCCGCTTTTGATTTTTCGTTTTACGCGCCCTATAAAGCCGCGGTGGAGACCGCGTTTCTCTCGCTCTGCGCGGCGCGGATGCAGCTTGAGGAGGAACACACGCCCTTCGCCGTCCGCTCGATGACGTTCCGGCTCAAGTCGCCCGCGTCCATCCGCGAAAAGCTGCTCCGCCGCGGCCTGCCGCAAAACGCGCAGGGCGCGGCCAGCCTGCACGACGTCGCCGGTCTGCGCGTCGTGCTCTCCAGCGTGGAGGCCGTGTATCATTTTGCGGATATCCTGCGCGCATCGACCGCGTGGCAGTTTGTCTGCGCGCGGGATTACATCGCCGCGCCGAAGAAGAGCGGCTATCGCGGCCTGCATCTGGTGATGCTCGTGCCCGTCTGCTTAAACGGCCAAAGCGCCTCCGTTCCGGTCGAGATTCAGCTCCGAACGCCCGCGATGGATATGTGGGCCTGCGTCGAGCATGATCTATGCTATAAGCCCGTGAAGGAGGCGTAGGTTGGTAAAGACTTTTTGTTCTATTTTCTATTTCCCAGCAAATTTCTTTTATGTAGACAATTTTCAATACAGTAAAACCCGCTATCAGCTATAATGCCGAAAGCGGGTTTTGTTTGTATCATTAATTCGTGAAATACCTTGTTTTTTTCGGAGCTGACATTGATCAAAGACAGGTTTTTGCTTACCGCTTTGAAAAAACACCTCAATGTTCCATCGAATCACATACGATTTTTTTCTTCAAATCTATTGAACCATTCACCACACTGGGATGTCTCTAGTTTTTGTCCACTTTTTCAAATTTGCTCATTCATAGTTATTGACATCAACACTATCAACAACACACTTACCTGTACCGCCGGTCCAACTTGGTTTGGTTTTGATACGAATATCAACCGACCTAGTGGTACTCTTGATCTCGAATTGCATACCACTTATTCCACGTGTTGCAGACGTGCTCATACCTAGCATGCGGACAGAGCTTTCGGTGCTTACAGAATGAGTGCCCACGGGAAGTGTTATATCAAGATATGCACCAGACTTTAGCTCACCAACAATTGAACCATCAATGTATACAACGCATTGAACGCCTCCATAAATGGTGCTTCCGCGTTCAATGTGGACAGGTATCATTTTTTGTGGAACAGGACTTCCACAATTGGGACAAGCAAAAGCTTTGTCGGAAATTTCACGACCACACTCAGGACATTTAATTAGTGCCATAGTAACCTCCTAAGTAGAACTTTTACATATAACAATAATTGAGCATTGAGCAAGTGCCGAAAACTACATAAAATGGGTAACGTCGGGCTACCGACCCGACAAGTTCCCATAGAAACGCAGAGCATTTCTTGTGATTTTTAGTGACAATCTTCCTGCAATCCCGCACAGTATTCGACATCAAGCATTGATTTCTCTTTTGGTTTTACAAGTTTTAATTCGTAACTACCATTGATTTCACTTTAGAAATGCACCACAAATAATGTCATTATAATCCCTTCATTTTTCACTCTTTCAGCAAGGTTGCTTGTGAATATCTTACATAGCTATATCCTGATGGATAATCGTCTTTAGGTATGTATGCAGAACAATAAACTTTTTCACCGCTCGACACAGCCGGTAAACACATCAATTGACTATACATTAGGTTACCGCTTTCACCATAAAAAATAACGTAAAAATATCCAGAAACTGTAAAACTATTATTATTTTGTACTTCACAAGCCATTTTTCTACCGATCGAGTCCATACTTACAGAAAAATTCGACATTCTCAGATTATTAAAAATCGTCGAAGCATTTACAGAGTTATTCGAAGAAGAATATGTGTTGGTATAATCATCGGTATTTCCTCTGTTTGAATTTAAATTTCCCACTTTGGTGAAAAATGAAAGGGATATAATAGCAGCAATGCAAATAAACAACAAAATAGGTCTTTGGGTGATGTAATCCACTACTTGCTTAAACAATTGTCTGTTGTTTTGTTGCGAAAAGGCATAACCGCATCCCGGACATCGAGGTGCTGAATCAGAAACTTGTCTGCCACATTCAGGACAATTAATAAGTGCCATTCGTTATTTTCCCTTCGTTTTTGAGTTTTTTTAACCCTTTGTACAAACCGACGCCACCAACAATTGATAAAATTACAGTGTATGTGCTATGTAATGCTACATATTTTACAGCTTCTTCATACATTTCTTTCCAACGTGATGCAAGACAAGCATAATTAGCTCCCAAGAAACCAGTACTACGTGATATCGTTTCGTCGTATTGTTCAGCGTAATAAGAGATATTACTTATGTAATTCAGAAATTCATTTTGGGTAACAAATAAAATAGCAACGATAATAAGAAACACACTAATACCGATTTCAATATAAGCTTTTCGTAATGTTTGTTTATTAGGGCGTGATCCGTTTAATCTAAACCCACAGTTTGAACAACATTGTGCTGTAGATAACAATTCTTGTCCGCATTCCGGGCATTTGCTCATCTGTACTATTCCTCCAACCTGTTTCTTGTCAGCCATTATTAAAAATGTGCAAAATGTTTACAAGACATATTCCATGCACATTTTCCTGCAACAACATTTTCAGCAAATAAAAAGATTTTTTCCAATTTTCTATGTTCTTTCAAAACAAAAGCTGCATTTTTGAGCTAATGGATGTTCACTACTGGGATAATTCAAAGCATCTTCTAACGAATCAAAGTACTGCATATATTCTTTTCTCATAATTTTAATTCTGCAACTTCCTTTAACATTTTCCAAATCGTGAATTTTCTTCGAATTCGTATTAAGCAAATACCTCTTTTTAATCTTATCCGGGTTTTCCCCCTCTTGATAATCTTTCATTTTCCTTGTCCTCTTTTCTTTTACTGATTGAACTTCATGTTTTCCGTCAAGACCTATTCCTCCATCCCCCTCTTTATAGATTTATTATCTACAATTATAGCATTAAATAGGTAATTTGTCTACTTTTGGATAAAAAAATTTTTTTAATCTATAATTCATTCATAATCAGAAGAAAATGGGGGGATGGTTTTGATCGGTGAACGCCTTTATGATTTGCGCAAAGATGCAGGTATGACACAGGACGAATTGGCCGAGCTGTTAAAAATCAGCAAACACTCTATTTCTGCTTATGAGCGAGATAAAAATGAACCACCCGATTCCATAAAAATCGCCATTGCGCGCCTTTTTAACGTTTCTGTTGATTACCTTGTTGGATTAAGTGATATCCCTACTCCTGCAAATTCAAGCCACGTTCTTCCCCTGCCTTCGAACTTCCCATCCGACTTATTGCCAGAATTAAAAGATTACGCGGATTTTCTTTCCTTCAAAGCTACATTACACACAAAAAACAAGAACAGCACAAGCCCTGACTCTAAGAAAAAAGAGTGAACCACTTCATCCCAAAGGATGCTGCGTTCACTCATTTTTGTAAAAAAACATAAAAAGACGCTGCCGTGGATGAATCCCATCTGCAACAGCGCCTTTTTCATATGCTCAATCCATTTTTATCTGACAATGAAAAAGTAACCGGCCAGCGCCAAAATCGCCAGCATGACGAGGCAGACCGGCACGATGGTCACCAGGGCGGCGATCAGCATCGCCAGCCCGTCTCCCTTTTCCATCTCGTCGCAGGGCGCGCGGTCATCCGTCCGCCCGCCCATTCTTTCCCTTTGCAGCTTGCGGAAGCGGTCGTACCGCCCCTTAAACGGCATCCCCATGGCTTATTCCTTCTCGGAAAGCGGATGGTGGCAGGCGACGAAGTGACCCGGCGCCATTTCCTTCCACTCCGGCACGGCATGCTTGCAGATTTCCGTGCAGTGCGCGCAGCGCGTGTGGAATTTGCAGCCCTGCGGCGGGTTGACCGGACTGGGAATATCGCCTTCCAGAATCCGCAGCTCGCGGTTCTCCTCCACGTCCGTGGTCGGAATCGCGGCCATCAGCGCCTCGGTGTACGGGTGCAGCGGATGGTCAAACAGCTCCTGCGTGTTCGCCAGCTCGACCATGTTGCCCAGATACATCACGCCGATGCGGTCGGAGATGTATTTGACGACGGAAAGGTCGTGCGTGATGAACAGGTAGGTCAGGTTGCTCTGTTCCTTCAAATCGGCCAGAAGGTTGATGATCTGGCTCTGGATGGACACGTCCAGCGCGGAAACCGCCTCGTCGCAGACGACGAACTTCGGCTTCACCGCCAGGCTGCGGGCAATGCCGATGCGCTGGCGCTGGCCGCCGGAGAACTGATGCGGGAAGCGATGCAGGAAGTAGCTCGCCAAGCCCGCATCTTCCATCGTCTTGATGATGTATTCCTGCATGCGCTCGTCATTCTTCTTGAAGAAGCCGTGCGCCAGCAGACCCTCGCCGATGATGTTGCCCACCGTCATGCGCGGGTTCAGGCTGGAATACGGATCCTGGAAGATGAGCTGCAGGTCGCGGCGGAGCTGGCGGATCTCGTCGTATTCAAGGCGCGCAAGGTCGATGCCCTCGTCGCGCAGCGCCTCGTAGCGCGCAAATTCCGCGTCGTCCGCGTACTGCGCCCGCTGGGCGTCGAGCTGATGGCGGACATCGCCGATCTGGCGCGCAAGCTCGGCGAGCTTTTCGTCGATCTTCGCGAGGCTGGCGCGCAGCTTGGCCTCCTTGCTCTTGAGGCCGCTCGTGTTCTTGCCGTTCTCCTCGGCCTTCTTGATGTCAAAGAGCAGGTCGTCCAGATCGAGCTGCACCGCGCCGCGGCGGTTCATCTCCTTCACGCGCTCCTTGGAAATGCGGTATTCCTCCAGGAACAGCTTCTGCACCGCCTGAATGTCCTTCACGCAGACAAAGCCGCCGATCAGGTTCGCCATATCCAGCAGCGCGTCGTTCTCGTCCTTGACCGCCTTATCCAGCTCGTTGTGCTTCTTGTACTTCGCCTCGCCGTCCGGCAGCGCGTCGTATTCCTTCTGCACGTTGGCCAGATGCTTTTTCAGCTCGTGCCACTTTTCGCGGCGCTTTTCGAGCGTTTGCAGCGTCTTTTTGACGTAAACCGGCGCGAGATCGTCCAGCGTGCGGCCGTAGTACATCGTCCGGCCGTCCGTCTGGCGGTAGAGCTGGAGCAGCGTGCGGCCCAGCGTGGACTTGCCGCAGCCGCTCTCGCCGACCAGACCGAAGGTCTCGCCCTCGTAGATATCCAGCGTAATGCCGTCGTTGGCCTTGACGTAAAGGCCCTTCTTCTTCAGCGGGAAGTATTGCTTGAGGTTGCTGACGCGAAGCAGCACCTTCTTCCCCTCGTTATTTGAGGTTTGCACGGCGCTCCTCCTTTCTGGGGTAGAAGCAGCGCACCTGCTGCTCCTCCGTCACGTTCACCAGCTCCGGCTCTTCTTCAAGGCAGCGCTGCTGGCAGTATTTGCAGCGGGGCGCAAATTTGCAGCCCTTCGGCAGATTGAGCGGGTGCGGCACCGAGCCGGGGATGGATTCAAGCCGCACACCGGCGGGCGTATCCAGCCTCGGGATGGAGACCATCAGCCCCTCGGTATACGGATGGGAGAACTCGCAATCGGTGAAGAGCGTCTTCGCCGGAGCCATTTCCACCACCTGACCGCAGTACATAACGGCCACGTCGTCCGCCATCTGCGCGATAACGCCGAGGTCGTGGGTGATGAAGAGGATGGACGTGCCGTGCTCGCGCTTCAGGTCGTTCATCAGCTTCAAAATCTGCGCCTGAATCGTCACGTCCAGCGCCGTGGTCGGCTCGTCGGCGATCAGCAGCTTCGGCTTGCAGGCCAGCGCCATGGCGATCATCACGCGCTGACGCATGCCGCCGGAGAGCTGATGCGGGTATTGCTTGGCCACGACTTCCGGGTTCGGAATCTTGACGTCGGCCAGCATTTCGACAACCTTCTTGCGCGCCTCTTCCTTGCTCAGCCCCTGATGGATGATGAACGGCTCGGAAACCTGACGCTCGATGGTGAACACCGGGTTGAGGCTGGTCATCGGCTCCTGGAAGATGACGGAGATCGCGTTGCCGCGGATTTTCTGCATTTCGGAAAGGGGCATCTTCGTCAGATCCTTTCCGTCGAACATGATGCTGCCCCCGGCGATATAGCCGTTGCCATCCAGAAGCTGGAGCATGCTCATCGCGGAGACGCTCTTGCCCGAGCCGGATTCGCCGACCACGCCGAGCGTCCTGCCCGCTTCCACCTTGTAGGATACGCCGTTCACCGCCTTGACGACGCCGCGCTTGGTGGTGAAGAATGTTTTCAGATCGTGCATTTCAAGCAGTGCCATAAATTCTTCCCCTCCTTCTTATCGTTCGAGCGCCTTCGGGTCCAGCGCATCGCGCAGGCCGTCGCCGATCAGGTTGATGCAAATGGTGCAGATGCCGAAAATCACAGCCGGGAACACCCACTGCCACCAGTACTGCTGGATGACGATGGAGTTGTTCGCGCCGTTGAGCAGGTTGCCCCACGTCGGGGTCGGCAGCGGAATACCGAAGCCGAGGTAGGACAGCGTGGATTCGGTCAGCATGCAGGTCGCGAAATCCAGCGTCATGGAGACGATCAGCAGGCTGACGACGTTGGGCAGGATGTGGCGGAACACGATCGTGTGCTCGCGAATACCCATCGCCTTCGCCGCCGTGACGTATTCCATCTCGCGCTGCGCCAGAATCTGCGCGCGCACGAGGCGGCAGGTCGGCACCCAGCTCAGCACGCCGAGCACGACCATAATCAGGTACATGCGCTGCGTCGGGTCGAGCTTCGTGCCGATGACGGCGGAGAGGATCATCGCGAACGGGATGAACGGCAGGCCGCCGACGATCTCCGCGATACGCATGATGAGGATATCAAGCCGGCCGCCGAAGTAACCGGCGACGCCGCCGAAGATGATGCCCAGAATCGTCGCGATGACGACGGAAATCGCGCCGACGGTCATCGTCACCTGACCGCCGTTGACGATGCGGGTCAGCATGTCGCGGCCGAGGCTGTCCGTGCCGAGCACAAAGCCCTTGAGCCCCCACGTGTACATCGTGCCGTCGCTGGCCAGCGCGTAGTTCTGGTAGCTGGAAACGAAGATTTTTTCGATGTTGTCCGCGCTCTGCGCCTTGGCAGGCACGTCAATCTGGCCGTATTTGTTGTTGCCCCAGGAAACCAGTTCGCCGTTTTCCAGCAGCGCGGTGTAGTGATAGCGGCCGCCGTAGAGGTGAACGATCTTGGATTCAAGCGCCGGCACATTGGCCTCGCCCCGCACGGCGTTGCCCCAGACGTAGACCTCGCCGTCCTCGGTCACAGCCGCGACGGATTTGCTCGTGGAAGCGATATCCACGACTTTCTTGCCCTTCAGCCCCGCCGGAATCTTGGCGAACGGGGAGGTTTTATCCTTGTTGCCGGTGTAGGCCACCGTGCCGTCGGTCATCAGGGCGATATACTCGTTATCCGTCAGCGCGACCTTGGCGATCTTGCCCTGATACTTGCTGCGGATCTTGATATCGGCCATGTTGCCGTTGCCCCAGAGGTAGAGATTGCCGTCCGAGCAGACGATGGCGGAGAACTGGTTGCCCGCCTCGAGCTGCACCACGTCCCAATCCGCGCCGCCGGCCTTCATGGCCTTCTTCATGTCATTGGAGAATTTATCCTGCTGAAGGCGCGTGTTGCCCCAGACATAGACCTCGCCGTCCGTGTCCACCGCGACGACGTGATCCGTACCGGCGGCAATCTGCACCAGATCGGCGCTCTTGATCTCGTCCGGGATGTTCGCCACGTCGATTTTATCGGTGATGCGGGTATGTCCCCACGTATACAGCTCGCCCTTGCTGTCAATGCCGACGCCATAGGTGTTGCCGGAGGAGATGTCCTTCACGCCGTTATCCAGCAGCGCCTTCGGCACCTGCATCATGTTGCTCGAGGGCGGCAGGTTGGTCAGCGTGCTGTCCTGCTCGGAGAGATCGAGCACCCAGATGTGCGGGCCGACCATCACGAATACGAAAATCGCGAGGAACACGATCAGGCCGAACATGGCCAGCGGGCGATGGGTGAAGTTGTTCACCATCGCGCGCATCGGGGTCTGAATCTTCTCCTCTTCCTCGGTGGAAAGCTCGGGACGCTCGTGCAGGAAGCAGCGCTTGAACCAGCGCACGAGGAAGAATTCTTTTTTCTTGTTGCTCATTGTTCTTCCTCCTTACTTGTCCACACGCACGCGCGGATCGACCAGACCGTAGCTGATATCCATCAGCAGCGAGCCGATCAGGGCGACGATGGTATAGAACATCTGAATCGCGAGCACCAGCTCAAAGTCAAGGTTGCTCAGGCCCGCCCAATAGAGCTTGCCCATGCCGTTCAGCGAGAACGTGTTCTCGATGATGACCGAGCCGGAGAAAATGCTGATGAACCAGCCGATGATCGAGGTGATGATCGGCAGCAGCGCGTTGCGCCACGCATGGGAATAGATGACGACCTTTTCCTTAAGACCCTTGGCGCGCGCGGTGCGGATGTAATCCATGCTCAGCGCGTCGATCATCGCGCTGCGGACGTAGCGGGTCATGCCGCCCAGCGACGCGAAGGTCATAACGATGACCGGCAGGGTGACGTGGTAGAGCATGTCGATGAACTCGTCCCACTTGGTCGCGTAAATCGCGCCCGCGGTCTTCGTGCCGGAAATCGGGAAAATGCGCCAGAGCACGCAGAAGAAGAACATGAAAATCAGGGCGATGATGTAAATCGGCAGGCTGTAGCCGAGCATCGTCACCACCTGAACGGTGTTATCCACCTTTTTGCCCTTGTGAACCGCGCAGAAGATGCCCAGCGGAATCGTGATCGCCAGCGCCAGAATCGTTGAGAAGATGTTGATGAAGATCGTGTTCTTCATCGGGTCAACGATCACCTCGGTCACGTCCTTCTTGTAGAACTGGGAATAGCCGAAGTTGCCCTGGAGCAGGCCGTTGAAGCCGTTGTTGTCGCCAACATCCGGCCAAAGCCCCATCCAGCGCATGTAGCGGATGACCAGCGGGTCGTCAAGACCCATCTTCGCGCGCAGCTCCTGATACAACTGCTCATACTCCGCCGGTTTGAGGCTCTGCTTCTGGGCTTCCAGCTCAGCGCGCGCCGGATCCGTCGGGATCAGGTTGTACAGCGAATACATTAAAAACGAAACGATGAGAAACACAAGCGCCATGTATCCGATACGCTTGGCAACATATTTGCCCATCTCATCCATCCTCTCTATGGTGTTCTTTTTTCTTTCTCTCTCTCTTGTGGTGCGGCTCATACCGCCATGCACGGGCACGACCGCTTGGCCTGCCCGCGCCATCTATATTTTCATCCGCAGGACAAGTGCTTTGCCCTTGAATTATCCCGCCTTTGTGTGTTCAAGGGCAGGGCGCTTGTCCTTCAAAAGGACGTTTCATTCAAAATCAAAAAAGTAGGGAAAAAAGGGGCGGGCAGAACGCCCGCCCCCAATTCTGTGATCGGAACTGAGCAAAAATTACTCGGCAACGGTCGCGTAGAGAATCGCCTGCTGGAAATCCCAGAAGGAATCCTGCGTGTAGTTCTCAAGCCAATCCGGATAGACGGTGATGTAGATGTTGGAGTAGAGCGGGATCTGCGGGAGCAGCTCGTTCCACAGCATCTGGAAGCCCTTCCAGTAGGTCATGTACAGCTGCTTGTTGCTGGAATCCACGCCGTAAACCATGTTCATGGTGAGCGCGTCCATCGCCTCGTTGTACAGACGGTTGAGGTTGTAGCCCTGCGCGACCATGTCCGGGTCGAGCGTCCACTCGTAGGACTGGTCGTAAGCCGGGTTGAAGTTGCTGGCCAGGTTGAACATGCCGTAGGTCGGAACGGCGTACTTGTCGCCCTGGGAAGCGTCGCGATAGTAGTAGTTGAGCAGCTCGGTGAAGGTCATCACGTTCTGGTTGATCTTCATGCCGGCCTCAGCGGTCTGCGTGCCCTGCGCAAGCATGACGTTGAGCAGCTCGGAAACCGGGTTGTTCTCGGAAGAGGACCACTCGATGATCAGCGGCATCAGGATGGTGCCGTCGGCGAGGGTGACGTTGTGCGCGTAGGTGCCCGCCTCAACCTCGGTGACCTTCTTGTAGCGGATTTCGCCGGAGCCATCGACATAGTCGCTGCCGTCGGCGTTGTACACCCAGCCGTCAGCCTTCAGCTCTTCGACGGCCGCTTCCGGATCGTAGGAATACGGATTGAGGGTCATCTCCAGCCACTCTTCGGCCTCCTGATACTGCCACAGGCCGGTGCCGTACATGCCGTTGACGACGCCGCCCCAGCCCTGGCAGAAGGTGTTCGCAAACTCGTTGCGATCCAGCAGCAGGGCAACCGCGTGACGGACAGCCTCGAACTGGGTCGGGCCGAAGTCGCACTGGAAGTTCAGCATGCCGTAGCCGGCACGGTCGAACTGCACGTAGTCAAAGCCGCCCTCGGCGATGATGTCCAGCGCCGTGTTGATCTGGTTGCCGTCGGTCACGGTGTCGTAGAAGTTGAAGGCGCCGGTCTTGAGCGCGTCGGCCCAGGTCGCGTCTTCGGTCTTGGTGACGACGATCTTCTCGACGCTCGGCTTCTGGCCTTCAAAGTTGCCCGCGTAGTTCGGGTTGATGGTCAGGGTCGCCTGCAGGGAGCCCTTGTCGAACGCGACAAGGTTGTACGGACCGGCGGAAACGCGGTCCTCGCCAGCGTTGAAGCGGGCGTACTCGAGCTGCTTCTCGATGCCTTCCTTGGTGAAGTCGCCGGCGAAGTAGCAGCCCTCGCCATCGTCCTTCAGCTCAACGCCCTCGCCCAGCCAGTACTTGAGGGAGAACGGCAGAAGCTGGATGTAGCGCAGATCGTAGTAATACGGGATCTTGTCCGCGAGGATGGTCACGGAGAAGGTGTAATCGTCGATCAGGCGGAGGCCGGAAACCGCGGTCGCCGTGCCGTCATAGTAGTCCTTGCCGCCGACATAGGTCAGGTGGCCGGTCAGCTTCGCGCCGGTATCCATCGCGACCTTGGAGCAGGCGAAGACCTCGGCCCACAGGAAGTCGGCCGCCTTGATCTCTTCGCCGTTGTTGTAGGTCAGACCCTCGTTGATGGTGACGGTGAACGTCTTGCTGCCATCCGGGTTGACGACGGACTCGATGTTCTTGGCGATGGTCGGGTTCACGACGTACTCGCCGCCCTGATTGGTGACGGTGACGCCGTAATCGTTGGTCAGGTCACGGACCATCTTGTCGGTCGCGTTGTTCGTCCACCAGGAGCTGGGGGCAAAGTCGCCGCCGAGTTCGGTGGAAGAACCATACACGATGGTTCCCTTCTCAGACGTGCCCTCGGCAAACGCCATCGCGCCCGCAGAAACGAGCATGGCCGCCGCCAGAAGCATGGAAAGAAGCTTCTTCATAGATACATCCTCCCAGATAATAAATTATATTTCGTCCGCAGCACGTTCTGCGTCAAAATATCGCTTTCCGATCCGGCTCTTCAGGCAGAGCTGGATAAACAATATTACTATACACTGTTTTTTCTTTTCTGTCAATCACGCCGACGGTTTTTTGTCTGCTTTTACATTCATTTTTTTACCCGTTTACCCTGCCGAGTTCCAGAATTTTGCACCAAGTCTCCTCCGTGACTGGAATTCCGTTCTCGCGGTTCTTCGCGCGCGTTCTGTCAAGCCCCTCGCCCGGCGCGTGTACGCCGCGGCCGCCCTCGATGGGCGGCAGGCTGTGCAGGAAGGCGATGGTCTCCTCCATCTGCGCCTCCACGGCCTTCATATCCATGACCGCCGCCGGGTGAATCGCGATGAACACCTGACTCATGCCCTTTTCACCGTCGATCGGCAGGCCGATCATGCGGCTCGTGCGCCCGGCGGAGAGCATCGACGCGCAGAGATCCAGCATGATGGACAGCGCGCTGCCCTTCCACATCGCCATCGGCATCATCCGGCCGCTCTCGCAGATCTTCTGCGGATCGCAGGTGGGGTTGCCGTCCGCGTCGTAGCCGCAGGGCGTATCGAGCATCTTGCCCTCCTGCGCCATGATTTCCAGCTTGCCATAGGCGTACTGGCTCACCGCCATATCCATCACCAGACTGCCCTTTTCGCGCGGGATGGCGAAGGTGATCGGGTTGTTGCCGGTGGAGGGCTCGAGCGTGCCCCACGCCGTCAGGTTCATGCAGGTGTTGGTGAAGCAGATGCCCATCAGCCCCGCGTCCGCCATCGTCAGGCCGTATCGACCCGCGCGCAGCCAGTGGCTGTTGTTGCGCAGCGCGACGCAGGCGATGCCGTGCGCCTTGGCCAGCTCGATGGCGCGCGCCGTCATCTGCTCCGCAATCAGCGGGCCGACGCCGAAATGCGCGTCATAGACCTCCAGCGCGCCGAAGCCTCCGACCTTCTCGGCCTTCGTCACCTTCGGGTCGCAAAGCCCGCTCTCCATATCGCTGATGTATCGCGGATAGCGGTTCATGCCGTGGCTGTAAATGCCGTCCAGCGAGTTGCCCGCAAAGATTTCGGCAAAATGCCTCGCGTCTTCCTCGCCCATGAATCGGCTCAGCCCCTTCGCCATTTCGCGAACGGCCTCGTCGTATTGAACGTAAATCATGCGGATAGTTCCCCCTTATCGGCTGTGATTCCCTTGTTTTTCGCGGCGCGCCATCTCTTTTCCTGCCAACCGGCGCTGTCAATTTCTGTCGGAGCGATTTCTTTTCGGCACGATCCGCCGCACAAGCCCGAGCAGCGCTTCCTCGATCTGCGCGCTGTATTTCATGGCGAACACAAAAATCAGCAGCCCCGCGCCGCCGATGACCGCCCACGCCCAAACCGGCAGGCTGAGCGACCCGCTGCCCAGCAGCGCCGCGACGATCAGCCCCCACGGCCTGGCCAGCGCCATGATCGCGACAAACCGCCCGAGCGAAATCTTCGTCAGCCCCGCCAGCATGCAGAGCGCGTCATCCGGGAAAAACGGAAAGAGCATCGTCAAAAACAAAAACATATCCTGCTTTTCCTCGATGATCGGCAGGTATTTTTCCATCACGCCCTTGTCCAGAAACCGCTGCACCGCATTCCGCCCCAGCGCCCGCGCCGCCAAAAACACGATCACAGACCCCGCGATCACCGCCAGCACGCCCAAAATCATCGCCGGCCAGAAGCCCAGCGCCAGCGCGCCCGCCATCATCGAAATGTTGCTGGGAATCGGCGCGACGATGACCGTCATCATTTGCAGCGCGAAATACACCGCGCCCGCCCAGACGCCCGCGCCCGCGATCACCTCGCGCAGCGCCTCCACCGAGTTGATTTTTTCAAAAAATCCGTTTTTCCAAAGCGCGCAGCCGCCCGCCGCCAAAAGCGCGGCGACGGCCAGCACAACCAGAATGATGCGGATTATCTTTTTTCGGTTCATAAACTCCTTCCGTCTGCCTTCCGGCAGACACCTCCCTCAAAGAGGGAGGTCTTTTGTCAGATGCGCGTCAACGCGCGCTCTCTCCGTTCAATGCGCTCTTCTTTCTTAATTACGCAATAAGGAGCTCCCTCCTTCGTAAATGCGCAACAAGGAGCTCCCTCTTCGAGGGAGCTGTCAGCGAAGCTGACTGAAGGAGTCGTTCCCCTTCACAACACCGCCGCCGCGATCGTATACCCCCATGTAAACACAACCAGCAGCGCCGCGCAGACCGACAGCCCGACGGCGTGCGCCGCGCGGCTTTTCAGGCTCTGCGCCTGCAGGATCGGCAGCGTTGCCAGCGCGTAAAGATACCGTGCGCCGGAAAGCAGCCACGTCGGGGACAGCACGACGGCCACGTACACAAAGCTGTACGCCGCCAGATCAAACGGCAGCTTTTTCTGCCGCGCCGCCAGCAGGATGTAGATATACCCCATCGCCAGAAGCTGAAAGCCCCATGTGAACAGCCAATCGTCGTCCCCGCAGGTGGAAATCAGGTAGCTGACGGTGTTCGCCGTCGATGCCCAGAATGAGCCGGGCTGCTGATACCAGTTCTCCTTCTGATAGATCAGGTAGGTCATCGGGTCGCCCGTCACCAGCCAGTTGATTCCCCAGTAGATGAACAGGCCGCCGAATACCATGCCCACCTGCGCCAGACAGCGCAGCACCGCCTTCATCCGGAGCCCTTCGCGGGGGATGCGCGCCAAAAACGCAATGATGAACAAGCCGGAGACAATCACCCCCGGCATGCGCGTCAGCGCGCTGGCCATGCCGCACAGCGCCGCGCCCCACGGATGACCGCGCCGCAGCAGGCAGACCGTTGCCAGCGTCAGGCTGATAAACAGCGCCTCCGTGTACGCGCAGGCGAGGAACACGCTCATCGGGCTGAGCAGGAAATACGCGACCGCCAGCCGCGCCCCGCGCCCGCCCAGATGCATCGCCGCCAGATCGTAGAGCAGCGCGGCACACAGCCCCGAGCAGAGCAGCGAAACCAGCGTCCCCGCCGCGAACAGGTTTCCGCCCGTGAAGGCCGAAAACACGCGCGTCACCGCGGGGTACAGCGGGAAGAACACCAGCCGAAGCCGCGCGTCGCCGACGTTCGTATAGCCGTCCCGCGCAATGCCCAGATAATGCCGCACATCCCAATGCGTCCACAGCGCCTCGAAGGAATCCGCGAACGAATCCGCCCCGCCGCCCCTTCTGTAAAAGACATACGCCAGCGCGTAGAGCATCAGGCGGCTCGCCACCGCCGCCGCCGCGGCCAGCGCCATCGCTCGTCCGTCCGGCCGCGCCCGAACCGTTTCATTCTCCAGCCCCGAGGCGCTTTCCTCCCCCCGCATCACGCGGGTCAGTCGAACGCATAGGCAAACGCCGCAAACGCCCATCAAAATTGCGGACGCTGCGGCGGCTGTCGTTTGTAAAAGATTGGATAGCGCGTCCATCATGCTCCTGCACCTCAGCGCTTGCGCTTTCCGTTTTTCTGCGGGGTCTTCGCCGGGTGATAGGCCTCGTCTTTGCTGACGCGCGGCGGGAGGGCGTTGATCCCGGCGATTTCGTTGCCGTCGTCCTCCTCCATCATCTTCGCCACGCGGCTCACGAGTCCCTTCTTCGGCTTTTTCGCCGCCTCGGCGGCCTGCTGCACCTGCGGCCACTGGGGCGGATCGGGCAGCTGCTCCACCGTTTCGCCGGAAACATAATCGCTGTATGTTCTCGGCTTCTGTTGGGGCGCGCGGCGGCGGCGCGGGGCGGTCTGTGCGTCGGTCTGCGCCGCCTCGTCGCTCTGCGCGGCGCGGCGCGCCATTTCCGCGTCATAGGCCGCTTTTTCCTGCCGATAGCGCGCCATATCCTGCTCGTACTGCGCCTTTTGGCGCTCATATTCGGCCAACTGCCGCTGATATTCCGCCTGCGCCTTCTGCCGCTGTGCTTCTTCATAGGCCTTTTGCTGCGCGATGCGCTGCTGCTCGGCTTCGTAGGCTTTTTGCTGGGCGATACGCTGCTGCTCGGCCTCGTATGCCTTTTGCTGCGCGATGCGCTGCTGCTCGGCTTCGTAGGCTTTTTGCTGCGCGATGCGCTGCTGCTCGGCCTCATAGGCCTTTTGCTGCGCGATGCGCTGCCGCTCGGCCTCGGCCTTCTGCCGCGCCTCTTCCTGCATCTGCTGCTGCCATGCGTCGATCTCCGCGCGGCGGCGCTCCACCTCGGCCGCGCCCGGCCCTTCCGCGCGCACGGCGGAATAGCGCTGGGTTTCGGCCATGCCCTCGGCGGCCTTCGCGCCGTATCTCATGCCGGGGTATGCGCCCAGCTCCTCGTCCGGCACGCTCTGCGCGCGCTGCATGACCTCCTGCGCCTGCCGCTCGTCCATCTGCGGCTGCTGGAGCGGCAGCCACTGTTCTTCTTCCTCTTCCGGCGCGCCTGAATCCGCCTGCGCATAGGCGGCAGGCATTTTCTGCGTCTCGTCGCCGCTCGGCGCGCGCTTTTTGCGCTTTTCCGCCTGCTCCGGCTCGGGCATGCGCAGAAAACGGCGCGCCCGCCTCGCCCAGAGGTGATACGGCTGCCAGCGGATCAGCCAAACCAGCCAGTCGATCGCCAGCCCCGCCGCCAGAATCACGACGACAATCAAGACCCAGTTCTTGCCGAGAAATTCCAGCAGGGTCGTGTGGTCGGTGGTAAACAGCGCCCAGATCGCGTTGACCAGCGCGCGCACCCAGCCCATCAGCAGGTTAAACAGCGAATCTGCGAGTGTTCCCATGTTTCCTCCGTTTTATGGCTTCGCCTGCAGCGTGACGGTGACTTGCGGCGAGCTCAGCGCGCAGGTGAACTCCGGCGCGTTGTCGATATGAATCTGCACCGGCAGGGTGTATACGCCCTCCTCCAGCCCGGAAACATCCACAAACAGATGCACGCTCGATGCGTCCAGCGCGTTGATGAAGGTATAGCCGCCGGTGAGCTGCGCGGTGGCGCTCGCCGTGCTGAGCGAGGCAGTCAGGTGATCCGCCAGCCCGTCCGTCTGAATCGGCAGGCGGCGCAGCGTACATTCGGTCTGCTTTTCGCGGATGCGGGCGGTCACGCCGATCTCGGTCGGCAGTGTGTTTTCAACGCCCGTCAGCTTTTTCAGGCGCACGTAGCCCGTCACGTCCGCCGTCGCGCCCCCGATGTTCAGCGGCGAATCCGTCGTCAGCGCGTCAATCGCGTCCAGCAGCTCCTGCCGCGCGGCGACGGGCACGGTCTCCTCCGCCAGCTCGATGGCCGTCAGTTCATACCCCTCCGCCGGTTCGCCCGTCACGAAGCTCTGCGCCTCCAGCGGCACGTTCTTCATCGGCACCAGCTCGGTTTCCACCACGACGGAATTGGTGATGACGGATTGGTTGGTGATTTCCAGCTTGTCGGAAACGACGGTGTTCCCCTGCGAATCCTGCAATTCGATGTTCAGCGCGGAGCGATCCGTCATCCGGCGCTCGCTCAGCGCGGATTGATCCAGCCGCGCCACGACGCGCGCCACGCTGGCCACCAGCGACTGCGGGCCGGAGACGGAGAGCGTCGTCGGGTCGGTCTTATAGCTGTCCAGATACAGCCCTTCCGGGATCGTCCCGGCCATTTCCAGCACGACGGGCACGCGGCGGGTGATGTAGCGCTCCACGTTCACGGTGATCGAGGCCGGTTCGCAGGAGACGACCGGGCCGTAGAGCTGAGAGGAATAATACGTCACACTCAGCTCGTTCTCGCCCTCGCCGGTGATCTGGCTCAAATCAAAATGCGGGTTATAGGCCGTTCCGCTGACGCGGTTGTAGTTGGCCTGCGTCACCTCGACGGTCATCTTGACGGCGGGCACCTTTTCAAGGATGTCGTCCATCACGATGTATCCGCGGCTCTTGAGCGCCGCCTCGCCCGTCACCGTGACGGCGACGTTGGCGAATGTCTTCTGCCGCGTCAGCGTGCCGTCGGAGGCGACCAGCGCGCTCCAGCAGACCACCGCCGCGAGCGCGGAAACGGTGATGAGAAACGGCTTACCGGCCACCACCCTGGCGATGATCCGCCGCAGCTTGCGGAACGGGCCGCGTCCCTCAGGCTTTCTTGTCGGCCTGCTGTTCATCATGGGCGCCCTTCCTCCTTTGCTTGAAATGCAGCAGCGGCACACGGGCGTCCTTGTCCTGTGCGTCGTAAATGCCATGGAGAATCTGCCGCAGGGAAGCCTCGTCCAGATGGCGGACGAGCCTGCCGCCCTCGGCCATGGAAATGATGCCCGTCTCCTCGGAGACGATAAACACCTTTGCATCCGAAATTTCGCTCACGCCGAGGCCCGCGCGGTGGCGCGTGCCCAAGTCGCGGCC
>UQNM01000016.1 GCA_900542395.1 uncultured Eubacteriales bacterium
GAGAAGTTATCGCTAATCCACATTTAATCGAGAGTGACCTGATTGAGATTCCATCCTCCTGCCACAGCACATAAAGAATACGCCCCTGGGCGCCATTAAACGCATCAATATTCTTTTCGCTGAGAATCTTCTCAAAAATCCGGTCTCCAAGCTGTTTTATTTTGGTGACAAGAAATCCGCCATTCATTTCCATATAAAAGCTCCTATATAGTAGTTTCATAAATCATACTATATAGGAGCTTTATTGTCAACAGTTTATATGTCTAAGATAAAGGTAAATTTCGATTGTTTGAAATGTTCGGTTTAGGCTTGACAGCCCTTACCGCATTGTGGAAAAAGCAAACGCATATTGTATTGCTATACCCGTAGGGGCGCGCATGCATTTTGTGCAGAATTTCTTTTTATTCAATTATTGTTTATGATACGTGTTTTCTGTAAAATGATCAAGAACTTGTATGTTATCTTGTCCTGTTTCTTGAACGGCAAAGAAACCGAATTGATTTTATCCCGGCTGCTATCCTGACTGTTTTCTTGCGTTGATGAAGCACGATGAGTGCGCGGCCTCGAACCGTTTTATGTCGGCGCGAACGGGCGGAAAATCAATCGGGAAATCAAAATCAAAACGAAAAAAACCCTGCAAGGCTAACCTCGCAGGGCTGATTTGGTGGTCTGTACTGGACTCGAACCGTTTACCGACGGCCTGAACCCGCCACAGGCGGCGGCCGTCGGCAAACCTCCATCGGTGTGAACACGCGGCTTTTGTAAAGAAAAAGCCTTGCAAGACCTGAGCTTGCAAGGCTTATCTGGTGGTCTGTACTGGACTCGAACCAGTGACCCCATCGATGTGAACGATGTGCTCTACCAACTGAGCCAACAGACCAAGTCACTCGGAACGAAAGATAGTATAGCATAGAGCGGCGGGGGTTGTCAACCCTGAATTTCAATTTTTTACAAGGAATCTGCGTTCGTCTTTCTTTCTCATCGTCTTTGTGTTATAATCAGACGATACCTTTGTGATTTTTTGTCAGGAAGTTGGGAGATAAGCATGCAGCTGCCTTTCATTTCGGTGATTTTGCCCGTGCGCAACGAGGAACGATACATCGCCGCGTGTGTGGATTCCATTTTTTCGCAGGATTATCCCGCGGATCAGATGGAAGTGATTTTTGTGGACGGCCGTTCGGAGGATCGAACGGTCGAGCTGCTGCATGCCATGCAGAAGGAGCATCCGCAGATTGTGGTGCTGGATAACCCGAACCGCACCGTGCCCTACGCCATGAACATCGGCATTGCGCACAGCAGCGCGCCGGTGATCGTGCGGCTGGACGCGCACGCGGAGTATCCGGCGGACTATATCCGTCTGTCCGTGGAGACGCTGCTCACGAAGGACTGCGACAACGCGGGCGGCGTGTTTGAAACGCATGGGCGCGGCTTTATGGGCGAGGCCATCGCGGAAATGCTCAAGACGCCGCTGGGCGTGGGCAACGCGACCTATCGCCTGACGACGGAGGACGGCTATGTGGATACCGTCCCCTTCGGCTGCTTCAAGCGGGCGCTGTTTGACCGCATCGGCGGCTTTGACGAGCGCATGACCCGCAATCAGGATAACGAGCTGAATTTCCGCATCCGCAAAAACGGCGGAAAAATCTACCTCAACCACAACATCCGCGTGCAGTATTACTGCCGGGACACGATGCGCGGCATTATGAAAATGGGTTACATGAACGGCAAATGGAACGTCATCACGATGACGCTCGTTCCCGGCTCGATGGGCGTCCGCCACTTTGTGCCGCTGGCGTTCGTGCTCTCGACGATTCTCCTCGTGCTGCTGACGCTGCTGACGAAAAGCATGCTCTTCGGCGGGCTGCTGGCGCTGGAATGGGGCGCGTATCTGCTGCTGGATTTCTTCTATTCCTACACCATCGCCAAGGAGAAGGGCTGGAAATTCCTGCCGGTTGAAATCATCCTCTATCCGGCGTTCCATTTCGCTTATGGCTTCGGCTCGCTGTGCGGCATTGCGGCGCTGCCGAAATTCGTCAGGGCGGAGAAGGAAAAGAAAAAGGCGGGTGACGGGCGGTGACGGTGCTGCATATCTGCTGCAACCTCGCCGGTTCAACCGTCTTTCCGCAGTTGTTTGAGGCGCTGGCCGCGCAGGGGCTTGAGCAGGTGGTGTTCGTGCCGGAAAAGCGCGCGGCGGATCTGGGCAAAAACGAGCCGCGCGGGGTGAAGACCATCCGCGCGATGACGGTCAGGCAAAGCGACGCGCTGTTTTTCTTCCGCAAGGCGCAGAGAAGCGTTCCGGCGATTGAAGGGCAGATCGACATGGCGGGCGTGACGCTGATTCACGCGCATACGCTGTTCACCGACGGCTCGATTGCGGCGCGTCTGGCCAAGAAGCACGGCCTGCCGTATGCCGTCACGCTGCGATACAGCGACATCGAGGCCATCTGGAAATACGAGCCGCACCTGCGGCCGATGGCGCGTCGGATTCTCGGCGGCGCGGCGCGGGTCGTCTGTCTCGGCGGCGCGGCGAAGGAGAAGGTGCTCGGCTGGTTTACGGGCGCGGCGCGGGATGCGCTGGCGGACAAGCTGCGCGTCATCCCCAACGGCCTTGACCCCGCGTGGCTGGACGGCGTGCCCAGAACGGCGGCGCATACGCCCGTGCGCGTGGGCTTTGCGGGGCGGATGAACGAGCGGAAGCGCCCGCTTGACGCGCTGAACGCGGCGCACGAAGCGGGGTATGCCGTGGCGGCCTGCGGAGACGGGCCGCTGAAGGAAACATTCTGCGCGGCGATGCGCCCGCAGGATCGCTATCTGGGGCGCATATCGGGCATGGACGCGATGAAGGCGTTTTATGCGGATTGCGACGTGCTGCTCGTGCCATCCTCGGCGGAGACGTTCGGCATGGTCTATCTGGAGGCCATGAGTCAGGGCGTGCCCGTGCTGTATACGAAGGGGCAGGGGTTTGACGGCCAGTTTCCCGAGGGAGAGGTCGGCTATGCCGTGCCGTGCGGCGACGTGCGGGCGCAGGCGCAGGCGCTTGGGCGCGTCATGCAGGGCTATGCGGAGCGCTCGAAGCGATGCGTAGAGGGCGCGCGGCGGTATGCGTGGCCGCAGATCACGGGCATGTGGATGGAATTGTATCGGGAGCTCCCTCTTCGAGGGAGCTGTCAGCGAAGCTGACTGAGGGAGAAGAGGTGGCCGCATGCGGATATTGATGATGATTCACCGTCTGGCGGATAATTCGCCGTATTGCTTTTATGTGCATGAGCAGGCGAAGGCGCTGCGGGCACAGGGGCATGACGTGACGGTGATCTCCTGCGTCGGCACGATGCCGATGATGAAGGCGCTCCGCCCCGCGCTGTATGAGACGGACAGGCGAACGCCGAAGGAAGCGGTCATCGACGGCGTTCCCGTGTATTTTCCGCGCTGCCTGACGCTGGGCAACGCGGGCGAACGATGGCTCGGCGGATGGCCGATGTACCGCGCGGCGCTGCCGGTTGCCAAAGCGCTGCACGCGCAGAAGCCGTTTGATCTCCTTCACGCGCACATGCTCCCCCGCGAGGGACACGCGGGGCGGCTGCTGGGGCGGGCGCTCGGCCTGCCCGTGGCGCTGACCGTGCACGGGACGGATGTGTTTCACTACTTCATCCCCGGCCAAACGCCGTGGAAGCGCAATGTCGAAACCGCGCGGCGCGTCGATGCGCTGATGGCGGTGTCGAGCCTGCTGCTTTCGCGCGTCGCGCCGTATCGCGGGGCGGGGCGGATCAGCCGCGTCGTGCAAAACGGCGTGGATCTCTCGCTGGTGCCGGAAAACGAGGCGCCAAGGCCGCGCGCGGTGATCTCCGTCGGCACGCTCAAGGCGCGGAAATGCATGGATAAAACGCTGGAGGCGTTCGCGCGTCTGGCGGATGAATACGGCGACGCGACGCTGACCATCGTGGGCATCGGCGAAATGGAGCAGGCGCTCCGGGCGCGAATCGCCGAGCTGCATCTGGAAGGCCGCGTGACGTTGACCGGCGGCCTGCCGCACGAGGAGGTTCTGCGGCGGATGGCGCAGAGCGACCTGTTCGTTCTGCCGAGCTGGGGCGAGGGCTACGGCATCGTCTACATCGAGGCGATGGCGGCGGGCTGCATCGCCGTCGGCGCGGAAAACGAGGGCATTGCCGACACCATTACGGACGGCGAAAACGGCTTTCTCGTGCCCGCCGGGGACACGGACGCGGTGGAGCGCGTCATGCGCGCCGTGTTCGCCCATCCCGAGGCATACGAGGCGCTGCGCGCGCGGGGCATGCGCGACGCGCGCGAGCTGACATGGGCGCACAACGCCGAAATCACCGCGGGGGTTTACCGCGAGGCCATGGAGCATTGGAGGAAAGAACATGCGCAAGCAGGGCATTGACGGAACGGGGATGCTCAACCTGTACGACAGGGTGACGGGCATTTTCAACGAGATTTTTGATTCGCGGCTGCTGACGGCGGCGATCTTCGCGCTGATCGGCTATTGCTCGCTGTTCACGCAGCGGAAATTCCCGATGCGCTGGATGATCTTCGTGCTCTTCGGCATGATCCTGCTGGCGTTTGTGACGCTGACGGCGCGCACCCCCGGACAAAAGGCGCGCGTGCACTTCCACAAAGGCATGGCGGGGCTTTGGTTCGCGCTGCACGGGATGATGGTGGTTTCCGGCCTGTTTTACGAGGATTGGCTGCCGGAAAGCGTGCCGCTTTTGATCTGCTACCCGATCGTGTTTTCCGTCTTCGTTTCGCGCGACGACGATTCGACGTTCCGCTCTATCCTGCGCGGCGCGGTGTTCGCGGTGCTGCCGTTTCTGGCGTGGTCGTATGCGGCCGTGCCGCTGAGCTTCGCCTATCCGGGCTACAAGGGCGTCTTTTATGACGCGAACTGCCTGTCGATGTGCTGCATCGTGATGGCGACGGCGGCGCTGCTGCTGGCCTACGCGAGCTTTATGGAAAAGCGGATGAAGGCGGCGGCCGCGTATCTGCTGCTGGGCGTTTGGGCGGCGGCGACGCTGCTGGCGACGCTCTCGCGCTCGGGGCTGCTGGCGTTCGCGGGCGTGATGGTGATTCTGGTTTCGGCGATCATCGCGGGCACGGCGAAGCACCCGGCGCGGCTGCTGGCGCTGGTGGCTGCGTTCATCGTGCTCTGCGGCGCGGCGGGCGTGAAGATCACGAAGGACAAGATGTATGAGGCGGCGGTGGAGGATTACAACCTCGCCGTGTACAACCACGAGACATACGGCAACCCGATCACCGTGCCCAAGCCGGAGGACAGGACGATCAGCATGGACGACCTGACCAGCGACCGCTGGGGAATCTGGACGACCATTCTGGAAAACCTGACGTGGAACGGCCATCAGGACAGCGTGATCTGGGAATGGGTCGCCAAGGACGGCGCGGGCGACCGCCACTACAACGCGCACAATGCGTTTTTCGGCGTGGCCTACAACAACGGCTTCATCGCCGGCCTGCTGCTGGTCGCTTACACGGCGCTCGCGTTCATCCGCGCCCTGCGGTATTACTGGGCGCACCGGAAGGAGAGCCCCTACGCCGCGACGCCGCTGGCGTTCTGCACGGTGTTCATTCTGGTGGGCATGTTCGAATCGGTCTACGCGCCGTTCTCGGTGATCGGCTGCGCGTATTTTCTGGTTCAGGCGCCGCTCTGGCGCGCCGAATAAGCCCGCCCCGATTTGCGCTGCATAAAGGAGAATGTCCATGAATCCGAAGGTTTCGGTCATCGTCCCGGTCTATGGGGCGGAAGCGTTTCTGCCGACGTGCATCTCGTCTCTGCGCGCGCAGACGCTGCGGGATATCGAGCTGATCTTCGTCTGCGACGGCAGCCCGGATCATTCTCTGGCGATTCTGCGCAGGGTGGAGCCGCTGGACAGCCGAATCCGCGTGATCGCGTTTGAGGAAAATCAGGGCGTATCGGCGGCGCGCAACGCGGGGCTGGACGCGGCGCGGG
This sequence comes from uncultured Eubacteriales bacterium, assembly GCA_900542395.1. Classification (GTDB taxonomy): domain Bacteria; phylum Bacillota; class Clostridia; order Christensenellales; family Aristaeellaceae; genus Ventricola. Next base: position 5,981 of record UQNM01000016.1, read on the forward strand.
GCGATTACATCGGCTTTTGCGACGGCGACGACTGGGCGGAGCCGCAGATGTACGAAACGCTCCTGCGCGCGGCGGAGGAAGCCGGGGCGGACGTCGCCTTCTGCCGGGTGTTTAAGGACAGGGGCGAGGCGCGGGAGGATGTGCCGCTGGGCTTTGACGACGGCACGGTGTTCGGCCGCGAGGAGATCGGCCGGACGCTGATCCCGGCCATGCTCTCCCGGCCGACGGACAGCGACGAGCTGCCGCTTTCCGGCTACACGCCGCGCAACCTGTTTCGGCGCGAGGCAATCGGCAGCCATCGCTTCCGCCCGGATATCCGATACGCGGAGGATCTGCTGTTCATCGTCGCCTGCATGAAGGACGCGAGATGCGCCGTCGCGGTGGACAGGGCATATTACCACTATCGCTTTCACAGCGGCAGCGTGACCAAGCATTTCAGCTTTCACGTGCCGGAGAGCTATGAAAAATCCAACGACGCGCTGGAGGCGCTTTTGGCGGACAGCCCGGAGTGCATGCGCCGGATGAAGATCCGCCGCCGCAAGATGGCCGTCGGCACCGTGCGCAATTTCTGCTACCCCGGAACGCCCTACGCGTTTTGGGAGCGCGTGCGCCGCGCAAAGGCATATATGAACAGGCCGGATATCGCCGCGCTGTTTGACGACGTAAAACCGAGCGATTTTCCGGCGCAGCTCGGCGTGAAGCTGTTTTTGATGCAGCGCCGGATGGCGTTTGCGATGTGCTTCCTGTTCACCTACGTATTTGACCGGGTATGACGAAAGACGAGGAGCGACCATGCAAAAGAAAGAAGAACGGATGGATATCGCCGAGGTGCTGGCGCGGCGAAGGCCGCAGCGCATCGCCAAGCGCGCCATGGATATTGTCCTCTCGGCGGCGGCGCTGGCGGTGCTCTGGCCGCTGCTGCTGCTCATCGCGCTGGCGGTGGTCATCGACGACCCCGGCCCGGTGTTTTACCGGCAGGTGCGCATCGGCAGGGGCGGCAAGCCGTTTCGCATTTTCAAATTCCGCACGATGGTGACGGATGCGGACAAGAAGGGGCTGGCGATCACCGTCGGGCGCGACAGACGCATCACCCGCGTCGGCGCGATTCTGCGCAAGACCAAGCTGGACGAGCTGGCACAGCTTCTCAACGTCCTTGCGGGGCAGATGAGCTTCGTCGGCCCGCGCCCGGAGGTGGAGCGATACGTCAGGCTCTACACGCCGTATCAGCGGCAGGTGCTCCTGGTGCGCCCGGGCATCACGGATTACGCCTCGATTGCCTACCGAAACGAAAACGATCTGCTCGCCGGGGCGGAAGACCCCGAAAAAATGTACATCGAGCAGATCATGCCCGATAAAATTGAGCTGAACATGAAATACCTGCGGGAAATTTCCCCGCTTGCGGATATCAAATTGATTCTTAAAACCGTTGCAGCGGTTGTCAAGGGATAAAAGGAGGAGCTTACATGCGCAGCGATTACAAGGTTTATCGTTATGACCGTCTGGATGCGCCGGTCGTCACCGCGGGCAGCGCCGCCGTGCTCATCGGCGCGCAGAACGGCCTTTTTCCGGATATGGGCTACGCCGTTCCGGGCGAAATGGGCGGCCTTTGGGCCGGAGAAAAGAAGATCTGCGACGGTTTTTTTCTGGCCGTTGACGACGTGCCGCTGACGCAGGCCGACGCCTGTGAAATCCACCCGGTCGTCACCGCGTTCCATTACCGCATGCAGAAGGAGCGGCTGCACGTCGTCCGCCGCCAGTTCATTCCCGACGGCGTGAGCGGCTGCGTGATCGAGCTGACGATTGAAAACCTCAAAAACGCGCCGCGCATGGCCGAGGTGTCCTTTACCGTGCGCACCGATATCCTGACCGCCGCCGCCGCGCGCGGCGAGGACGGCGCGGAGCTTGGCCGCGACGTCGGCGAATACGACGAACAGGAGCAGGCGTTCTTTGCCCGCGACAGCCGCAACCCGTGGCACGCCGTCTGGGGCGCGCAGACGGGCTGCCGCGTGCTTCAGGCCGATCTGCCGCAGAGCGTCTACGGCTTTGGCAACACGCAGGGCAAGGGCGTGAACGGCCGCCTGTTCTACCGCCTGCGCCTCGCCGCGAACGCGCAGGCGACCATGCGGCTGTATATCGCGGGCGGCTATCCCTCCCGCTCCAAGGCCGAGGAGGCGCTGGCGCTTCTGCGCGGGCAGGCCGAGACGATGCTCGAAGAAAAGCGTGCGCGCATTGAGGCGATGAAGGCGCTGAGCGACGCGACGCTGCCCGACGCCGCGCTGGAGCAGTGCGTCAACTGGGCGAAGCTCTACGCCGACTGGATGCTCCGCACCCTGCCGCGCGGCGGATGCGCGCTGTGCTGCGAGCTGCCGGAAAACCCCGCGCTGTATGGCGAGGGCTGGGCGAAGGCGATGGAGGCGCTGCTGCCGCTGGGCGGCGCGGCGCGCGTGCAGGAGATGCTGCGCACGCTCGTCGATGTGAGCGCGCAGCTGGCGCCCGGCCGCGTGGCGCGCAGCGTGTCGCTCTCCGGCCGGGTCTTGCAGGCGGGCGGCGAGCGCGAGAGCGCACAGTTCGTCGCGCTGGTGCATCACACGCTGCTCTGGTCGGGCGACCGGGCGTTTGCGGCGGACATGCTGCCGATGACCGGGCTGTGCGTCAACTATCTGCGCCGCAGCACGCGGAGCTTTGAGGATGTGCAGGAGGACATGCTGGCGCAGGTGCGCGCGGCGCTCGTCGGCCATGCGTATGTTTTGAAGCTGACGGGCGCGGACGACGCGGCGACGCTGGCGCTGCTTGACAAGCTCCCGGCCGAGCCGGAGCAGGGCGAAATCGCGCCGAACGCGACGCTGGCCGAGCGCGCGCGCTGGCACGGCGAGCATGAGCATGTCGAGCAGGTGATCGTCTGCATGGAGCAGATGGCCGCTTCCGCCGCGCCGGGTCTGCCCGGTTCGGTGCGCACCGAGGACGCCGCGCCGGGCGTGCTGCTTCAGGCGCGCGCGGCGGAGGGGATGATCCGCCCGGCGTTTGAATGTCTGTTCGGCGTGAAGCCCGACGCGGGGCGCAAGGCGGTGGCGTGGCGTCCGCATACGCCGATCGGCTGGGAAGGCTGGAAGCTGGAAAACCTGCGCATCGGCGACGCTTCGTTTGACCTGACCAGCGAGCGCGTTTCCCCGAGCCGCGCCCGCTATACGATCCGAACGGCGCAGCAGGGCTGGACGGTCTGCGTCACGGAGAACGGCGAGGAAAAGGCGCTCCCGCTCGACGGCGAGATTTCTGTGATTTTGGAAGATTAAAGGGGACGAATGACTCCCTCAGTCACGGCTGCGCCGTGCCAGACCTTCGGCGTTCCGCTTGCCTGCCTCCCGCACAGCGGGCGACAAGCTCCACGCCCTCGAAGAGGGAGCTCTTTGATCAGGTTATTTTCCGTCTAAGCAATACGGTGCGCCGCACCCGTAGGGGCGCGCACCCGCGCTTTGTGCAGAATTTGCTTTTTGCTCAATTACTGTCAAAGAAATGTTTTCAGTCGATCATATACCTCCCTCCTTGAGGGAGGTGTCAGCGAAGCTGACGGAAGGAGTCAAAAGGCTGTTGCAATGAAAAAATGGATTTTGCTGTTTTGGGTTTTGATGATGACGGCGGCCGGGGCGCTGGCGGATACCGCGCCGGTGAAGATGGCCGTTCCGCCGGAGGCGATCGCGACGCAGGCGGAAGGCGAATTGGAGGATTACGGCCTGACCTTCCCGGAGGATATGCCGCTGGCGGCGCGCAACTTTGTGCGCTTTGCGCGCGCCGAATTTGAGAAAAACGGCGGGGCGCGCCTGCCCAAGTGCAACGAATACACCCGGTGGTATTACCACGATAAGCGCGAAATCGGCTGGTGCTCGGTGTTCCAGCTTTACTGCGCGTATCACAGCGGCTTGCAGCTCGTCCGCTATCGGCAGGATACCGAGGTGCAGCCGGGCGACTGCATCTCCGCGATGGAGGGGCGCGTGGGCAACGTGCGTCTCGCTTTTGAGGAACACGGCCGCTGGCTGGACGGCACGCAGGGCGCGGCGCCCAAGCCGGGGTATCTGGTGATTTACGGTGTGCGCCAATCCACGCCGTATACGCATGTCGCGATTGTGGAGAGCGTCAAGGCGCTGGGCGGCGGGCTGTACGAGCTGACGACGATCGAGGGCAATTTGAACTCGACCGTGCGCCGCCTGAACTATCGCTACGACGCGAACCCGAAGCAGCCGTATCGAAACATGTCCGTCGTGCCGACGGATGAAATCACGCAGGAAAACTGTCAGTACACCCTTCAAAAGGACGACTGGTATGTGACGGGCTTCTGCGCGACGTGGTAAAGAGAGGTCGCTATGGAATACGTTCGCAAGGGTTTTCGGCGCGTGAAGAACCGTATCGTCAACCGCCCGTCCGCGGTGCAGAAGCGCGATTACCTCAAGCTGCGCGCGCAGCTCGATCCGCTCCGAAGGCCGAGCGATTCCGGGCCGAACCGCCCGGTGCTGATGATCTCCGGCATTACGATGCGCGGGACGGGTATTTTCTGCAACCTGCTGGCGTTTCTGCGCTGGGTGGATTTTGCCCAGCGCATGGGCTATATCCCGGTGATCGACATGCAGAACGTCGAAAACCTCTATCTGGAGGACGAGCTGCTGGGCAAGGTCAACGCCTACGAATACTTTTACAGGCAGCCCGCAGGCATCGGCGTGGAGGAAGGCTACCGCGCCAGGGAGCTGTATATCGTCAACCGGCTCGATTGCCCGTATGATTTCACGCGGGCGCAGAAAAAGGCATACCGAGAGGCGACGAGGATCGTTGATTGGGTTTACGGCGAGAATCGAGAGAAGTATTTCGACCGGATCAAGGCGATTTACGACCGTTATTTCGTGCCCAGCGACGAGGCCGCGGCGTTTGTGGACGCGCGCTTTCGCGAGCTGATCGCGCCGGGGGAGCGGACGCTCGGCCTGCTCTGCCGCGGGACGGATTATTTCACCAAACGCCCGTATAAGCACCAGATTCAGCCGACCGTCGCGCAGATCATCGAGAAGACGGACGAGACGCTGGCGGCGCACCCGGTCGATAAGATCTTCGTCGCGACGGAGGACGAGGCGATTCTCGCCGCGCTGAAGGCGAAATACGGCGGGAAGCTCGTCTATGTTGAGTGCCCGAGGCTGACGGCGGTGCAGGGGCAGTCCGTCGCGGAGGGGTTCGCCGAGCGCGGCGTGGACAGAAAGCTGAACGGGCTGTATTACTTCGCCTCCATTGCCATCCTCGCCCGGTGCGACCACCTGATCGCGGGCAAGACGATGGCGACCCAGTTCATCCGCACCATGCGCGATATGCCGTTTGAGACGGAGTTCTATTGGGATCTCGGCCGCTACGGCGTGGACGACGTGGGAAAGCGAGGCATGTAAACGGCGGGTCAAACCGTTTTACGCAAAGCCGACGGCAAAAAAGGCATAAAGCAAGGGGGACGCTCGGCGAATGGAGCGTCCCCCTTATGATATTACAGCATTTTTTCCATGGTCACAGCGGCGGCGCTCCGACCGGTTTCGGCAAAGCCCAGCCTTCGGTGCAGCGCGAGCGAGGCCGCGTTATCCGGCGCAATCTGCACGGCGCAGACGGCAAAGCCGCGCGCTTTCATGGCGGCAAAGAGCAGCGGGAGCGCCGAGGAGGCGACGCCGCGCCTGCGCATCGCCCTTGAAACGGCGATGCCGTAGGAAAAGCGCGCGCCGGAAACGGAGTGCACCGTGATCCCGCCCGCGTGAAGCCCGTCCGCGCGGATGAAAAAGCGCAGGGACGGCGGCGGATCGAGCGGGAGAAGCGAAACGCGCATCAGGCCTTGGGCAGGGCTTCCTCGGGCGCAAAGCCGCTGGCGATGCAGAGCTGCGCGCGCTGGGCGCTCTTGCCGCCCTTGGCGATTTCATCGGCGAGGAAATTCGGGTGCGCCAGCAGGAAGCTGCGCATGAACGCATCCGGATCTTCGATGAAATGCAGGACGAGGGCGAGCTGCTTGTCGCTGATGCGGCCGAGCTTGCGCGCGGTTTCAAACAGCTCGGGCTTGATGACCACCAGCGTCGTCAGCGGGCAGCCCGCGTCGGCAAGGATTTTGCTGCCGCCCTGATCGCGATCCACGACCGCCAGCGAATAGGCGATCTTCGCGCCCAGCGCCTCCACGGCGGGAATCCACGCGCGGATGTAGGAGGAAGCGACCGTCACCAGATCGGCGATATGCACGCTGCGCTTGCCGGAAAGGCCGGCCTGATCGGCGGGCATGCTCGCGCCGTCCGCATCGGTGTAGACACAGGAGAGATCCTTGAAGATGGAAAGATGACCCAGCCCCAGACGGCGCGCGACCGGCATGGAGAAGAAGAAATCGCGGCGCTCGCCGCCGGAGACGAAATCCACATCCATGCTGCGCGCGGCCTCGCACATCAGGTCGATGAGCTGATGATAGATCGGGCAGGCGGCAAGCTGCTTTTCGATTTCGCCGTAAACCCTGCCGTAAAACGCCAGCTTGTCGCCCGCGCAGGCCTCCTCGATGACGGAAAGCAGCGCGTTGGCCGCGGCCTCGCTGCCGTAGAGGAACTGCGTGTTGATGTAGAACGGGCCGAGCTTGCCGGACGTATACCAGAACGGCTGACCTTCGGGGCAGACGCGCACGGCGTCGGTTTCAAACAGCCAAGATACGATCGGGTTATCCATGGATTTGCCTCCTTAGCGGTGTTCGTTTTCTGTTATTATAAGGGATGGCGCGCCAAAAGGGAAGAGCGGCGGGAAATTTGTGCGGACAAAAAATGGACGCAGGGCTGCGCGGCCGGGGATGCAAAAACGAGGGGGACGGCGCGCGGCGCGGCTTTTTTTGCCGCGCAATTTGCAGGAGGCGCGACAGGTTGAGCGATCAATCGCTTCATTTTGGAGAAAAGAGGCGCGCGCCTCGCGGGAATTGACCCGGATAGATGGTCGTGTTATAATAACGAACGAAAATGCGCTCATCTGAAAAAACACAGAAAGAAGAGAAAATCCACCATGAAGACAATTTGGAAAGGCATCGACTGGCTCGCGCGCGCCGTCATCCGCCTGATCGGCAAGCTCTCCCCGAAGCTGGGCGAGGCCTGCCTGAAGCTCTGGGAAAACACCGAACTGGTCAGCTATCTGCTCGTGGGCGTGGCGACGACGCTGGTGAACTATGTCGCCTATTTCCTGGCGACGCGCACGGCGGGGCTGAGCGTCATGGCCGGAACGTGGGTCGCGTGGGTGATCGCGGTGGCGTTCAGCTATGTCGCCAACAAGATCTTTGTGTTCAAGACACACTGCCCCGACACGGGCGCGCTGCTGCGCGAGGCGGGCAGCTTCCTTGCGATGCGGCTTGTGTCGCTGGGCATGGAGACGGTGCTGATGTTCCTGCTGGTGGAGGTGCTGCACCTCAACGATCTGGCGATGAAGCTGCTGGTGAACATCGTGGTCATCATTTTGAACTATGTGTTCTCGAAGCTGTTCATTTTTAAGAAGAAATAAACGAAAAACGCAGACACACACCGAGGGAGGGGCGAAACATGAAACCCATTCGTCTTTTTGCAGCGTTCTTTTTTGTATGGATGACGCTGACAGCCGCCGTGGCCGCGGCGGATATTACCGTTACCAAGCGCGACGTGAACATGGCCGCCGGGCTGGATAAGAACGTCGCCAACATTCTCGTGCTCCTGCAGGACGGCGAGACGACCGATACGATGATGGTCGCTTCCATCAACAGCCGCACGGGGCGCTCGGTGATGATGCGCGTGGATTGCAGGCTGATGGTGGATGTTCCGGAAGTCGGCGAAACGCGGCTGGCCGATGTTTACGCGCTGGGCGCGCAGAAATGCCGGAGCATGCTGGCCGAACGCACGATCAACACGCTGCTGGGGCTGAATATCGGCACCTACGTCGCGCTGGACGTGACCAACCTGCCCCAGCTGGTGGACGCGATTGACACGGTGAGCATGGAGCTGGACGAGCGGGAGGCGGCCGCGATGGGGCTGGATCTCGGCTGGAACGACCTGACCGGCGAGGAAGCGCTGGCTTATGTCCGCCTGCGCCTTGAGGGCGACGACCCCGCCCGGAGCCGGGGCTATGAGCTGCTGATGCAGATGCTCTACGAAGGGGTCAACAGCGGCGATCTGGGCAGCATGCTCGGGCTGGGCACCAAGCTGCTCGGCGCGCTGGATACGAACCTGAACGCGATGACCGCCGTTACGCTGGCCTCCGCCGTCAAGGGCGGGGACGACCGCAGCGAGCTTGCCCTGCCGACGCAGGCACAGCAGACGAGCGAAGAACCGCTGCGCGCCGATACGGCGGCGATGCAGCAGACCGTGAAAGAGGCGCTCTATGAAGAATAAAACGGAAATCCCCGCCGCCGAGGCGGCGCATGCCGCCAAGCAGGCGAGCTTCGCGCTGGCCGCGGCGCCGGGCAAGGCGCGCAGCAGCGCGCTGCTGGCGGTGGCCGCCGCGCTGCGCGCCAAGGCGAACATGGTCTTCAAGGCGAATGAAATCGACATGCGGCAGGCCGAGAAGGAAGGGCTGGCCGCGCCCGCGCTCAAGCGGCTCAAATTCGACGCGCACAAGCTGGAGGACGTCTGCGCGGGGCTTGAGCAGCTGGCCGCGATGGAGGATCCCATCGGGCGGGAGCAGCTGCGCACCGAGCTGGCCGACGGGCTGGTGCTCTCGCGCGTCAGCTGTCCCATCGGCGTGATCGGCGTGATCTTTGAATCGCGGCCGGACGCGCTGATTCAGATTGGCGGTCTGTGCCTCAAGAGCGGCAACGCGGTGCTGCTCAAGGGCGGGCGCGAGGCGATGCGCACCAACGAGGCGCTGTTCGATATCCTGCGCGACGCGAGCGTTGCGACGGGGATGCCGGACGGCTGGTGCGGCCTGCTGACCACGCGCGAGGACGTCTCCGTCATGCTCAAAATGGACGAGGACATCGACCTCATCATTCCGCGCGGCTCCAACGCCTTTGTGCGCTACATCATGGAAAACAGCAACATTCCGGTGCTGGGGCACAGCGACGGTGTGTGCCACGTCTATGTGGACGCGGACTGCGACGCGCAGATGGCCGCGCGCATCGTTACCGACGCCAAGACGCAGTATCCCGCCGCCTGCAACGCGGCGGAAATGCTGCTGGTGCACAGCGCCCAGCTCGCCAACGCCCTGCCCGTGATTGCGCGGGCGCTGACGGAGGCGGGCGTGACCCTGCGCGCGGACAGCCGCGCCCGCGCCGCGCTCTACGCCGCGGGCGTCGCCAGCGAGGCGGGGGACGAGAGCGACTGGGGGCGCGAGTATCTGGCGCTGACGATGGCCGTTCACACGGTGGATTCCATCGACGAGGCGATCGCCTTCATCAACAAGCACGGCTCCCACCACACGGATTGCATCATCACCCGCGACGAGGCGGCGGCCGGAAAATTCTTCGCGCTGGTGGATTCCGCCGGGGTGTATCAGAACTGCTCGACGCGCTTTGCCGACGGTTATCGCTACGGCTTCGGCGCGGAGGTCGGTATTTCCACCGGCAAGATTCACGCGCGCGGCCCGATGGGGCTGGAGGGGCTCTGCTCCTACAAGTACATTCTGCGCGGACACGGGGATATCGTCGGCGATTTCGCGGCGGAACGGCGCAGGTTTACGCACAAAAAGCTCCTGTGAGAGGGGAAAGAGAGATGCTGAAACGAGGGGTTGCGCTGCTGCTCCTGCTGTGCATGGCGCTGCCGTGCGCGGCCACGGCGGAACAGGCGGACGCGCGGCGCGTGGTCTACCTCACCTTTGACGACGGCCCCAAAAAGGACACGCCCGAGCTGCTGGACGCGCTGGAGGCGCTGGACGTGCCGGCGACGTTCTTTCTGGTGGGGCTGGGCGTGCGCGCCTTTCCGGAATACGCCAAGCAGATCGTGCAGGCGGGTCACGCGGTCGGCTGCCACACGATGGGGCACGCGGCCGGGGCGATCAAGAAGGACGAGGACTTTGTCCTTCGCGACATCGGGCGCTTCAACAAGATGATGAGCGAGGAGATCGAGCCGGGGTTTTCGACCGATCTGTTCCGCTTTCCCGGCGGGAGCTCGAGCTACAAGGCGCGCATCAAGGCGAAGGTGCGGGACGCGGGCTACGCCTGGTTTGACTGGAACACGATGACCGGCGACGCGCAGTATTCGTTTTCCAGCGACAGGGAGATGCTGGAATACACGCTGGGGCAGGCGCACGGCAAGGACGTGGTGATTCTGCTGATGCACGAGGGCAAGACCAGAACGCGGCGGATTCTGCCGGAGCTGGTCGCGTATTTCCGCGAAAACGGCTATGAATTCAGGCGGCTTTCCACGGGGGAGGAGGATCGCGAGATCCTCTCCCGCTGCGGCGCGCACTTCATGCTGCCCGATGCGGAACAAGGAGGCCATTGACCATGAGATGCGGATGTCCGCAATGCGGAACGTATATGATTCAATCGGAGGGCATCGACTTCGGCTGCGTCTGCCCGGAATGTCTGTACCGCTGCCGGGCGTGCATGGGCACGAACACCGTCGTCAGCCGGGAAGACCTGCGCAACCTGACGTTTGTGGATCACACGGCGGAGCACGAGGCGCAGGAGGAAGCGGGAGACGGCAGGCGCGAACCGCTCCGACCCGAGGATTTCATCGACTGAGAGAGTAAAAAAAATTTGAGCATTTGTTGCAGGAGGTATTTTACATGATTGCACTGGGAAGCGACCACGCCGGTCTGCCGCTGAAGAAGGAGATCATCGCGCTGCTGGAGGAGATGCATCTGCCTTACCACGACTATGGCACATATACCGGGGATAGCTGCGACTACGCGGTGTTCGCCCAGCGGGCGGCCAAGGCCGTCGTGAGCGGCGAGTGCGAGCGCGGGATTCTGTGCTGCGGCACGGGCATCGGCATTTCCATCGCCGCCAACAAGGTGAAGGGAATCCGCTGCTGCGCCTGTTCGGACTGCTACTCCGCGGAGATGAGCCGCGTCCACAACGACGCGAACATGCTCGCCCTCGGCGCGCGCGTGGTCGGCACGGAGCTGGGACGCATGATTGCAAAGAGCTTCCTCGCGGGCGAGTTTGAGGGCGGCCGCCATCAGCGCCGCATCGACCAGATCACCGCCATCGAGAACGGGGAGGATCTGGGCTGATGAACATTCTGGATTTCGGCGCGAAGCGCGGGGCGTTTTGCGGCGACGCGATTCAGCGCGCGATTGACGCGGCGGCCGCGCAGGGCGGCGGGCGCGTGAGTGTGCCCGCGGGCGAGTATGAGACGGCGAGCCTCATTCTGCGCAGCAACGTCGAATTGCATCTGGAAGCGGGCGCCGTGCTGCGCTTCGTCGATGATTTTGACGCATATCCCGTCGTGAACATCCGCTGGGAGGGCTATGAGCAGCCCTGCCACCGCCCGCTGGTTTACGCGAAAAACGAGGTCAACGTGGCGCTGACGGGTCTGGGCACGCTGGAAGGACAGGGCAAGAAGTGGTGGACGGCCTTCCGCGCGAAGACGCTCTCCGCCGCGCGCCCCTGTGCGGTCTGCTTTGAGGATTGCACCCGCGTGCGCATGAGCGATTTCGTCGTCCGCAACAGCCCGAGCTGGACGATCCATCCCGTGCGCTGCGAGGATGTGACGATCGACAAGCTGACGATCGTCAACCCGTTTGATTCGCCCAACACGGACGGCATCGACCCGGAGAGCTGCCGCAACGTGCGCATCACGGGCTGCCACATCGACGTGGGCGACGACTGCATCGCGGTCAAGGCGGGCACGGAGGACGCGCTGGAGAACGTGCCCTGCGAAAACATCGCCATCACCGGCTGCACGATGGTGCACGGCCACGGCGGCGTTGTGCTGGGGAGCGAGATGAGCGGCGGCATCCGCCGCGTGTCCATCGCCGGATGCGTGTTTGACGGCACGGATCGCGGCATCCGCATCAAGAGCCGGCGCGGGCGCGGCGGCGCGGTGGAGGATGTGAGCGTCACGGGCGTCGTGATGAACGACGTGCTCTGCCCGCTGGTCGTCAACCTGATGTATTTCTGCGGCAAGGACGGCAAGCTGCCCATCGTATCCGACCCGAACGCTCAGCCTGTGACCGAGAGAACGCCGCACGTGCGCCGCATCCGCATGGCCGACATCGTGGTGACGAACGCGAAGAGCGCGGCCGCCTGCCTCTACGGCCTGCCGGAAGCGCCGCTGGAGGATATCAGCATCGTGAACACGCAGATTCACCTGACCGAGGATGCGCCGAGCTTCCCGGTGATGAACGCGGTGCAGCAGCCCGTGACCCTGGCGGGGCTGACGGCCGAGCATGTGCGCGGCCTGCATCTGACCGACCTGCGCATCGTCGGCGCGCGCGGGGAAACCGTGACGCTGCACGACGTGGAATAAGGGGGGAATACGATGAGCTACGAGAAGACCGTTTGGGCGGGCGAAGGGACGCTTGCGCGCGAGCAGGAGTATAATGACCACTGGTGCTACGAGCGGGGAATCATCACCAAGGCGTGGCTGGACGTTTACGCGGCGACGGGCGACCGCCGCTTTTACGACGCGGCCAAGACGAACGTGGATCAATACGTGACCGCGGACGGCGAGATTCTGACCTATGAGCCGGATAAATACAATCTGGATATGATCTGCATGGGGCGCACGGCGCTGCGGCTGTTCAAGGCGACGGGCGAGGCGAAGTATGAAAAGGCCTGCCGCCGCCTCATCGAGCAGATCAAGGGTCAGCCGACGACGGCGGAGGGCGGCTTCTGGCACAAAAAGCTCTACCCCCAGCAGATGTGGCTGGACGGCATTTACATGGCCTGCCCGTTTCTGACGGAATTTGCCGTGACCTTCGGCGAGATGCAGTGGGCGGATCTGGCGGCGAAGCAGATGACGCTGATCTTTGACAAGACGCGGCTTGAAAGCGGTCTGCACGCCCATGCGTGGGACAGCGCGAGGGCGCAGAAGTGGGCCGACCCGCAGACGGGACTTTCTCCGCACGTCTGGGGGCGCGCGATGGGCTGGTTTGTGATGGCGCACGCGGACGTTCTGGCCGTGCTGCCGGAAAGTCACCCGGCCTATGCGCGCCTGAGCCTGCAGATGAAGTCGCTGCTGCATGCGGTGATGGCCGCGCGCGGCACGGACAAGCTCTGGCATCAGGTGATGGACAGGCCGGAGAGCGCGGAGAACTACGCGGAATCCTCCTGCTCGGCGATGTTCATCTATGGGCTGGCGAAGGGCAAGGCGCTCGGCCTGTGCGGCGAGAAGGAAGAGGCCGCCGCGCGGGAGAGCATGGACGCGCTTTGGGCGCAAAACGTCGTCACGGCGGCGGACGGCTACCCCGAACTGACGCGCATCTGCAAGGTGGCGGGGCTGGGCGGCGAGCCGTATCGCGACGGCAGTTACGGCTACTATGTCCATGAAACCGTGTGCAGCGGGGACACGAAGGGCACCGCGCCCTTCCTGATGGCCTGCTGCGCGCTGGAGGTTTAACGCATAGCTTAACAAAGGCAAAGGGCGGGTTAATCGCTTAACCTCACAAAGTTTCGCACAAGAGATTGATTTCCATTTTATGCACTTGACACAACTTGACCAAAAAATTATAATGAACATGCACAGAGGGAACAGCTTTTAACAGAAAACCCGTTGTGTTTCGTGGCTGGCTGAAAGGGGCGGGCAAGCCCCTTGGCGCCGGAAAAACCGGCAAGATAGATTAAATTAAAAGGAGAGCGAATTTGTGATGAAAAAGATGATCGCATGCCTGCTGACGCTGGCGCTGGCGCTGACCGCCGTTTGCGCGTTGGCCGAAGGCTCCCTGACCTTCTCTTGGTGGGGCGGAGATTCCCGCCACGAAGCGACCCAGCAGGCCGTCGAGGCTTTCAAGGCCGCGACCGGCATTGACGTGCAGTGCACATACAGCGCGTGGAGCGGCTGGGAAGACAAGATGAGCCAGTATTTCGCCTCTGATTCCGCCTTCGACGTGAACCAGATCAACTGGAACTGGCTGTACTCCTTCACCAACGCGGACGGCAGCAGCAAGTTCTACGATCTCAATCAGGTCGCGGACATCATCGATCTGTCCCAGTTCGACGAGAAGGCGCTTGCCCAGTGCACCATCGACGGCAAGCTTCTGGCCATCCCGGTGGCGATGACCGGCCGTATCTTCTACTGGAACAAGACCACCTTTGAGAAGGCCGGCCTTGCGACCCCGACCACGCTGGAAGATCTGATGGCCGCCGGCCCGGTCTTCGCCGAGAAGCTGGGCGAGGACTACTATCCGCTGGCGCTGGGCGCTTACGACAAGATGATCCTGATGGTCTACTATCTGGAGAGCGTTTACGGCAAGGATTGGGTTGCCGACGGCCAGCTCAACTACACCACCGAGGAAATCGCCAAGGGTCTTGAGTTCATCCAGACGCTGGAAGACAACCACGTGATCCCCAGCGCCGAAACCCTGACCGGCGACGGCGCGGACAGCCTGGACAAGAACCCCAAGTGGATGGAAGGCAAGTACGCCGGCATCTTTGAGTGGGATTCCTCCGCGAGCAAGTTTGAAAAGTCGCTGAGCGAGGGTCAGGAGTTCATCGTCGGCAACTACTTCGCCGACATGGGCGAATACCACGGCGGCTTCACCAAGGTTTCTCTGGCGTTTGCCATCGCCAACACCGCGGCGGACAAGCAGGCGGCGGCTCAGCTCATCGAGTTCCTGCTCAACAGCGACGAGGGCGCGAAGCTGATGAACAGCCAGCGCGGCATCCCGCTGAGCAAGAAGGCCAACGTGCTCTGCGCGCAGGAGGGCCTGCTCAACGCGAAGGTCGCCGAGGCGAACGCGAAGGTGCTCGACTGGTGCTCCAACAAGCTGGACCCGAAGTTCGAGAGCAGCGCGCTCAAGAACAGCGACGGCGTGTACTATGACGCGATGGACGGCCTCTCCTACAAGGATTACTCCATCGAGGAAGCCGCCGAGGTGCTCTACGAGGGTATCACCGAAGTGCTGGCCAAGTAATTTCCAAAATGAGATCATCGGGGCGGCTTGGCGGAGGTTAAGCCGCTCCGATTCGTTCAATCAAGAAGGAAAGGGGGAGACCCGATGACGAAGGGATCTTCCGCCGCGCGCCAAGACCTCAGAAAGCGGCGCGGGCTGAGCAAGCTGGAGCAGGGCTACATGGGCTTCGTCCTGATCCTGCCGTGGCTGATTGGCTTCTGCATCTTTAAGCTCTATCCGTTCGTATCCTCGCTGGTGTACAGCTTCACGGATTACGATCTGTTTAGGGGCGTGCAGAATGTCGTCGGTTTCCAGAATTATATCGACGCATTTACCAAGGCGAAGAACGTCAAGGCGCTGAAGGTGACCTTCACCTATGCGTTTATGACCGTACCGCTGAAGCTGATTTTCGCGCTGTTCATCGCCTACATCCTCAATTTCAAGATCAAGGGCGTGGGGCTTTTCCGCACGGCGTACTATGTGCCCTCCATTCTGGGCGGCTCGGTCGCCATCGCGGTGCTCTGGAAAGCGCTGTTCAAGAACGACGGCGTGGTGAACACGATTCTGACCATGCTGGGCTTTGAATCCATCAACTTTCTGGCGGATAAAAACTGGGCGCTGTTCATCATCTGCCTGCTGCGCGTGTGGCAGTTCGGCTCGGCGATGGTGCTGTTCCTTGCGGCGCTCAAGGGCGTGCCGGAGGATCTCTACGAGGCGGCCAGCATCGACGGCGCGACCAAGGGCCGCCAGTTCCTCTCCATCACCATTCCGCTGATCTCCCCGGTGATTTTCTACAATCTGGTGACGCAGCTCGTGCAGGCGTTCCAGGAGTTCAACGGCCCGTACATCATCACCAACGGCGGCCCGCGCAACGCGACGACGCTGATCTCCGTGATCGTGTACAACACGGCGTTCAAGGATTACAAGGTGGGCATGTCCTCCGCGATGGCGTGGGTCATGTTCGTGATCGTGATGATCCTGACCATCATCGCGTTCGTCAGCCAGAAGAAGTGGGTCTACTACTCCGATGACGATGGGAGGGGCTAAGCGATGAGCGCAACTGGCATTGTTTTTCTCGCCCTGAGCGTCGTGATGCTCGGCCTCGGCTTTTACGGCGCGTCCGTTGACGTGGTCAGCGCGACGGGGCTGGCCGAATCCATCGGGCAGATGAAGAATTTCTATTTCCTGCTCGGCGGTCTGATTCTCTTCATCGTGCTCTACCGGCTGGCGCTTGGCAAGGCAAGCCTGCGCGTGCAGCACACGATGAGCACCACCATCCGCTACGTCATCCTCATCGGCGTGGGCGTGTTCATGGTCTATCCGCTGCTGTGGATGATCAGCGCCACGTTTAAGGACAACAACGAGATCTTCTCGACCCTGAGCCTCATCCCGACCAGACCGACGATGGAAGGCTACAAGGCCGCGATGAACAACTACGGCGGCGATATCAACATCTGGCAGGCCATGCTGAACACCTATAAATACGTGATCCCGAAGGTGATCTTCACCGTCGTTTCCTCGACGATCACGGCTTACGGCTTCGGCCGCTTCCGCTTCCGCGGGCGCAACTTCCTGTTCGCGGTGCTGATGGCGACGCTGTTCCTGCCGCAAGTGGTGCTCAACATCCCGCAATTCCTGATGTACCGCCAATTCGGCTGGGTCGATTCGCCGTATTACCTCGCGCTGATCGTGCCGACGCTGTTCGCGCAGGAGACGTATTTCGTCTACATGCTGATTCAGTTCATGCGCAATATCCCGCGCGAGCTGGATGAGGCGGCGAAGATCGACGGTTGCAACATCATGCAGACGCTGGTGCTCGTGCTCGTGCCGATGCTCTGGCCGGCGATGGTCTCCGCGGGTCTGTTCCAGTTCATGTGGTCGAGCAACGACTTCATGGGGCCGCTGCTCTACGTCAACAGCCCGGCGCGTTATCCGGCGACGCTGTTTGTGCGCATGAGCATGGACGCGGACACCGGCTTTGCGTGGAACCGCGTCATGGCCGTTTCCCTGATTTCCATTATCCCGTCGCTGGTCGTGTTCTTCCTCGCGCAGAGGCAGTTCATGGACGGCGTGACGGCCGGCGCCGTCAAGGGCTGATTTCGCTTCTCCTCTTCTTTGGGGGCTGTCAAGCTAACAAAACCGATATTTTAAGAGCAAAACTAAGTATTTGTGCCCGAAGGTTTCCAAAGGGCGAGCGGAAAGCCCTTTGGTGGGGCGATGGGGCAAAGCCCCATATCCCAAAATGCTTAGATATTGTTTCTTGAAATGTTCAGTTAAGCTTGACAGCTTCTTTTTGTGTTTGGGCTTGATGGAAAGCGCGGACAAGAGGTATAATGAAAATTGTGCCGAAGACGGCCATGAGAAAGAAGCAAAACAACGAGCGAGGAAAGGAATAGCCCACGCATGGATATACAGAGCGTTTTATCGAGTGAATTTCAAACCGCGCCCGCGATCATCGGCAGGATCGTATCGCTGATCGACGAGGGCAACACCATCCCCTTCATCGCCCGGTACCGCAAGGAAATGACCGGCGCGATGGACGACCAGAAGCTGCGCGAGATCAGCGAACGGCTGGATTATCTGCGCGGGCTGGATAAGCGCCGCGAGGCGATTGCCGCGTCCATCACGGAGCAGGGCAAGATGACGGACGAGCTGGAAAAGAAGCTCGCCGCCGCCGCGACGCTCTCCGAATTGGAGGACATCTATCGCCCGTATAAGCAGAAGCGCCGCACCCGCGCGATGATCGCCAGGGAAAAAGGCGTTCAGCCGCTGGCGGACGCGATTTTTGCCCAGCGGTGCGGCGACGACCCGCTCCGGCTGGCGCAGGCGTATGTGAGCGAGGAAAAGGGCGTGCCCGACGCGCAGACCGCCGTTCAACTGGCGCAGGATATCCTCGCCGAGCAGATCAGCGACGATGCGGCCATTCGCGCCAGCCTCCGCGCGCTCTATCGCCGCACGGGCATGCTGCGCGCCGTCGCGGCGAAGGAGGGCGAAAGCGTCTACGCGCAATACGCCGACTATCGCGAACCGGTGCTGCGCGCGGCGGGGCACCGGATTCTGGCGATCAACCGAGGCGAGCGCGAGGAATGGCTCAAGGTCGCGGTGGAATGTGACGACGAGCAGGCGCTGCAAATCATCTGCCGCGCGGTGATCGAGCCGGACAGCGCGTGCTGCGACGTGGTGCGCGCGGCGGCGAAGGACGCTTGGGGCAGGCTCATCAGCCCGTCGTTGGAGCGCGAAATCCGAAACGAGCTGACGGACAAGGCGAACGAGGGCGCGATCCGCGTCTTCGGCGACAACCTGCACCAGCTTTTGATGCAGCCGCCGATTCGCGGCAAGGTCACGCTGGGCGTCGATCCGGGCTTCCGCACGGGCTGCAAGCTGGCGGTTGTGGATGAGACGGGCAAGGTGCTGGAAACCGGCGTGGGCTACTTCACCCTGCCGAATCACGAGGCGCAGAAGCCGCGGGCGAAAGCGCAGATTCTGGGCATGATTCGCCGCCATGGGGTCACGGCCATCGCCATCGGTAACGGCACGGCCTCCCGCGAGAGCGAGCAATTCATCGCCGCCCTGCTGCCGGAAGCGCCGGGCGTGGCCTACGTCATCGTCAGCGAGGCGGGCGCGAGCGTGTATTCCGCCTCCAAGCTGGCGGCGAAGGAATTTCCGGAATACGACGTCTCACTCCGAAGCGCGGTTTCCATCGCGCGGCGCATGCAGGACCCGCTGGCCGAGCTGGTGAAGATCGACCCGAAGGCCATCGGCGTGGGGCAGTATCAGCACGATTTGAAGCAGGCGGAGCTGGAAAACGCGCTCTCCGGCGTGGTGGAAAGCTGCGTTTCGAGCGTCGGCGTGGATGTGGAGACGGCCTCCGCGTCGCTGCTGACGCACGTGGCGGGCATCGGCGAGGCGCTGGCGAACAACATCGTCGCCTATCGCGACGAAAACGGCATCGCCTCCCGCGCGCAGCTCAAGAAGGTGCCGAAGCTGGGGCCGAAGGCGTTTGAGCAGTGTGCGGGCTTCCTGCGCGTGCACGGCAGCAACCCGCTGGATGCGACGGCGGTTCACCCGGAGAGCTATGCGGCGGCCAAGGCGCTGATGGAGAAGCTGGGCTATGCGCCGCAGGCGCTCAAGCGCGGCGGCATTGTCGGCATTGCGGAAAAGGCCGAGCAGGCGGATATGGCGAAGCTGGCCGAGGCGCTGGGGGTGGGCGAGATGACGCTGCGGGATATCGTCGCCGAGCTGGAAAAGCCGGGGCGCGACCCGCGCGACGAGCTGCCCGCGCCGGTGCTGCGCACGGATGTGCTCAGCATGGAGGATTTGAAGCCCGGCATGGAGCTGACCGGCACGGTGCGCAACGTGACCGACTTCGGCGCGTTTGTGGATATCGGCGTGCATCAGGACGGGCTGGTGCACATCTCCCGCATGGCGGACAGGTTTATCCGCCACCCGAGCGAGGTGGTGCGCGTCGGCGACGTGGTGACGGTCTGGGTGGTCGATGTGGACGTGAAAAAGCAGCGCATTGCGCTGAGCATGGTGAAGGGGAGAGCCTGACATGCGAAGGGGGATTCTCGTGGGGCTGGCGGCGCTGCTGCTGGCCGGCGCGCCCGCTCTGGCGGAGGAAAGGACGCGCAGCTACGGCGGGAGCGGCGCGGATCGCCTGACCCGGCTGATTGAATACGGGGACGGGCTGATTGCCGTCGGGCGAACCGACTCGCGCAACGGCGACCTGGCCATGCGCACACGGCACAATCAGGCAGGGTGGATGCTCTGCCTGAACGGCGAGGGCGCGCCGCTTTGGAGCTACTGCACGGCGAAGGACGGCCGAAACGAGATGAGCGCCCCCTTTGCGCACGAAAACGGGCAGATTTCCGCCGTGCTGACCGGCCGGGGGATCGACGGGCTGGAATGGCTGATCGTCAGCGGCGAGGGCAGGCTGGCGCAGCGCAGGACGGCTCCGGCGGTCGAGACGGTCTGCGCGCACGGCGGAACGGACATGACCGGCATGCCCTACGACTGCGACGGCGCGCCGCATCTGGCGCTGATTGTCGAGCACGGGGACGGCGCGTGCTGCGTCGCGGATCTGGACGCGGATGGGCGGCTTGCCCAAGGCGCGGGATTCCCAAAGGGAACGGCGGGCTTTGCGCCGTGCGTGGATGGCAGCGGCCGCCTCGTCTCGGCGGATTGCGCGGGCGGGGAGGCCGGGGTGATGCTGGTCACGCCCGGAACGGACGACGCGCCGGTGAGAATCCCGCTTTCCGGTGTGACGGCGGAGGCGGCGACGGCCGTTCTGGCGCTGGAGGACGGTTCCACGGTGGTCGGCGGGAAGCGCGGCGGCGGCGGGTTTCTCGCCCGCGTCAACGCGCTGGGCGAAACGCTGTTCGCCGTGGCGACGGATGCGCCGCTTGAACGGCTGGCCGCCAATTCGAGCGGGTTTGTCGGGCAGGACGGCGCGCGGCTCGTCTATTTCGACGAGGATGGCCGCCTGCTGGGCAGCCGGACGACGGGCTATGACCGGGACGCGGCGCTCGGCGCGCTGGAGGACATGGCGGGGCTGAGCGGCGAAACGGCGCTGCTGATGGACGCGGAGCGCGTCGGCGGCGGGCGCGCGGAGATCGTCTATGTGCCCGATGAAGGAATCGAGGCAGCGGAGGAAGAATACAACCATGTGCTGTACATGCAGCCCGGCTGCGTGATAAAGGACGCATGGGCGCAGGAGGGCGGCGTGCTGCTGCTGCTCGAACGGGAGGACGGACGGCAGAGCGGCATTTACGTCAGCGCGGACGGAGACACGCGCGAAACCGACGCGCCGACGGCGCGCGAGGCGGGGCGGCAGGCGGTTTCCGGCGGCGTTTTGGCGTGGCGGGAAGAGCGGGGCGGGGCGGCCGTGACGCTGGAGGATGCGCAGGGCGGGGAAATCTGGCGGCTGCGCACCGTGATCCACACGGCGGCGGACAGGCTCGAATGGCGCTGTGCGCTCGAACTTCCGGATGGCAGCTATGCCCTCGGCGGGCGCTACCTCACCGGCGAGGGACAGCGGACGGAGCAGGCGGCGGCGCTGGCCGTCGTCGGCCGCGAGGGCGTTTTGCGCCGAATCGTCCCGGTGGAGGCAAAAGAAGCGGGGCAGCGCGTCGGCTGCGTCTGCGATATGGCGTATGACGCGGAAAACGGGCTGCTGCTGCTCGTTTCCCGAACGGAAGACGGCGCGGAGAACGTCGGCGCGATTCAGACCGCGGACGGCGAAACGGCGTGGACGGTCGGCGCGGGCATGGACGTGGAACAGGCGCGGCTGATCCTCGACGCGGACGGCGAGGCCTATCTCTGCGGAACGAGCCGAAGCGACGGGCAGCGCGCCGCCGCCGTCATCCGGATGGATTTGGAAGCAGAAGACAAATAAAAAAACGGCGAGAAGCCGAAGGGCGGGCGCAAAGCGGCGTTCGTCACCAAACGGGAGGAAAATATGAATACCGATATCGTCATCGTCGGCGCGGGTCCGGCGGGTATCTTCACCGCGATTGAAATGATTCGCCGGGGAAGCAAAAAGCACATCACCATCGTGGAAAAGGGCCAGCCGATTGAAAAGCGCCGCTGCCCGAAAACCGTCACCCAGCACTGCGTCAACTGCCGCCCGTATTGCCACATCACCACCGGCTTTTCCGGCGCGGGCGCGTTTTCCGATGGCAAGCTCTCCCTCTCTCACGAGGTCGGCGGCGATTTCCCGACGCTCATCGGCGCGCAGAACGCGCAGGATCTGATCGACTATACCGACGGCATCTACCTCGAATTCGGCGCGGACAGCCACATCGAGGGCATCGGCAACACCGAGGAGGTGCGCGAGATTCGCCGCCGCGCGATTCAGGCCGGGCTCAAGCTGGTCGATTGCCCGATCCGCCACCTCGGCACGGAGAAGGCGCAGACGCTCTACCTCGCGCTGGAAAATTATCTGCGCGACAACGACGTGGAGATGATCTTCGGCTGGGAATGTGAGGAGCTGCTGATGGACGGGGAAACCTGCCTCGGCGTTTCCCTGCGCAGGGGCGACCAGACGCAGGAAATCCGCGCGCAGCACACCGTCGTGGCGACGGGCCGCCGCGGCGCGGACTGGCTGGAGAAAATCTGCGCCGAGCACGGCATTGCCCACCAGCCCGGAACGGTCGATATCGGCGTGCGCGTCGAGTGCCGAAACGAGGTCATGGAGGAGGTCAACCGCGTGCTCTACGAGAGCAAGCTGATCGGTTATCCGCGCCCGTTCAAGAACAAGGTGCGCACCTTCTGCCAGAACCCCGGCGGCTTCGTCAGCCAGGAGAACTACGACAACGATCTCGCCGTCGTCAACGGCCACAGCTACAAGGATCTCAAGAGCGACAACACCAATGTCTCCGTGCTGTGCAGCCACAACTTCTCCATCCCGTTCAATCAGCCGATCGCCTACGCGCAGAAGGTCGGCGAGCTGACCAACATGCTCGCCAACGGCCACATCCTCGTGCAGCGCTTCGGCGATATCCTCGACGGCAAGCGCACGTGGGAAAAGGAGCTCGCGCAGAGCAACGTCCGCCCGACCCTGCCGGACGCGGTCGCGGGCGACATCACCGCCGCGATGCCCTATCGCGCGATGACCAACATCATCAATTTCATTCAGGCGGCGGATATCGTCGTGCCGGGCTTTGCCGCGTCCGAAACGCTGCTGTATTCGCCGGAACTGAAATTCTACTCCAATCGCGTGAAGATGGATGAGGAGCTGAACACCAACGTGCGCGGCCTGCACTGCCTCGGCGATTCCTCCGGCTGGACGCGCGGGCTGATGATGGCCTCCGCCATGGGCGTGCTGATGGGCAGAAAGCTGGCGGAAAACGCATAAATCAGCGCTCCTTTGGCGCGTCGCTCGGCTTGATCGTGTGCACGGCGTATAATTCGCCCAGCGCACAGGCCGCCGCCCAATCCGCCGGCTCGGCCGGGGTCAGCCCGGTACATTCCGTGCTGCTGGCCACGTTCCCGCCCGTGCGGGGCTTGCCCTTCTGCGCGGGCGGATTCCATGCCTTCGCCGGATTTTTGCCTGAATGAGCCATATAAAAAATCCCCCTGTCTGCGTTTGATAGCCGTATCATGGCGCAGCGGGGGGAATTTTATACGCCTTCTGTCATGGCTTTGGCGTGCCACGAACGCCTTCCGTCACGACTTTGGCGTGCTACGAACTCCTTCCGTCACGACTTTGGCGTGCTACGAACTCCTTCCGTCACGACTTCGTCGTGCCACCTCCCTCTAAGAGGGAGGTATTTAAGGCGGAAACGAAGGTTTCTTCTTTAAGGAAACTGTCAGAGAAGCTGACGGAAGACGTTAAAAGCGCTTTTAGCTCTTCCGGCAGCGGCTCGACGATCTCCACCGTTTCGCCCGTGACGGGCTGGACACAGCGCAGGCGCGCGGAATGGAGCGCGAAGCGGTCTTTCAGTTCCGGCAGTTCGCGGCCATAGAGGTAATCGCCGCAGATCGGGCAGCCGATATGCGCCAGATGCACGCGAATCTGATGGGTGCGCCCGGTTTCCAGCCGCAGACGGATGAGCGCGCGGCCTTCGGCGGCCTGCTCGACGCGGTAATGCGTCACGGCGCGCCGTCCGTCGGGGCGAACCGCGCGCTTTGCGCCCGCGCCGAGGCGGGCAATCGGCGCGTCGATCACGCCCTCGCGCTGCGCGGGAACGCCCTCGGTCACGGCGAGGTATTCGCGGATGAAGCTGTCCGTGTGAAGCTGGCCGGTCAGCAGGCGCTGGGCGTGGGCATGGCGGGCGACGCACAACAGGCCGCTCGTGCCCTTGTCCAGCCGATTGACGGGGTGATAATCAAACGCCGCCGCATCCTGCCCGAGCAGGGCGGCGAGCTGCTCGCGGAGCGTCCCGGTGTGGATATGGCCGCAGGGGAGCGTGGCCAGTGGCGCGCCCTTGCTGACGACGAGCATATCCTCGTCGATATAGCGGATGAAGGACGGCGGCAGGCCGTCGGGCGCGGCTTTGATTTTGGTTTTGGTTTCGGCTTCGGTTTCGATTTCGCCGTTGCCCATGCGGATTTCCAGCCGCTGCCCTGCGCGCAGAACCGTGTCCGCGCGCAGCGGCGCGCCGTCGCAGAGGATGCCGCCTTCGACCTTGAGCCGACGAAAGGCGTGTGTGCCGAGCTGAAACCGGCGGGGGACGACGCGCCGCGCCGCGCGGCCCGCGTCCTCCTCGGTGGTGATATAGGTTAAGATGCGCATAAGGCCTCCTGTGTGTACAAAAGGGAGAAGACCGGCCGTCAGTCGGCGCGCCGCACGGGGCGTCTTCCGAATCTTTTCGTCGCTTCCGACACCGACATTATAGCCGACAATCGGCGCGGCTGCAACGGCTGCGCCCCAGCTTGTTGACATAGGCAAACTTGGCTTGAATCGCAAAATCAAGAAATTCAGCGATTCTTTCATTTGCGGAAAGGGCTATTCTCCCCCCCCTTCGGGGGGGGAGAATGGCTATTTGTCTACAGTCTGCGGCGCGGCTGCAACGGCTGCGCCCATGCAGAAGGCGATTTTCCGCGACTTGGCGGCTCGGCGGGTGCATCGTCCCCCGGTCAATTGACAAACGCCGCCGATACGGGGTACAATGAGCTATCCCAAAAAAACAAAGGAAACGGGGGACGCACATGAACGCAGTCGCCGCTTTTGAAAACCGAAAGGATACGCTTCGGGCGCAACTGGAGGAAAGCGAAAATATGCCGCAGGCGATTTCCGCCGCGACCATGACGCTGGAACAAATCGCCTGCGACCTGGCGCAGGATGAACAGGATGATTTCGCCCGCCAGCGGCAGCAGGCCGTCATGGCGCTGGCCAAGCGCCTGCCGCTGGGGCTGCGCGCAAGCCGCGCCAAGGCGCAGATTGTGCTGGAGGAGACGCAGGAGCAGCCGAGCCGGGTTCGGCGCGGGGCGGTCGGCGCGGGCGCGGTGATGCTCGCGGCGCTGGCGGTGTATGAAGCCGTGAACGGCAAGATGAATTTCGCGCTTTTGCAGGCGCTGGGCGCGCTGCTGATGCTCTTCGGCGCAAACGGCGCGCTGACCGCGACGACGCGGCAGACCCCGCGCGCGCAGGCGGAGACGGCGATTGACGCGGCGGACATGGTGCGCGAGGTCGGCGAAATCTGTCAGGCGGCGGATCTGTGCGCGGCGGATCTGGCGCTCATCGAACAGGACAACGCGCCGTCGCGCCTCTCCGGCACAGCGGACGAGGCCATGCTCGATCTGCTCTCGGCGATGATGGAGGCGCGCGCCTCCGGGCGGCAGGATCTGGCGCTGCGAAGCCTTGACCAGGCGGAGCAATACCTGCGGATGCTGGGCGTGCAGAGCGTGTTTTACGACGCGGAGCACGCGGCGCTGTTCGACGTGCTGCCCGCCCGGAGCGGCGAGCGGACGGTTCGCCCGGCGCTGGTGCGCGACGGGGAGCTGGTGCGCCGGGGCGTGGCGGCGGTCGCGCCGATGGCCGCGAAGGAGGCGTGAGCATGAAGATTTTGGGCTTTGATTTGGGCGACGGCGAGAGCGCCGTGACGCTGCTGGACGAGGATTCCACCGTCGAGCCGCGCGTGATGCCGCTCTGCGGCAAAAACAGCCTGATTTCCGCCGTGGGCGTGAAGGACGGGCGCATCGTCATCGGCGAGGCGGCCAGCGTGACGGACGGCGCGGCGGAGGCGAAGGTGCGCTTCAAATCCCGCTACCTGACCGACCCGGCCGCCTCGGCGGACGTGCGCGCGTTTGCGCAGGGCGTGATGAACGAGCTTGTCCGCACGCAGCCCGCGCTGATGGCCGAGGTGAGCCGAACGGTGGTCGGCTGTCCGGCGGGCTGGGGCGACGGCAGGCGGGAGCAATACGCCGCGCTGCTGGAATCGGCGGGCTTTCCGAACGTCAGCGTCGTGCCCGAACCGCGCGCCGCGTTTCTCTACGCGCGGCATGCGCGCGGCCTGCGCGTCAGCCCGGAGCTGATGAAAAAAAGCGCGATGGTCATCGACGTCGGGTCATCGACGACGGATTTTGCGTATATCGTGGACGGGCGTCAGCAGAACGTGTCGCTTTTCGGGGACACGAACCTCGGCGGCGGGTTGATCGACGAACGGATTCTTGCCCACGCGCTGGCCGCGTCGAAGGACGGGAAGGCGATTCGCGCCGTGTTTGCGGAAAGCTCCGCATGGCGGAGCTATTGCGAGCTGGAGGCGCGGCGGCTCAAGGAGAGCTATTTCCTCGACGAGGGAAAGTGGGCGGACGCGCCGCTGACCCGGACGCTGACGGTCTGCTACGACGAGCCGCTGGCGCTGGAGCTTTCCATCGGCGGGGCGAGCATCCGCGGCATGGTGGA
Source organism: uncultured Eubacteriales bacterium (assembly GCA_900542395.1). GTDB lineage: Bacteria > Bacillota > Clostridia > Christensenellales > Aristaeellaceae > Ventricola. The sequence goes on from UQNM01000016.1 coordinate 32,313, forward strand.
GGAGCCGATCGCCGCGCTGGGCGGGCGGAGCTTCGTCGGCAGTCTTCAGGACGCACTGCGGGCGGCGGTGGAGGTCAGCCGGGCATGCCCGCCCGAGGTTGTGATTCTGACGGGCGGCGCGTCGCGCATGGCGTTTTTCCAGCAGGCCTGCCGCGAGGCGTTTGCGAATGCGCTGGTCGTGCTCTGCCCCGAGCCGGAGTGCTCCATCGCGCGCGGGCTGGCCTACGCGGGGCGCGTGGACGAGCGGCTGAGCCTGTTCCGGCGGGAGGTTGCCTCCATCGCGCACGGGGAAAAGCTCTCCGTGGCGGTGAACGCGAGCGCGCACGAGCTATACGAGCCGGTGGCCAAGGCGCTGTTTGACATCGCGCAGGAGAGCACGCTCGAGGCGGTTCGGCTTTGGCGCAAGGGCGGCGTGGACACCATCGAGGCGCTGAACAAAAAGGTCGAGCGGAAGATTTCAAAGGCCTTCGCCGGGGACGCGCTCTGCGACCGCATCGGGGGCGAATTGCAGGCGTGGCTGGACGAGCTGATGCGCACGCTGGAAAACGAGCTGACGACGCTCTGCGTGCGCTGCGGCGTGCCGCCGGAGCGGATGAGCCTGACCGGGGCGAAGGTGGACGCGGGGCTTTCCGGCGTGAAGCTCTCGCTGGTGGACGCGATGGGCATGGATATCCTCTCCGGGCTGATGGGCGTGGTGCTGGCGGTCGTCGGCGCGAGCCTGTGCGGGGGCGGCGGCATGGCGATGGTCAGCGCGGGGCCGGCCGGCATGGTCGCGGGCGCGGCGGCGGGCATACTGCTGGCGCTGGTCGGCAAGAGCGGCATGGAAAAGGCGCTGGTCAAGGCGAAGCTGCCGCTGCTGGTGCGCAGGTTGGTGACGGATAAGGCGGTGAAAAGCGGCCTTTCCCGCCAGCGGGACGAGGTTGAAAAGGCGATCATCAAGGCGCTGGCCGACCCGGCAAACGGCTTTTCCGCGCGGCTGTGCCAGAGCCTCTCCCAGACGCTGGGCGCGCAGATGGAGCGGATGGCGAAGGACGCGGAAATGTCGATTTGTGCGTGATGGCCACAAAATAAAACGGATAAACGGTCAAAATAGATAAATGATAAACGGTTTGATTGTCTGAAATACCCAGAAACGGAAAATAAAACGTGAATATTCGCACAAAATCATGCAAATTTGCGTCGAGTGTGCTATAATGGCGGCAGCAATCTAAATCGAGGAGGGATCTCATGGAATTCCATGTCTACGAAAACGCACGAGCGGCCTGCGAGGCGGCAGGCGTGCTCATCGCCGCGCAGATCACCCGCAAGGGCGACAGCGTGCTGGGTCTGGCGACCGGCTCGACCCCGATTCCCGCATATGAAATGCTGGCGCAGTGGTACGACCGCGGCGTGATCGACTTTGACCGCGTCCGCACGTTCAATCTGGACGAATACGTGGGCATCGACCACAAAAACCCGCTGAGCTATCATGCGTTCATGCAGGAGCATCTGTTCAGCAAGGTCAACCTGCGCAAGGAAAACGTGCATCTGCCCAGCGGCAACGCCGCCGCCGACGCAGAGGCATACGACAAGGCGATTCACGCGGCGGGCGGCATCGATATCCAGCTTCTGGGCATCGGCCGCAACGGCCACATCGGCTTCAACGAGCCCGCGGACGATTTCACCTACGGCACGCACGTCGTCACGCTGGCGGCGGACACCATCGAGGCGAACGCCCGCTTCTTCAGGAGCGCGGACGAGGTGCCGCGTCAGGCGGTCTCCATGGGCATCGGCAACATCATGGCGGCGAAGTGCGTCGTGCTGGTGGCGACGGGCGAGAGCAAGGCGAAGGCCGTGTACGACACCATCCGCGGGCCGATCACGCCGCGCGTGCCCGCGTCGGTTTTGCAGCTCCATCCCTGCTGCGTGATTCTGACCGACCGCGAGGCGGGCAAGCTGATGCTTGAGGAGTAAACCATGCTGGTCAAAAACGGAACGGCGTTTATCGGCGGCCATTTTACGCGCGCCGATGTGCGCGTGGAAAACGGGAAAATCGCGCAGATCGGCGATTTGCAGGCGCGCGAGGGCGAGGAGATCCGCAGCGCGGCGGGGCTGTATGTGCTGCCGGGGCTTGTGGATATCCACATCCACGCTTACGCGGGCGCGGACTGCATGCGCGGGGAAAGCGACGTGCGCCGCATGAGCGAGGGCCTGCTCAAAACCGGCGTGGCGGCGTTCATGCCCACGACGATGAGCGCGCCGATTGAAGCGACGAACCGCGCGCTGCGGGCGATTCAGGCTGTCCGGGACGTGCCCTGTGAAAAGGGCGCGGCGGTGCTCGGCGCGCACATGGAGGCGCCGTTCCTCTGCGAAAAATACAAGGGCGCGCAGTTGGGCGAATGTCTGATGAACCCGAGCGTCGAGGCGTATGAGGCCATGACGCGCGGGACGGACTGCGTCAGGATGATGACCCTCGCGCCGGAGCTGCCGGGCGCGCTTGACATGGTGGCCGATCTGAAAGCGCGGGGCGTTGTGACCTGCGCGGCACATTCGAACGCGACGGCGGAGGAGGTTCACGCGGCGGCGGATCGGGGGCTGACCCAGATCACGCACCTGTTCAACGCGCAAAGCCCGCTGCACCACCGCAAGCCCGGCGTGCCGGGCGCGGGGCTGGCCGACGAGCGGATCATCGTGCAGGCGATTGCCGACGGGCTGCACCTGCACCCGGACGCGCTGCGCATCGCGGCGCTCTGCAAGGGCGCGAAGGGCATGGCGCTGATCTCCGATTCGATGGAGGCGGCGGGCATGCCGGACGGGCAGTACGACCTCGGCGGGCAGGCGGTATTCGTCAAAAACGGCGAGGCGCGGCTGGCGGACGGCGTGATCGCCGGTTCGACGCTGGTGCTGCACCGCGCGATTCACAACATGATTACGCTGGCGAAGATGCCGCCGGAAACCGTGATTCCGATGGCGACGAGCACCCCGGCGGATTCCGTCGGCGCGAAGGGCTACGGCCGCATCGAGCCGGGGGCCTGCGGCGTGCTGACGCTGATGGACGCGGGATGGAATCTGGCGGGCGTGACGGCGTAAAACGGGAGGAACAGAGAGCTTGCAAGTTGCGATCTATGCGACGGAGGAAAAGCGCCGCCGCGCGGGGTTTGACCATGTGCTCGTGCTGGCGCGGCTGGGCGAGGCGCTGATTCTGCGACGCGACCGAATCAACGCGCTGTGGGTGCTGCCCGAGGGGCGGATAACGCGCGGCCAGAGCGTCGAGGAGACGGCCAGAAGCGCCTTGGGCGCGGCCATCGGCGAGGCGGTGTTCGACGTATGCCCGCTGTGCGCCTACGGCGTGACCGATGAAAAGGGCAGGGAGACCGGCGGCCTTTGCTATGTGGCCGACGTGCGCGACTGGCCGGACGAGGCGCTGGATGAGGCACGCGCGTTCGACCGCCTGCCCCTGGCCATGCAGATGGACAGACCCGCGCTGATTCTGGCGCTGCACAAATGGGCGGGCGAATGGTTTGACGCGCGCATCACGCTGGAGCGGCTGGGTCAGCCCGCGCCGTTTTGACCCTTGACAGAAGCGGAAAAAGGTTGTATGCTGACAGGCAATCTGTGAACCCGGAGGTTATGATAAAGATGGAACAGGAAAAAATTCTGCGCATCAACGAGCTGGCGAAAAAGAAAAAAGAGGTCGGCCTGACCGATGAAGAAATGCGCGAGCGCTCGGCGCTCTACGCGCAATACATCAAGGAGTTTCGCGAGCAGACGGAAGCGACGCTCAAACGCGTTCGCGTCGAGCAGGAGGACGGCAGCTATAAGCCGCTGGTCAAAAAAGAAAGCAAACTGAATTAAAAATTTATAAAGGAAAATATGGATGAAGCTGTTTTTATGTTCGCACTTTTCAAGTGTAGGAAGTTTGATAAAAGAAGAAATTGATAACAAAAAAGTCGCATTTATTCCAACAGCATCGCTGCGTGAAGGCTACACCGGTTATGTCGGCTCGGCTCGAAAGCTATTTAATAAACTGGGAGCAGCCGTAACTGAAATTGATATTTCAACGGAGGCTTATTCAACGATACAATCTGTTTTTGAAGATGCGGACGTGATATATTTTACTGGTGGAAATTCTTTCTTCCTTATGGACCAGCTCCGTAAAA
>UQNM01000017.1 GCA_900542395.1 uncultured Eubacteriales bacterium
GGCGTTCCCGGCGCGTATTCGCTGACGACGCTCCCGCCGCTTTCCAAAATCCGCCGCATCAGCGGCTCGTTCTCCTGCGGATAGGGCTTATCCAGCGCGCTGCCCAGCACGGCGACGGTTCGCCCGCCGCCATCCAGCGCGCCCGTATGCGCCGCCGCGTCGATGCCCAGCGCCAGACCGGAAACGACGCAGACGCCGGTTTGCGCCAGCTCGGCGGCGATTTCCCGCGTGTGCGTCAGGCCGTAGGCGCTCGCCCGCCGCGTGCCGACCACAGCGACGGGAAAGCGATCCGTCAAATCCGTCTCGCCGTAGACATAGAGCAGGTGCGGCGGGTGGGCGATCTGCCGAAGCAGCGGCGGATACTGCGCGTCCTCGCGCAGGACGAGCGCCATCTTCTTTTTCGCCAGGCCGCCAAGCAGGCGCGCTTCATCCGCAAGCGCGTGCCGGAGCAGCGCCAGCCCCTTTTCCTGAAGCTGCGCCGCGTACAGCCCCGGCTCGGCCAAAATCGCCAGCGCGCTCCCCGCCGCGCGCAGCGCCGCCTCCCGGCGGCCATAGCTCACGCCCGCGCCGACCAGAATCGCCATCGCTTCGGATTCAAGCATGGCCTCGTTCCCCCTTGCCGTTCTTTTGCGTTCTTTTCTGTTCTTTTCTGTTCATTGTAGAGAATTTCCGGCTTTCCGTCAAGCCCGGCTGAGGAAATGCAGAAAAAAGGGGCGTTTTCTCGGAAACGTCCCTTTTGAATCTTGAGTTTTACTTGGAGAGCGCGTCCTTCACGGCGTTCTTGATGGCGTCGGAAGTCACGGTCGCACCGGCCACGCCGTCCACGTCGGCGCTGTTCGCTTCGACGATCGCGGCAGGCACCTTTTCAAGCGCCGGGTCGGAGATGCCCGCGGTTTCGTTCTGAGAAACAACCTCGACGGCGGCGATCTTGTCGCCATCCATCGTCACCTTCACGGTCACGTCGCCGCCCATGCCCTTCGCCGTGCCGAGCTTCTCGTTCTCGGCCAGCTCAACGGCGGGCTCGGCAGGCGCTTCCTCAGCCGTTTCGGCCACAGGCGCGTTCGCATCGCCTTCGAGGATGTAGCTGCCGTCCGCATTCGCGCCAACCAGCTTCTTACCCTCGGCGTTGATCAGATCGCCCGTGCCGGAAACCCACCAATCCAGATCCTGATTCAGCGCATACGCCCAATCCGGGAGCATGGCCGCAGCCGCGTTCTGGAGAATCAACTGACCCGCCTTGTCGCTGCCCTCCGGGTAACGATCCAGCAGACCGTCGTGATCCATGTCAATTGCGTTGACCTTGCCGCTGGCCTGCTCGAAGTCAAAGCCCAACTCCTGCTTGTTGTTGACAATCTGGAGGATGTTGAAGTGCATGTAGTAGCAAACGCCGGTCATGGCCTCAATCACATCTGGGTCAGCGTTCAGCGTCTCGATATACGCCGCGCGCTCCTCGTCCGTGGTCAGGTTCTTGGCCGCAGCGTCGCCGGTCGCGCAGCCCCAATACTGCGGGATGGAGAGGAACTTATCCCTCCAGCTTTCCAGCGCAGCCATGCGACCCGCCAGCAGCCAGCTGGACGTGGTGGGCAGCTCGCCGTCGTAGTATTCCTGCGGCGTGCAGGCGCGCGGCACATAGTGATCCAGCTCAACCTCGACCATCAGGATGTTGCGATACTCCCACGCGGGATCAATGCCGTAGTTGCTGGCCAGAGAAGCGTCGATGTAGAACGAACCGCGGCCGTTGCGGATGTAGTTATCCACCGTCTGTCCCGGAGACATGACGCTGATCATCTGCCACTTGTCGGATTTCTCGTAGCCCTGAACCTCGTTGTTTTCGATGGTCAGATCGGTGTTCGGCGCAATGCAGGCCCAGTAAGAGCCGACGGAGCTGTTGATGCCGCCGTTGGGGTTGGTGCTCAGCCAGTTGACCGAGCGGGTCAGCGGATCGTAGTACGGGCCGCGATAGCCGCGTCCATTCACCGGGGAGCGCCACTGGGTATCAAAACCCGTCTCCGGGTACTTGGTGAAGTTGCCATAGTACGGCGTGGCACGGTTGATGTACCAATAGTGAGAGGAATCCATGAGGAACTGGAGCGCCTCGTCCAGCTGCTCGCCGGAGAGCACTTCCTTAGAGGAAGCATCCGTCGCGTGGCTGTACGCATCCGGCCATTCCATTTCCTCAGCGACGCCGACAGCGGAAACCGCGCTCGCGGCGACCATGACCATCGCGGCCATGCCGGTCAGCAATCTACGCGCATTTTTCATGTTCTTTTCCCCTTTCGAAAATCATAGTTGTTATTTTGACGACATGGCGCAAACATTCAGCCTCCTTTTTTCGACGATTTCATCGAAAAATCCGCTCATTCATGCGCCTTTCGCCCTTTGCATTGACAATTATACATCAATGTCTTCAAAAAAGGAATGACCGATTTAGAAACGGGTATTTACCTTTTGGTATCATAGTGCTGTACAGCCTGCACAAAGCGCTTCACCTTTTCGGAAGGCGTTTGCGCGAAAACCAGGCCGTAGGGGATGCAGTACGGCCAATCGACCGGGATTGTCTTCATCAACGGATACACGCCGTTCCACGGTTCGATGGTAATCATCAAGCAGCCGTTGTTGGCGCACTCGTTGAAATAGGTCAAATCAAACCGGGGAAATTCCTGAATTTGAACGAGCGGATGGTTTCGGGTCAGTTCCTCCCGAAGTGCGTCCACATCCGCAATCCAGCCCGGTTCGCAGAGCATCAGCGTTTCATGCTGCAAATCGTCGATGCGCAGCCGTTTTCGTTCGGCCAGCGGGTGATTATACGGCACGGCGCAGCAGATGGGATAGCGGCGCAAAACGAGGTTGCCGCATTGGCTGCGCTCCTTAAATTCCTCGCTGGCAATGCCCGCAATCAGGTCGATCTCACTGCCGAAATTTTTGAGAAAAACGCTGTATCGTTCACAATCAGTATCAAAGGAGACGAGCCGAATGTCGATGTCCTCCAACTCGCGATAGACCTTCTGCCAATATTCCAGCAGGAACGACGCGGGATTGAGCACCGACGTGCCGATATGGATGATCTCCTTTTTACCGCGCGCCGCATTCTGCACGCGCTCCTCCACGCTGCGCGTCTCCCGAATCAGCGCCTGCGCGTCGTGATAGAGCGTATGCCCGGCGTTCGTCAGGCAGAGCCCCTGATGCGTTCGCTCAAAGAGCTGCACGCCGAGTTCCTTTTCCAGCAGATTGATCTGCTTCATCACAGCCGCCGGGGTGATGTATTCTTCCTTCGCCGCTTTGGTGAAACTCCCGGCGTTAGCCACGTTGATAAACACATCCAGCCGCGGGTTATACAGCATTGCCCTTCGCCCTCCGTTTTACTTCCAGTAATTCCCTTCCAGATTGCGATACCGCAGCGCTTCCAGAATATGCGCCTTGCCGATGTTCTCCTCCCCCGCGAGGTCGGCGATTGTCCGCGCGACTTTGCGCACCCGGCTGACCGCGCGCATGGAGAGGTTGTATTTGTCGCAGGCCTTGCCGATCAGCTCGCGGCAGGCGTCGTCCAGCGGGCAGAACTGTTCGAGCTGGCGCGCGGAAAGCTCCGCGTTGCTGCTGACGCCCTCGCCTGCGTATCGCGCCTGCTGCCGCCTGCGCGCGGCCTGCACACGCGCGTGAATCGCTTCGGAGGGCTCCTCCGGCGCGCTCTCGGTGATCTGGCGCACGGGGACAGCCGTGACCTCGAGCTGCATGTCGATTCTGTCCAGCAGCGGCCCGGAGATGCGCCCCAGATAGCGCGCGATTTCCTTCTGGGTGCAGCGGCAGGGCTGCGTCGAACTGCCGTAATTGCCGCAGGGGCACGGGTTCATCGCCGCGACGAACATCGCCCGCGCGGGGTATTTCGCCTGCGCGCTGACGCGGACGACGCTGACAAAGCCATCCTCCAGCGGCTGGCGCAGCGCTTCCAGCGCGCCCCGGTCGTACTCCGGCAGCTCGTCGAGGAACAGCACCCCGTTGTGCGCGAGGCTGATTTCGCCGGGGCGCGCCTTCGTACCGCCGCCGACCAGCGCCACCGCGCTGACCGTGTGATGCGGCGCGCGGAACGGCCGCTCGGCCATCAGCCCCGCGTCGGCCGCCAGTGTGCCCGCCGCGCTGTGGATGCGCGTCACTTCCAGCGCTTCCTCCAGCGTCATATCCGGCAGAATCCCCGGCAGGCAGCGCGCCATCATCGTCTTGCCGCTGCCCGGCGGGCCGATCATCAGCACGTTGTGGCCGCCCGCCGCCGCGATTTCCAGCGCGCGCTTCGCGCCCTTCTGGCCGCGCACATCCGCGAAATCGCACAGGATTTTCTTTTCGCCCAGCAGCTCGGCGTAGGGTCTGGCGCGCAGCGGCTCGATCCTCCGCCTGCCGCGCAGATGGTCGATCGCCTCGCTCAGGTGTGCGACCGGCAGAACGTCCAGCCCCTCGATGCAGGCGGCCTCCGCCGCGTTGGACGCGGGCAGCATGATCGCGCGCAGGCCGCTTTCCTTCGCCGCAATGGCCATCGACAGCGCCCCGCGCACGCCCATCACCCCGCCGGAGAGCGACAGCTCGCCGACCGCCGCCATGCCCGCCATCGTCTCCGCGTCCAGCCGCCCCATCGACGCGAGAATCGCCAGCGCGATGGGCAGGTCGTAGGCCGGTCCCTCCTTGCGCACATCCGCCGGAGCGAGGTTGAGCGTCAGCCGCGCGACGGGGAAGGGCGTATGGCAGGCGGACATCGCCGCGCGCACCCGTTCCCGGCTCTCCTTCACCGCCGCATCCGGCAGACCGACAATTTCAAACATCGGCATGCCGTCCACACAATATGCCTCCACCGTCACCGGGTAGCCCTGTATGCCCGTCAGCCCCATACTCTGAACACTTGCAAGCACGGCAAACACTTCCATTTCGTTCTTCTTTGTTTACAGAAAGTATATCATACGCATCCTGCGCAGGCAAGCGGAAAGGGGAGGCCGCCGCCGAAAATCATCTTCTCCGGCCGCCGTGCGCGCTCAAACCGCGCCCATATTCGTCCCCTTTTATTTTCGCCCGGCCGATCGATTGCAAATCTGTCAACCGAGGCGTATAATGAAAGCGGCGTTTCTTTTATTTCAATGTCAATCACAAAGGAATTTTGCTGTCATGCGTTTTCAAACTGTTCACACCCCCACGTCGCTCACCGAAGGCCCGATCTCGCAGGCGCTGATCTCCTTCGCGTTCCCGCTGCTTCTGGGCAACCTGTTCCAGCAGCTCTATAACACGGCGGATTCCCTGATCGTCGGCAATTTTCTGGGCAGCGAGGCGCTGGCCGCCGTCAGCTCCTCCGGCAACCTGATCTTCCTGATGGTCGGTCTGGTCAACGGCATCTCGATGGGCGCGGGCGTCGTCATCGCGCGCTATTTCGGCGCGAAGGATTACGACCGCATGCAAAAGACCATCCACACGCTGCTGGCCTTCGGCCTCGTCGCGGGCGCTCTGCTGACGCTTGTCGGCGTCGTGCTCTCCCCGGTGATGCTGCGGCTGATGGATACGCCGGAAACGGTTCTGCCCAATTCCATCAGCTATTTCCGCACCTATTTCACCGGCTCGCTGGCTTTCGTGCTCTATAACATCTGCATGGGCATTTTGCAGGCCGTCGGCGACAGCCGCCACCCGCTGCAATACCTGATGATTTCTTCCCTCGTCAATGTCGCGCTCGACCTGATCTTTGTCGGCGTGTTCCACATGGGCGTGTGGTCCGCCGCCGCGGCGACGGCCATTTCCCAGTTGGTGAGCATGGCGCTGTGCCTGCTCCGCCTGATGCGCAGCGAACGCGCGTACCGCGTCAGCCTGCGGAAAATCCGCTTTGACAGACGCGCGCTCCTCGAAATTCTGCAAAACGGCCTGCCCGCCGGTTTGCAAAACAGCATCATCTCCATCGGCAACGTCGTCGTGCAGAGCAACATCAACCAGTTTGGCGCGGCGGCCATGGCGGGCTGCGGCGCGCACAGCCGCATCGAGGGCTTCGGCTTCCTGCCCGTCACCTGCTTCACGATGGCGCTGACCACCTTCGTCAGCCAAAACCTCGGCGCGAAGGCGTATGACCGCGTGAAGAAGGGGATTCGCGTGGGCATTTTCTGCTCGGTGACGATTGCGGAAACCGTCGCGCTGCTGATCTTCATCTTCTCCCCGAAGCTGATCGGCCTGTTCACCGGCGACGCGGAATCCATCGCCTTCGGCGTGATGCACCAGCGCACGACGACGCCGTTCTTCTTCCTGCTGGCCTATTCGCACTGCATGGCCGCCATCTTCCGCGGCGCAGGCAAATCCACCGTGCCGATGCTGGTTATGATGCTCTGCTGGTGCATCATCCGGGTCATCTACGTCACCGTCGCCGTGAAGTTCTTCCCCGTGCTGCGAACGGTCTCCTGGGCATATCCGATCACCTGGGGGCTGAGCACGCTGGTGTTCACGCTCTATTACTTCAAGGCCGACTGGATGCATGCGTTCGAGCGGCGCGAAAAACACGCCTGATCGTCCTTTGGGCGTTTTCCCTCCGTCGGCGGCTTCGCCGGCGGATTTTTTTGTTTGCCCCGTTTTGGGCGCGCCCGAAAAGCGCCCGTTCTGCCGAATATTGTATTTTCACACCCGTTTTTTTTGCACCTTTTCGCTTTTCAAGTCGAATCCTTTATGATATACTATATGATTGTTTGAAAGTAGCTCGGGAGCGTGTTTCGCGCTCCTTTACATCGCCCCAAGGAGGATCAACCCATGCCTGATACGCCGATGCCCGGTTCGCTCGCGGCCGAAACCGCCCGCCGCCGGACGTTCGCCATTATCTCCCACCCCGACGCCGGTAAAACGACGCTGACCGAAAAGCTGCTGCTTTATTCGGGCGCGATTCGCACCGCCGGTTCCGTCAAAGCCCGCAAGAGCGACAAACACGCCACCAGCGACTGGATGGATATCGAGAAACAGCGCGGCATTTCCGTGACCTCCTCGGCCATGCAGTTTGAGTTTGACGGCTACCACATCAACATCCTCGATACCCCCGGCCATCAGGATTTCTCGGAGGACACCTACCGCGTGCTCGTCGCTGCGGACAGCGCCGTGATGCTCATCGACGCGGCCAAGGGTGTCGAGGCGCAGACCATCAAGCTGTTCAAGGTCTGCCGCCTGCGAAACATCCCGATTTTCACCTTCGTCAACAAGATGGACCGCGCGGGCAAGGATCCGTTTGCTCTGATGGAGGAGATGGAGCAGGTGCTCGGTATTCGCGCCTGCCCGATCAACTGGCCCATCGGCACGGACGGCGATTTCAAGGGCGTTTACCACCGCGATACCCAGATGGTGGAGCTTTACGAATCCGGCGACCACGGCAAGACGCGCGTGGAGAAGCAGGATGTGCCGCTAGACGATCCGCAGCTTCCGGAGCTGCTCGGCGAGCGCCTCTACAAGCGTCTGATGGATGAAATCGAGCTGCTGGATATCGCGGGCGATTCCTTCGATCTGGATCTCGTGCGCAAGGGCGAGCTGACGCCGATGTTCTTCGGCTCGGCCATCACCAACTTCGGCGTCGAGCCGTTCCTGACCCGCTTCCTCGAATACTCCACCCCGCCCGCCTCGCACGAGAGCGACATGGGGCTGGTGGAGGCGGACGATCCGGATTTCTCCGGCTTCATCTTCAAGATTCAGGCCAACATGAACCCGGCGCACCGCGACCGTCTGGCTTTCATGCGCATCTGCTCGGGCGTGTTCACCAAGGGCATGACCGTCTGGCACAGCGGCAGCGGCAAGATGATTCAGCTCAAGCAGCCGCAGCAGTTCATGGCGGACGAGCGCGAGGCCGTTGAAAACGCCTATCCGGGCGACATCATCGGCCTGTTCGACCCCGGCATCTTCGCGCTGGGCGATTCGCTCTGCACGGGCAAAAAGCGCCGCTTCCCCGGCATCCCGATGTTCGCGCCGGAGTTCTTCGCCCGCGTGAGCAGCATCGACAGCCTCAAGCGCAAGCAGTTCGTCAAGGGCGTTTTGCAGCTCAGCGAGGAGGGCGCGATCCAGACCTTCAAGCGGCCGGGCATCGGCTTTGAGGAGATCATCGTCGGCGTGGTCGGCGTGCTCCAGTTTGAGGTGCTCGAGCACCGCCTGAAGACGGAATACAACGCCGAGATCCGCCGCCAGCAGCTCCCCTACCGCTTCGTGCGCTGGATCACCAAGTCGCCGAAGGCCATCGAGGATTTGAAGCTCTCCAGCACCTCGTCTCTGGCCAAGGACGCGCGCGAGCGCGACGTGATCCTCTTTGAAAACGAGTGGTCGATCCGCTGGGCGCTTGAAAACAACGAAGGGCTGGCGCTGGCGGAAACCGCGTCCCGTTTAGGCTGACATTCCCCCCACTGACATAAAACCGACATATCAACAGAAAGAAGGGCTTCCATTTGGAAATGATTCGTGAAAACCTCCGCAACATCGCCATCATCGCGCACGTTGACCACGGCAAGACCACGCTCGTCAACGAGATGCTCAAGCAGGGCGGCGTTTTCCGCGAAAACCAGCAGGTTGCCGACCGCGTGATGGACAACAACGCCATCGAGAAGGAGCGCGGCATCACCATTCTGGCGAAGAATACCTCCATGTACTACAAGGACGTGAAGATCAACGTCGTTGATACCCCCGGCCACGCCGATTTCGGCGGCGAGGTCGAGCGCGTGCTCAAGATGGTGGACGGCGTTCTGCTGCTCATCGACTCGTTTGAAGGCCCGATGCCGCAGACCCGTTTCGTGCTCCAGCACGCGCTGGCGCTCGGCCTGCCGGTCATCATCGTCATCAACAAGATGGATCGCCCGGACGCGCGCTGCGAGGAGGTCTACAACGAGGCCTTCGACCTGATGATCGACCTCGGCGCGGACGAAAGCCAGCTCGATACCCCGGTCGTCTACGCCAGCGCCCGCGCCGGCACCGCGACGCTCGACCCGAACGTGCCGAGCGAGGATCTGCGCCCGCTGTTTGAAACCATCCTCAAGTACATCCCCGCGCCGAAGGGCGACCCGGACGCGCCGGTGCAGATGCTCATCTCCACCATCGACTACAACGAGTTCGTCGGCCGTATCGGCATCGGCCGCATCACCCGCGGCACGCTCAAGCTCAACAGCATGGCGACCCGCTGCAACAACCTGAACCCCGACCTCCACGAGAACTTCCGCCTGAGCAGCCTGTTCGCGTTCGAGGGGCTCAAGCGCGTGCCGGTGGAGAGCGCCAGCATGGGCGAGATCGTCGCCGTCACGGGCATTGAGGACATTATGATCGGCGACACCATCTGCGCGACGGACGCCGTCGAGCCGCTGCCCTTCGTCAAGATCACCGAGCCGACCGTCGCCATGACCTTCTCCGTCAACGACAGCCCGTTCGCCGGCCGCGAGGGCACCTACGTCACCTCCCGCCACCTGCGCGCCCGCCTGATGCGCGAGCTGCAAACCGACGTTTCCCTCCGCGTGGAGGAGACCGACTCCGCCGATTCCTTCCGCGTCAGCGGCCGCGGCGAGCTGCACCTCTCCGTGCTCATCGAGAATATGCGCCGTCAGGGCTACGAGTTCCAGGTTTCCAAGCCGGAGGTGCTCTTCCACTATGACGAGAACGGCAACAAGCTCGAGCCGATGGAGCGGATGGTCGCCGACGTGCCCAGCGAGTACGCAGGCGCCGTCATCGAGAAGATCGGCCGCCGCCGCGGCGTGATGGATAACATGACCGGCACCGACCGCGTGCGCCTCGAGTTCACCGTGCCGAGCCGCGGCCTGTTCGGCTACCGCAGCGAGTTTATGACCGATACCCGCGGCGAGGGCGTGATGAGCGCCGTGTTTGACCACTACGAGCCGTATAAGGGCGATATCCCGCACCGCAGCGTCGGCGCGCTGGTCTCCACCGAGACGGGCGACGCGGTCATGTACGGCCTGTTCTACGCGCAGGATCGCGGCACGCTGTTCTGCGGCCCGAACACCGCCGTCTACACCGGCATGATCGTCGGCCAGAACGCGCGTCAGGGCGATATCGACGTCAACGTCTGCCGCCAGAAGCACCTGACCTCCATCCGCAACGCCGCCGGCGCGGAGACCGCCATGAAGCTGACCTCCATGCGCACGCTGACGCTCGAGGAATGTCTGGAATTCATCGACGACGACGAGCTGCTGGAGATCACCCCGAAGAGCCTGCGCATGCGCAAGCGTGTGCTGGAAACCGAGCTGCGCAAGAAGCTCGCCGCCAAGAAGCGCGCGGAAGCGAACAGCTAAGATATTTCATTCATCCGACCGGGATTTTCCCCGGCCGGATTTTTTGTTCTGCTTGTCATTTTTCTGTCAGCCCCAAAATGCGAACAGCTTATGTTGCATGAACAACTTTGTCCTTTGTTCAATGCGCCATAAGCTGTTTTTTTGTTTTTGGAGATTTTTTCCGATCTTCGTTTTGTTTATTCTTCCCCCCCGAAGGGGAGAATAGCTTTTTGTCTACAGTCTGGGGACGCGCGTGGCGCGTCCGTTCTTTTTTCGAAACATCGCCGCCTTTATGCGCCCACATTCTTGATGTAGGTCGAATCCGACAGCACGACGATCTGCCGCGCCGTCAGTTCCTGCCGAATCAGCAGCATGAACCGATAATAGACGTCCCAATACGCTTCCGTCGGCGCATAGACGCGCGCGACGTATTCGATGCCGCCCGCCTGATAGGCGTTGATGCCCACAAACGGCGGCTTGATCGCCTCGCGCCCTTCCTCCGCGCGCTTGCAGGCCGCCGCCAGCGCGTCGAGCACCGCGTCCGTGTCGATTTCAGAACCGATGCAGAGCTTCACATCCACGCGGCGGTAATCCTTGGCCGTGTAATTGATGATGCGCTCGGTCGAAATCTCCTTGTTCGGGATCATCACAGCCTTGTTGTCCGCCGTGACCAGATGGGTGTACATCAGGCCGATGCGCTCCACCGTGCCCTCCGCGTTCTGCGTGCTGATGAAATTGCCCGCCACAAACGGCTTGGCAATCAAAATGACCATGCCGCTGACCACATTCGCCAGCACATCCTGCACGGAGAGCGAAACAGCCAGCGCAAACAGGCTCAGCAGCGCAACCAGACTCGTGATCGGCACGTTCAGTTGACCGGCGACCATCGTGGCGAGCACAATCACCATCACAATCCGCGCCGCCGCCGTCAGAAAGCCGAGCATCGCCTTATCCAGCGGCAGCTTCGCCACCAGCCGGTTGAGCGCCTGCATGACGATCTTGATGACGACCGCGCCGATGAGGCAGATCAGCCCCGCGCCAATCCATTTTTCCATCGACGCATTGTGCAGCGCGCCGACAACCGCCGTCATCTGTTCGGGGGTAAACGCATCCTCCGTATTCATGCCTCCGCCCTTCCGAGCACCGCGCCCTCGCACGCGCCCAGCGCGAGGGTCACATAGCCGCCCTGCACGTTATGCGTTTTGCCGGTCATCAGGTCACGGACGGTCTTGCAGCCCGCCAGCGCCTCCGGCAGGCGAATCATCCGGCGAATCGCCCGTTCGGATGTGTTGAGCGCGCACAGCACCGTCTCCCGCTCGGTCTGGCGCAGATAGGCATACAGGCCGTCCTCGCCGACCTCCCACGTCCTGAGCGTGCCCTCGCGCAGCACCTCGCTTTCGCCGCGCATGTGCGTCAGCCGCTTGTAATAGGCCAGCATCGCGTTGCCGTCCACCTTGTCCCACGTCATGCTCCGCCGGCAGTCCGGGTCGGGGCCGCCGCGCATGGCCAGCTCGTCGCCGTAATAGATCACCGGAACGCCGGGATGCGTCATCTGGAAAAACACCGCCGCGCGCATGGCCTTCACGCGCCCGCCGCAGCGGGTCAGCATGCGCGCCGTGTCGTGGCTGGAGAGGAAATTCCACATGGAATTCTGCACTTCCTGCGGATAGAGCATCATGGCGCGGTTCACGCCCGCGTCAAACTCCGCCAGCGACCAGCGGCGTTCGGCAAAGAATTTCCAAATCGCCTCGGAAAGAACGTAGTGCATCGTGCCGTCGAACATATCGCCCACGGTGCACCACTCGCGCGAATCGTGCCAGCACTCGGCGATCATAATCGCGTCCGGGTTCGTTTGCAGCACGGCGCGGCGGAACTGCCGCCAGAAATCGGGATAGACCTCCGGCGACACGTCCAGCCGCCAGCCGTCCACGTGCGCCTCGCGCAGCCAATAGCGCCCCACGTCGAGGAAATACGCCGCGCAGGCCTCGTTCTGCATGTTCAGCTTGGGCATGTACGCCCATTTTTCGCCGAAGGTCATGTAGCCGCAGGGGTATTGCGCCCCGAAGAAGAACCAGTCGTAATATTCGGACGCCTTCCCCTTCTCCATCGCATCCTTGAACGGCGCAAAGCCCAAGCCGCAGTGGTTGAACACGCCGTCCAGCACGATGCGGATGTTCCGCGCATGCAGCGCGTCGGCCAGATTGCGCAGATCCTCCAGCGAGCCGAGCAGCGGGTCGATTTGGTAATAGTCGAACGTGTTGTAGCGGTGGGAGGTATCCGAAAGGAAGATCGGCGTCATATAGACCACGCCCACGCCCAGCTCGGCCAGATACGGCACGGCCTCCAAAATGCCCTTGAGGTTGCCGCCGAAGCGATATTCGTTCGCCACGCGCTTGCTGCCCCATGGCTCGACGGCCTCCTCCCCCGGCACATCCACGCGGCGGAAGCGATCCGGAAAGATCTGGTAGCCGACGCAGCCGCGCGCCCACTGCGGCTTCTCCTTCGCGGGATAGGCGTGCGCATAGTGGAAACCGCTCACCCACGCGGGGTTTTCCGGCACGGCGCGCGTGCCGTCCGCATCGTGCAGCAGCGTCACGTCCCCCGCGCGCAGAATAAACGCATAGACGATGCGCGGGTCGCGCGGCGCGAACACCGCCTGCCAGACCTCGCGGTTTTCATCCCGCCACATGCGCTCCATCGGCGTATCGGTCGCGTGGGCAAACGGTTCGCCCTCGGCATAGTGGCAGGCATGGCGCAGCGTCACCGCGTCAAACTCATTCGCGGCGGTCGTCAGCCGGATGCAGACGCGCCCGTCGCTGAGCGTGTGGCGATCCTCCAGCCACGGGATATGGTGAATGGCGGCAATTTGAAGGCTCTTCATGGCGTTCTCCTTTCACGCTTTTCGGCTTCCATCGCGGATTCCATGTAGAATCCAATACTAGATTGTGCCGTACAGTGGTTGACATACTTCTGAAATAATCTTATAATAATAGAGAAACCAGATTTTGACTGATCGAATCATTGGGAGGCTATTGTATGACCATTCTTGCAGATAGCTGTTGTGATCTCTCCCCCGAGCTGCTCAAAAAAACGCAGGCGAAGATCGCGCCGCTGACCATTACCATAGACGATACGCATTACGTGGACGACGGCACGGTCGATATTCCGCCGTATCTGGCCGCCATGAAGGCGAGCAAGAACCCCGTCCGCTCCGCCTGCCCGTCCCCCGACCTGTACGCCGAGGACATCCGCGCCACGGAGGGCGACTGCTTCATCGTCACGCTGTCCGCCAAGCTCTCCGGCTCGCACAACGCGGCCTCGCTGGGCGTGCAGCTCGCGCAGGAGGATGTGCCGGAAAAGAAGGTGCACGTCTTTGACAGCGAGAGCGCCAGCGCCGGCGAAACCTATATCGCGCTGATGATCCACGATCTCATTGCCGCGGGCAAGAGCTTTGAGCAGATCGTCGAGCTCGTCGAAGAAAAGATTCGCTCCATGCACACGCTCTTCGTGCTCGATTCGCTGGATAACCTCGTCAAAAACGGGCGCATCAGCAAGACCGTCGCCCTGCTGGCCAATGTGCTCTCCATCCGCCTGCTGATGAGCGACGACGGCCACGGCGCCATCAAGAACATCAGCAAGGCGCGCGGCATCAAAGGCGCGCTGGGGCAGATGGTGGAAACCTGCCGCAAGCACACCGAAGGGCTGGCGGCCGCCTCTCAGCGGCTCGTGATCTCCTATTGCAACTGCCCAGAGCGCGCGCGTCAGGTGCGCGACATGATCCGCGAGAAGTGCCCGGCCATCGGCGAAATCATCATGACCCCGACCTCCGCGCTCTCCTCGATGTACGCCAACGACGGCGGCATCGTCATCGCGTATTGAGCGAATCCCCTTCGCTTCAAAGGGACTCTTTTCCGAGCGTTCGGAAAAGGGTCTCTTTTTTTCGCGAAAGAGGGATGTGTCATGTTTGAAAAAGCGCACCCCGACCTCCCTCCTCGAGGGAGGGGGACCGCCCGCAGGCGGTGGAAGGAGTTACACGACGAAGTCGTGACGGAAGGAGTTCCCCGCAGGCGGTGGAAGGAGTTCCCCGAAGTCACTCCCCGCAAATCCCCTTCAAATCCCCGAACGTCTTCATGGCATACGTCGCCATGCCGCAGGCCGCCGCTTCGCCGAGACCGGCGCTGTCAAAGCCGCCCGCGACGGCCGCCTGAATCCCGGCCTTCGCATCCTCGACAACGAGGCATTTTTCCGGCTTCATGCCGATGAAATCCGCCGCCATCAGGAAAACCTGCGGGTCGGGCTTGCTCCTGGTGATGTTCGTTCCGTCGGAAATCGCGTCGAAATAATCGCCCAGCCCCAGCCGCGACAGGATGAATTTCGTGTTCTTGCTGGAAGAGCCGATCGCCAGCTTCAGCCCCATGCCGCGCAGGGCGTCGAGCGTCTCCTTCACCTCGGCGGAGAGATCCGCCGGGGACATGTTGGCCAGCAGGCGGCGATACAGCGCGTTCTTCTCCTCCGCCAGCGCTTCCTTCTCCTGCGCGGTCAGCTTCCCGTCGTAGCGTTCCAGAATGATTTCAAGGCTGTCCATCCGGGATACGCCGCGCAGGCGGTTGTTGATCGTCTCATCGAAATAAATGCCGAGCTTGTCCGCAACGGCCTTCCACGCCTGATAGTGATATTTGTCCGTGAAGCAGATCACGCCGTCGAGGTCAAAAATCACGCCCGTATATTTGCTCATATTGTTTCTCTCCTCGTTTTGTTTTGCCTTTATTATACCCGTTTTGGCGGTCAATGTCCACAGCATCCTGACGCGCCTTTTCGGCAATCTTACGTCCCGAAAAAAACGGTCACGCCGAAGCATGACCGTTTTTCCGTCCATCGTTTTTGGAACAGACGCTTTTTTTCGCCTTTTCCAACCGTTAAGGCCGCGTTAAGTTTTTATTCCCCGTGCCCCGCCGTGAAGTGGCCGAGCGCATAGATCACGCCGATGATAATCAGCATCACCGCGAAAATGCCCAGCATGCCCTCGCCCATGAACACCAGCGAGTTCAGAAAAGCCTGTGTATCGAGCTTCATAATCCGCGCCTCCTTTTACACCAGCGGCCCGACCAGCGCCAGAATGATGCCGCCCGCAATGACGGAGGCCACCTGACCGGCCACGTTCGCGCCCGCCGCCTGCATGAGAATGAAGTTGTACGGGTCTTCCTCCTTCGCCATCTTCGCGATCACGCGGGAGGACATCGGAAACGCGGAAATGCCCGCCGCGCCGATCATCGGGTTGATCTTCTTCTTGGCGAACAGGTTGATCAGCTTGCCGAAGAGCACGCCGCCGAACGTGTCAAACATGAACGCGATCAGGCCAAGCCCCAGGATCATCAGCGTTTCCGGCACGAGGAAGCTCGCCGCCTGCATCCGCACCGCCACCGTCAAGCCCAGCATCAGGCTGATCAGGTTGGCCAGCACGTTCTGCGCCGTTTCCGAGAGGCTGCGCAGCACGCCGCACTCGCGCAGCAGGTTGCCGAACATCAGGAAGCCGACCAGCGCCACGCTCTGCGGCGAAACGATGCCCGCGATCACCGTCACCACAATCGGGAACAGGATGCGCGTCGTCTTCGTGATCTTGCCCGGCGTGTATTCCATGCGGATCATGCGTTCCTTCTTCGTGGTAATCAGGCGGATGCAGAAGGGCTGCACAATCGGCACCAGCGCCATGTAGGAATACGCCGCGACGATAATCGCCGCCGTGTAGTTGCTTTTCAGCACGTTCGCAACGAAAATCGAGGTCGGGCCATCCGCCGCGCCGATGATGGCGATGGAGGCCGCGTCCCGCAGCTCAAAGCCGAACAGGCTCGCCATCGACAGCGTAAAGAAGATGCCGAACTGCGCCGCCGCGCCGAAGAGCAGCAGCTTCGGGTCGGCCAGAAGCGGGCCAAAGTCGATCATCGCGCCGATGCCGATGAAGAGCAGCAGCGGGAAAAGCTCGTTCGCCACGCCCGCCTGAAACAGGGTTTCCAGCACCTCCACCGCGCCGGAGTTCGGCAGGTTGCACAGGATGCAGCCAAAGCCCATCGGCAGCAGCAGCGTGGGCTCCATCTCCTTGCAAATCGCCAGATAGATCATCACGCCGCCAATCGCCCACATGGCCGCCATCTGCCATGTCAGCGCGCTCAGGTTGCCCAGAATTTGCGACATCGTTTTTTCCTCCGTTTCCTCACAGGGTTGATTCCCCTCTATGATAAAACGGATTTCGCTTTCATGCAAGTTCTTTCGATTATTCTAATTATGCCGTCTTTATGAACTGTTTTTGACCTTTGTATTCATCCGTCGCGGGGCATAGCAATCCCGACCGCGTTTCGCCGCGGTCGGGATCGTTTATACTAATTCGCAGTTAAAATGCTTAACAGAGCGCATCAGATTTTTTGTTCTGACGAAGCCAAGTGAAGTGAGGCGTACTGGAGGTACGTTGAACGGAACGAGGCAAAGTCAGAGCGAAAAAGATGGTGCGCGGATTAAGCCATTTTAACAAGAATTAGTATTATTTCTTTTTCCGCCGTTTACATTTTAATCAGTTCGTATTCCCGCGTGCCCAACCCGATCTTCTCGGCGTGCTCAAGGCAGCTGCGCCATTCGGATTCCGGCGTGGAGTTGCGGAACGGGTCGCCCCAGTCGGCGAAGCCCGACTTCTTCATGTTGTCGGAAAGCTGGCTGTTCGGCATCGGGTTTGCCGCCATGCACGCGTCCACACACGCCTGATCCAGCGCCAGCGGATCGAAGGACGCGAACATGCCGATATTCGGCAGAATCGGCGCGTCGTTCTCGCAGTGGCAATCGCAGTTCGGGGATACGTCCACAATCAGCGAGATGTGGAAGTTCGGGCGGCCGTCGATGACGGCCTTCGTATATTCGGCCATGCGCGCGTTGAGCCGCTCGTTCGCGTCGCATTCGTCAAAGCTGATCGCGTCGAAGTTGCACGCGCCGAGGCAGCGGCCGCAGCCCACGCAATGCGCGTGATCAACGCGCATCTTGCGCTTCTCCTCGTCAAACACCAGCCCGCCATTGGCGCACTCGCGCTGGCAGCGTCGGCAGCCGCGGCACACATCCTCGTCGATGCTCGGTTTGCCGTTGGAGTGCTGCTCGGTCTTGCCCGCGCGAGAACCGCAGCCCATGCCGATGTTCTTGATCGTGCCGCCAAAGCCGGTCATCT
The DNA here is from genome assembly GCA_900542395.1 of uncultured Eubacteriales bacterium. Taxonomy (GTDB): domain Bacteria; phylum Bacillota; class Clostridia; order Christensenellales; family Aristaeellaceae; genus Ventricola. The sequence continues at coordinate 17,440 of UQNM01000017.1, forward strand.
CGTGCCCCTTGAAGTGGGTCAGGCTGATGAACACGTCCGCATCCATGATGGCGCGGCCGATGCGCGCCTCCTTCACGTATTCGCCGCCCGCAACCGGCACGCCGATGTCGTCCGTGCCCTTGAGCCCGTCGCCGATGATGACCGGACAGCCGACCGTCAGCGGGGTGAAGCCGTTCTCCCACGCACAGTAGAGGTGTTCGAGGGCGTTTTTGCGGCTGCCGGGGTACATCGTGTTGCAGTCCGTCAGGAACGGCTTGCCGCCCAGCTCCTTCACCACGTCCACGACCGCGCGGGCGTAATTCGGGCGCAGGAAGCTGATGTTGCCCAACTCGCCGAAGTGCATTTTGATGGCGACAAACTTGCCGTCCATATCCATCTGGCCGATGCCCGCCTTTTTAATCAGCTTCTTGAGCTTGGTGGGCAGACCGTCGCCGAACGCGACCGTTCGAAAATCGGTGTAATAGACCTTCGCTTTTTCCATGGTAATCACTCCCTGAATCCAAATGTTTGACGCTGTGCTTTATAGTATACCGCTTAAACCTGGGTTGAGGTCAAGGGGTTTTCTCGCTCACAGCACAAACCCCAACCCCAGCGCCAGCATGATGACCAAGCTCACCGCGATGGAGACCGAATTGGTGAAGCTGGCCAGCGCCGTATCGCCGTGGCAGCGGTCGGTATAAATCGGCGCAAGGGACGAAAGCGGCGCGAAGCAGACGATGCAGAGCGTCTGCCGCACGACCAGCTCAAACGGCGTGCAGAAGAACACCAGCGCCGCGCTGACCGCCGCGAACAGATAGCGCCCGAGCAGCTCCCGCGCCGTCTCGCGCAGCAGCGCCTTGTCGCCCGCCGGTTCGAACATCATGCCGATCATCATCATCGCGATAAAGGCGTTGGCCTGTCCGGCCGGGCGCGTCAGCGTGAAGACCGCGGAAGGGAGTTTCACATCCAGCACGGCGAGGAGAATCATCAGCATATAGGCGTCGAACGGCAGCGACTTCACGAATTTCATCAGGATATCGCCGACGCTCTCCCGCTGCTCGCCGCCGGTTTTGAGCAGCGTGGAGGTCATCGCATACGCGCCGCCGGTCATCATAATCGCGTTGCCCGTGTCGAACATGCAGGCGGCCACAACCCCCGTGTTGCCGAAAAACGCCTGCACCAGCGGCAGCGAGAAACAGCCGATGTTGTAGCCGCCGATGTTGAGCATGCGATACGCGCGCAGGCGCTTTTCAAAGCCGCCCGTCGTCAGATACATCAGCAGAATCGGCACGAACGCGCAGAGCAGGCCGATGCCAACGATGACGAACATTCCGGCGTCGCGCTCAAAGCCGTCGAACGCCTGAACGATTGTGCACGGCAGGGTGATGTTGACCATGATCTTGCTCATCATTCGATGGTCGTCCTGCCCAAAAAAGCCCGCGCGCTTGAGCAGATAGCCCAAGAGAATCACGAGCACATAGGACATGGGTTTGAAGATATAATCCATGGGAGATGGCCTCCTTTTTTCTTTTTGTAACGTAGATGCCCCCGTTTCCAAGCTCCGGGTGCAGGGCCGAAGCCCTGCTCGTTTCAACGGGGGTTATGGGGTTCTTAGGGGATTTAAGGGGGAGAAATCGAAATCTCCCCCTAATCCCCTAAGCCCAGCGGAGCGCGTTTCCTTAAAGGCATCAACAAGAAATAATAATCGTCAATTCGTAGAAAAACATCGCTTACCGGCCATGTATCCTCAGCAAATCAAACTGAAAAAAAGAAAGAGGCTGTCAAGCCGAGCCGAACATTTCAAAAAGCAAATATCGAAGCATTTTTGGATATGGGGCTTTGCCCCATCGCCCCACCAAAGGGCTTTCCGATCGCCCTTTGGAAACCTTCGGGCGCAAATACTTGGTTTTACTCTTGAAATATCGGTGTTGTCAGCTTGACAGCCCCAATTTCTGTTTAGCCTTCGACGGCTTCCTTGAGCGCCTTACCCGGCTTGAACATCGGGGAACGGCGGGCGCCGATCTGGATTTCTTCGCCAGTCTTGGGATTGCGGGCCTTGCGAGCCGGACGCTCCTTGACTTCGAAAGCACCAAAGCCAACGATCTGCACCTTCTCGCCGTTCTTGAGGCTTTCGGCAATGATGTCGCTCATCGCGCACAGGGCAGCCTCGGCATCCTTGCGGGTCAGGCCCGCCTTCGCGGCGATCGCCGCGCTCAGTTCGTTCTTATTCATGGTGTAAAAAATCCTCCTTGAAACAACGTCACCGTTTCCTTGACGTGTTTGTTTAACATCAATCGCACATATCGGCGACTATGACATATTCTACATGGTTTCCCTCTTTCCTGCAAGAGGAAACGCAATTTTTATAAAAATTTCATCGGTTTCACAAGGTTTTTTCGTCCTCGGCGCGCAGCCGCTCCACGCGCTTTTTCGTCTGCCCGCGCAAGGCGGTTTCCGCGTCCAGCCCATGCGCCTCGGCCGCCGCGCAGAGACATTCCAGCATCTCGCCCAGCCGCGCCTCCTGCGCCGCCCGATCGCCGCCCGTCTGTCCGGCCAGCTCGGCCACACGCGCCAGCATGGCCGCGCCGTCGAGCGTCTGCCCCTTCGCGCCCGCCTCGCGGCGGACGATCTTCTGCCCGCGCATCAGCGCCGGAAGGGAGAGCGGCACGTCGAGCACGCGCTCCAGCACCGTCTGCTCGCCGCGCTCCTTCTTCTTCGCGTTTTCCCAAACGGAGACGACCGCCTGCGCGTTCTCCGCCTTGGCCTTGCCGAAAACGTGCTCGTGGCGCGTAATCATCTTGTGCGCGGCCATGCTGGTCACGTCGCGGTCGGTAAACGCGCGATGCTCCGCGCCGATGCAGCTGTTGAGCACGACCTGCAGCAGCACGTCGCCCAGCTCGTCGGCCATCTTCATCTCGTCGTCGCCGTCCATCGCGTCCGCCGCCTCGCAGGCTTCCTCGATCATATACTGGCGCAGCGTGTGGTGGGTCTGTGCCCTGTCCCACGGGCAGCCGCCGGGCGCGCGCAGCCGCGCGATCACCTGCACAAAATCCTCGTAGGATGCGCGCCGCCGCTCGAACACGCCAACCTTCGGCACGAGCACCGCCGTCCTGTGGTCATAGTGCGCCTGCCTGTCCAGCTCGCACAGCGCAATCGGCTGCGCGGCCGCCCCCGGCTCGGCGGCGTTTTGCAGGAAATAAACCGTCGTCTCGTCGTCAAACAAATCGCTCAGCCAGAGCTTCACATCCGAAGCGAGATAGCGATTGTCGATCTCGGTGATGACCTGCGGGCAATCTGCCTGCACGCGCATCTCCGCCGTGGAAAGCGCCGTCACCGTGCGTAGGTTCTCCGTGTTCACGCCGAAGGGAATCACCGCGCAGGCCGCCGCATCCGACAGCGTGACGCCGCCCAGTGCCCGCAGCGCAAACCCCTCCGGCAGCGTGTCGGCCAGCGCGCGAACGGTCGCGTCGCTCTGCGGCTCGCTGACGGCGTAGACAAGCGCCTCCGCCTGCCGCGCCCTGTCGATGATCGCGCGGGCGGCCAGCTCGCAGAGTTCGTCGAAATCCTCCGTCCGCTCGTACAGCGCATCCAGCGTTTCAAACGCCACGCCCTCGCGCGTCAGCCTTTCGGCCACGCCGTGCCTGCCCGTGCGCAGCAGCAGCCTGTCCGCACTTTTCAGCGCGTCGTACACGCCCAGGGTGAGCATCTCGCCGCTGTCCGGCCCGAGCGCCGCTATGGTTATGATATGCTTTTCGCCGTTCATTATTCGTTATCCGCCTTGTTCAGCACGCTTTCGATGATGAAGCGCGGGCGGCGCTTGGTCTCGTTGTAGATCTTGCCGATGTATTCGCCGACCACGCCGAGGCCGAGAAGCTGAATGCCGCCGATGAGCCAGATCGAGCCCATCAGGGAGGTCCAGCCGACGGAGGTATGCCCCGCCAGCTTGGCGATCAGCGCGTAGATCAGCATAATCAGGCTGACGATGAACACCACCACGCCGGTGGAGAACACGAGGCGGATCGGCTTGACCGAAAAGCTGGTGATGCCGTCGGCGGCGAAGGCGATCATCTTCTTGAGCGGGTATTTGCTCTCGCCCGCGAAGCGCTCGGCGCGCTCGTAGGTCACGGTCGTCCACTTGTAGCCGATCTGCGGCACAATGCCGCGCAGGAACAGGTTGACCTCTGTGAACTGCGCCAGCCCCTCGACCGCGCGCCTGCTCATCAGGCGGTAATCCGCGTGGTTGAAGACGATATCCACGCCCAGCGCCTTCATCACCTTGTAAAAGCCCTCCGCCGTGAAGCGCTTGAAGAAGGTATCGGTTTCGCGCTTGCTGCGCACGCCGTAAACCACGTCGTAGCCCTTGTGGTAATCATCCACCATCTCGTCCACGGCGTTGATGTCGTCCTGCAAATCCGCGTCCATCGAAACGATCATGTCCGCGTCGTTCACGGCGGTCAGCAGACCGGCCAGCAGCGCGTTCTGGTGGCCGCGATTGCGGGAGAGGTTCACGCCGGAGAACATCTCCGGCTCCTTCTCGTGCAGCTCGCTGATGATCGCCCACGTGTTGTCGCTGGAACCGTCGTTGACAAACATCACGCGGCTGCGGCGGCTGATCTTGCCCGCGTCCATCAACTGGCGCATCTTTTCGCGCAGGCGTCTGCTCGTCTCCGGCAGCACCTCCTGCTCCTTGTAGCACGGAACGACGATATAAAGCGTGTTTTTCTCGTTCATCGGTATTGCCTCCAACCTTTATCTGTCCTGCTGCTGGGCGCTGCCCTGCGTCAGCAGATTGTCTCTGAGCGCCGCCAGCTCGCTGGCGCTTCGGGAAAGCGCGGCCGCCGCGCCGGAGAGCATCTTGTCCACCTGCACGCAGGCCTGGTTGTAGATGCTGTCCGCGTCCTTTTCGGCGCGCTCGCGCGTCTCCACGGCGTAAGCCTGCGCGCGGCGGGTGATTTCGTTGTCCTCCACCAGCTTTTGGGATTGCTGCTGGGCGTTGAAGATGATCTGCTCGGCGCGGGTGTTCGCGTCCGCGACAATCGCGCTGGAATCCTCCTGCGCCTTCTGGCGGATCTGCTTGTCGTAAGCGTCCGCGTCGGCCTTGACCTCCTGCTCGAACTGCTTGGCCTTTTCCACCGTCGTGGTGTAGATTTCGTCGGCCTTGTCGGCGGTTCTGTCCGCCTCGGCCTTCGCGTCGCCGAGGATCTGCTTCTGCTGCTCCAAAATCGCCTGCGCCTGCACCACGGTGTGCGGCAGCACGATGCGAAGCTGGCCGATCAGGTCGATCAATTCCCCCGTGTCCACGATGCTCAGGGTTTTGGACATCGGCACCCGGCGCGCGTCGTTGATGCGCGCCTCCAGCTGATCGATCACCCGGCGCGCCTGTCCGATGCTGTCCGCCGCGGTCGAGCTTCCGTATTCGCGGCGCACGGGGCGCTGCTCCTGCTCCCTCTGATCCATCTTATCCTCCTTCACATCCGAATTGGGTCTGCGATATCTGCGTTGATTGTCCATATTCAATCCCTTGTATATATGCTTAAAGTAGGGTGTTCTTATGCCTGACGGCCGGAGAGCGCGCTCAGAATCTTTCCGGCCGTCCCCTCCGGCACAAGGGGCGAAATATCCCCGCCGAAGGCCGCCACCTGACGCACGATGCTCGAGGAGATGCTCGCGCAGTCGTCGCTGGTGGTGATGAGCAGCGTTTCCACGCCGCCGAGCTTCCGGTTCACCTGCGCCATCTGGTATTCGCTTTCAAAATCGCCCAGCGGCCGCAGCCCGCGAATGACCGCCTGCGCCCCGACCTCGTGCGCGCAATCGACCAGCAGCCCGCCGTGCGCGATGACCCGCACGTTGGGCAGCTCGCGGCAGGCCGTCTCCAGCAGCTCCACCCGCATCGGCACGGAAAGAAAGCCGTGCTTCTCCGGGTTGTGCATCACCGCGACGACCAGCTGCGAGCAGAGCGCCGCCGTGCGGCGGATCACATCCATGTGGCCGCGCGTCACCGGGTCAAAGCTGCCCGCGTAAAGCAGGGTATCCATTCACGCGCCTCCTTCTTCCGCCCGCTGCGCGCGGCGAACGAAGGTGATCTCCGTATCGCCGTAGTGGCGCAGATCAAAAGCCTCAAAGCGCGCATCCAGCATCGGCGCGCGTCCCTTTCTGTGCTCCACCACGAGCAAAAACGCGCCGCTGAGCAGCCCCTTGTCATAGAGTGCCGCGCACATTTCGCCCGTATTCTCCATTTTATAAGGCGGGTCCATAAAAACCAGATCAAACTGCGCGCCCTCCGCGGCGAGCACGTCCATCGCCGCGCGGTAATCCCGCGCGATCAGGCGGCATTTTTCGCCCAGCCGCGAGGTCTCCATGTTTTTCTTAATGGCCGCGCAGGCCGCCCTGTCCGTATCCACCAGCACCGCGCTGCGCGCGCCCCGGCTGACCGCCTCCAGCGACAGCGCGCCCGTGCCCGCGAACAGATCGAGCACCCGCGCGTCTTCCACATCCCAGCGAATGATGTTGAACAGCGATTCACGCACATAATCCTGCGTCGGGCGCGTCTTTTCCCCGGCCGGCGCGACCAGTGTGCGCCCGCGCGCATCCCCGCCGATGATCCTCATCGCTTCATACTCCTTACAGCAGGCTCCCCAAAAAGCCTTTATGCTCCGTTCATTATATCAGATGCAACCGTCAAATTCAACCCGGCACAGTCAGATGAGTTCCTTCTTCTTGTGCTCCTCCTGCTGCGGGCGCTGGCCGTAGTGCACGTCGCCGCCGCTGCCCAGCAGCTCGGAAACCATGCTCTTCTTCTGCGCCTTGCGCACGGCGGCCTTTTTGGCGCGGCGCTGCATGCTCTGCCGCTTGGCGTACACGGCGGGCGCGCGCAGGTAGCCGATCATGCAGGCGACGGGATAGCTCAGCACCATCAGCGGCGTCAGTTGATCCACCAGCTGCGTCATCGTCTGCGGGTCGGGGAACAGGTTGATGTAAATCAGCACCGTCAGCCGCACGATCAGCCGGATGATGTCCCGCGCGGAGACGGAGGCGGTCTGCGCATATGCCGCCAGCGGCGCCATCACGTCCTCGCGCGCGCCGTATGTGCCCGTCAGCCACGACGGCAGATCCTGCAGGGCGTATGTATACGGCTCGGCCGTCGCCGCCAGATACGCGCCCAAAACAAGCGGAACGCCGAACACGATCAGGCAGGCGCACAGCGCCTTCATCGGCTGATAGCAGGCGGCCTCCTCCCGGCGTGAGAGCGGCCTGCCCAGCTTTTCGAGCTTATCCGCCGCGTGGCTCGCGTCCGCGTCGGCCACGCCGCGCGTCAGCCCCTCGCTGTAGAGCATCAGCAGCACGCCGGAGAGTATCGCCAGCGAAATCACCGCCCGAAGCGCCATCGAGCCGACGGCCTGCAAGGCGCTGAACATCAGCCCCATCACCGTCACCGCGGCGAGAATCGCGGCCAGTCTGCCCGCCATCGGCCAGATGCGCGCGCCCCAGCGCTTCGCGCGGCGGAGGGGCTTTTTCGTCTTCTTGCTGTTCATGTCGTTTCCTCCCGTATGATGACGGTGCGGCCGGGCGTCACCACGATATCCATGCGCGTGTCGTGCGCCTCGCTCGGCACGGCGCTCAGCAGCGCAAAATCGTGGCATACGCCGACGCGAACCGCCCGCGTTCTGTTCAGGTATCTGTCGTAATAGCCGCCGCCCTGCCCGATGCGATGGCCACGGACGTCAAACGCCGTTCCCGGCACGAGAATCAAGTCGATCTCCTCCGGCTCGACGCGCGGGCAGTCCGCCCCCGGCTCCAAAATGCCGTAAGCGCCCTTTGCGAGACGGTCAGGCGCGTCCACCCGATGGCCGTGCATCACGCCCTCGCCCGCGCACCGGGGCAGAACCAGCGTCTTGCCCGCCGCCAGCGCGTCGGCGAAAACGCGCCCAAGCGGCAGCTCGCCCCGCGCGGCGGCATAGGCCATCACCGTCCGCGCGCGCCGATACGCGCCAAGCGCCGAAACGCGCGCAAAGACGGCTTCCTCGGCCTCGCGCTGGGCTTCCGCGCTCAGCGCCCGCCGCATCCGGCGCATCTGACTGCGCAACTCGTCCTTGTTCATGCGTGGATGTACACGCGCGGAACGCGCTTGCTCGGCGAGCAGAGCACCTCGTAGCTGATCGTATCCAGCCACGCGGCCATCTCCTCCGCGTCGATCTGCTCCTCCCCCTGACGGCCGAGCAGCACCGCTTCGTCGCCCTCCCGCGCGCCGGGGATATCCGTGACGTCCACCATCATCTGATCCATGCACACGCGCCCCAGAATCGGCGCGCGCCGACCGCGCACGAGTACGCAGCCCTTGCCCGAGATCCCCCGGCGATAACCGTCCGCATACCCGACGGGCAGGGTCATCACGACCGTCGGCCGCGTCGCCACGAACGTCCCGCCATAGCTCACGCGGTCGCCCGGCGCAATCGTCTTGACGTATATGCCGCGCGTCACCCAGCGCATGGCGGGCTGCAAACCCGTCGCCTCCGGCACGGGCGGATAGCCGTAGAGCGCCAGCCCGCCGCGCACCATGTCCGCATGAAGCTGCGGATAGCGGAAGATGCTCGCGGTGTTCGCGCCGTGGCAGATGATTTCGCCGGGATGCACCGCCTTGACGGCCTTGCACAGCGCCTCAAACCGCTCGATCTGCCGGAGCGTGCCGGTGGGATCCGGCTCGTCGGCGGTCGCCATGTGTGTAAAGCAGCCGGTCAGCGCCACGCCGGGCAGGCTGTCGATCAGCCGCGTCAGCGCCTGCGCTTCCTCCGCCGTGCGCACGCCGATGCGGTTCATGCCCGTATCCAGCTTGAGGTGCACCTTCGCGCATCGGCCGAGCTTCTGCCCCGCCTGCGCCAGCGCGCGGATGCGGCGCTCGTCGAAGACCACCTGCGTCAAATCGTTTTGCACGACGGCCTCCGCCGCGCTTTCCTCGATGCCGCCGAGCACGAGAATCGGCGCGGCAATGCCCGCCTCCCGCAGCTCGATGCCCTCCTCGGGGATGGCGACGGCCAGCATATCCGCCCCCGCCTCCAGCGCCGCCTTCGCGACGGGCGCCGCCCCGTGTCCGTATGCGTCCGCCTTGACGACGGCCAAAAACTGCGCGCCGCCCGCAATGTGGCTTTTCATCACGCCGACATTGTGGCGGATCGCTGCCAGATCAATTTCACAAAAGTGATACCGCTGCATGATTTTTCCAGCTTTCTTTTTTGAAGTCGCGCCGGGAGCGCCGCCCCCGAACGCCGATATCGTCCTTTTTGCCCGGTGATTGAACCATTATACCGCTAATCCCCCGAAAAGGAAAGACGTGCCTTCTTTTTTCCCCGGCTTCCTCATACCTATGACCGCGTTCAATCGAAGGGAGGGCTTTTATGGACATCCTCTGCTGCGCGCTGGCGCTGCTGGGCAGCGTCGTCGGCGCGGGCTTTGCCTCCGGCCGGGAAATCGTGCGCTTTTTCGCCGCGCACGGTGCGATGGGCTTCGTCGCGGTCGCCTTTTCTCTGGCGGCGCTCGCCGCGCTGTTCCTCTGTCTGGCCGAGCGCCTGTCCGCCGCCGGGCAGACCGGCCTTCCCGGCCTGTGTGCGTCGCGCTTCGGCGCGCGCGTCGGCGGGGTCTGCACGGCGCTGTTTTTCCTGCTCTCCGCCGTCACGGGCGGCGCGATGCTGGCGGCCTGCGCGGAGCTGTCCGCGCTGGTCTGGCCAATCCGCCCGGCCTATGCCGCCGGTTTTTTCATCACGCTGCCGCTGGCCGTCTGGCTCGCCGCACGCGGGGCGCGCGGGCTGGCGGCGGTCGGCGGGGCGCTCTGCGCGCTGACGCCCGTCCTGCTCGTCCGCCTGCTGTGTCTGCCGGAGGGCGAGGCCTGCTTTTTCCCGGTGGGGCCGCCCGACCGGGTGCTCCGCGCCGCGCTGGACGGGGCGCTCTATGCCGCGCTGAACGCCGCCATGATGGCGGGCGCGCTGCCGACGCTGCTGGCGCTTTCCGCGCGAAAACGCCGCGCCTGCGTCGCGCTGCTCGTCCTGCTCTTCGGCCTGCTGCTGACGCTGGGGATGCTCGTCTGCCAAAGGCACATTCAGAGCGTCGCGATGCAGCCGCTCCCCTTCGTCTGGCTCAGCCGCCGCCTCGGGTCGGGCGGCTATCTGCTCGTCGCCCTCTGCCTGTATGCCGCGGCGCTCTCCACGCTCTGCGCCATGCTCTGCGCGATGGCCAACCTCCTGCCGCGCGGGCTGAAAACAATCGCGCGGCTGATCCTCAGCGCCCTGCTCTGCGCGGCGCTGGCGCGCGTCGGCTTCGGGCGCATCGTGCAAAGCGGCTACCCCATTCTGGGCGCGCTCTGCGCGGCGCTGCTGCTCCTGCTCGCCCTGCCCGCGCGTCAGGACGCGAGCATGTCCGCCAGATAGCCGCTCCAATCGCTCCCGGTCGCCTCCTCGAGCGCCGCCTCAAGCGCTTCGAGCGTGCCGACCCCGCCCGCGTTTTGCTCGGCATAGCATTGCAGCGCGCTGAGGAACGCCGCCTGACCGACCGCCTGCTCGATCCCCATGAGCCCCGCCGCGCCCGCGTCGCGCAGCACCTGCGTCATCTCGCCGTCGCCGCCGAAGCGCTCCGTCGATGCGCCGACGGTCACGCCCCGAGGCCTCGTCAGCCGGGTCGCGATTTCGATTTCGCCGTAGAACCGCTTTTCATAGGCCGCCTCGCCCTCCCGCTGGCGATAGGCCAGCAGCTCAACGCAGGAAGCCGGCGTTTCGCTCAGCCACGGCGCGTTCCACGGGTCGTTTTTCACCTGAACACCGAAAATCTGCCGGGCGCACAGGCGCGTCACCCGCGAGAGAAGCGCGTCGGTCTTCGCGTCCGCATCGACGGCGATCAGCGCCGAGCCGACCGCCCCGTCCGCGCGCGCCGTCTTCGCCTGCGCCACCGTCAGCGACGGGAACGGATAGGCGAGCCCCAGCCGCCCGATATCCTCCAGCGCCTCCGCCGCGATATCCAAAAGCCGCGACGCGGTGCGCGCGTTCTGCGCGAGCGCCGTCACCAGCACGCCGTCCACCGTCGTCTGGCGCATCGCCCCCTTCGCGCGCAGCGCAAAGGAAATCTCCCGCGCGCTGGAAAGCTGCATCGTCAGCGTTCGGGTGCCGTCGCCATTGTCCCACTCGCCGACCCACGCGCCGCCAAACGCCGCCTGCACGCCGTTTGGCACGGTCAGCGTCATCCGCACATCCATCGCCTGTCCGTAGCTCGTCCCGGCCAGTTCGTCATAGCCGTCCGTGCGCCACGCGCCGTTTTCCCACATCGCCGGGGTGGGCAGCGCGCCGATGAGCAGCGCGCTTTCATCCGTCCGTCCGATTTCGCCCTCCCCGCGCGGCACAATCAGGGAGACCCGCCAGCAGACCTCCGCCGTTTCGCCCGCGCGCCAAGGCGTTTCAATCCGCCAGACGGAGGGATCGTCGCTGTCCGCGCCAATGGACGCGCGCTCGCCGTTCACCGTCGCATCCGAAAGCGTCACGCTCCCCGGCTGAATCGCGTTCGCGTATGCGCGCAGCACAATTTCCGAAAGATCGCCGCCCGTTCGGTTGGTGGCCGTCAGGTGCATTTCGCCCTTGATCGTGCGCAGATCCTCGGTCGCTTTCAGACTGACGGCCATCGCGTCCCGCTCGCCGCCGGGCGCGAACGCCGTCTCTTTCAGCATGACGGCCGTCTGCGCGCGGCTGAGGGCAAACGCGCAGGCCGCCGCCAGCGCGATCAGCAGCGCCGCCAGCAGCAGCGCGTTTTTTCTCGAAAAAACCTTCATGACATTCCTCCCTTTGGCTGACGCACGGAAAGCAAAAGGAGCTGTCTCTCGTTTTCTCCGTGACAGCTCCTTTGTTGTTTACGCTTTTTTATCAAATTTTGCGCCGCAGTTTTTGCAGGTGACGGTCACGCTGCCCACGCCGCGCGGCACGCGCAGGCGGCGCTTGCACTTCGGGCAGGTGAAATAGCGGTATTTCTTGCCGTTTTTCACCCGGTTGAGCCACTCCGTAAAGCCGCGCCGCGCCCCCTCGGTCTTGCTCAGGTAGACCTCGTTTTCGTGCGCCCGGCGATACCTGTCCTTGCTGAACATGCGGAAAAACGCGACGATCAGCAGCGCGTCGGAAAGCACCATCGCGACCGCCCGCGCGCCGGTGAACGTGCCCAGAATCGAAACAACCAGCGCCGCGATCACCATCGCCATGCTGAGCTGATCCGCGCCGTAGCGCCCGCTCATGAACCTGGCCATGGAGGCGCGCAATTTATCCAAAAAACCCATGTTTTCAAACCTCCCGCGTGTGTTTCCTCAAGCATACGCCAACGCGGCGCGCCTGTCAACTCTTTTTGCGCGCGGGTCACTCACAGGCAGAGGTGATCCTCAAACAGCGCGCCGAACGGCTCCAGCTCGCGCGAGGCCAGATCCCACTGCGCCGGGTTGCGGATCTCCTCCGGCTCGTGCGCGTCCACGCCGATGAGCACGCGCACGCCCTCCTGACGCACGATTTCAAAGAAATGCGCGTCTGGGTAGCTCTTTCTGTGCGTGACGGGCGAGAGAAAGCGGTCGTGCAGGTTGTATTCCATCGGGATATCCAGCGCCTTGCAGGCCTGACACAGCTCCTTGGCCGCCGCGCGGCCGTTTTCGTCAAACGGCTTGCCGTAATCGCGCATGAACAGATCCGGGTGCGCCAGATACGAAAACAGCCCCGTTTCCAGCCCCTTCACCGCCGAATCCACATAGCGGCGGAGCTGCGCCGCCGTGCGGATGTTGCCAAAATACATGCCGTATTCGTCGTCGTGATCGAAGTGGTTGCCCAGAATCAGGTAATCCAGATGGTTTTCCGCCCGCATATCCGCCAGCCAATTCATGTAATCCGGGAAATATTCGCACTCAAAGCCGGTCAGGATGTGAATTTTGTCCTTGTATTGCGCCGCCAGCGCGCGGACGCTGTTCAGATACCCCGGCATCTGATCCACGCGCATGCGGACGCTGGGGTGCGTGTATCCGTCCTGATACGGCCACGGCACATGATCCGAAAAACCCAGCTCGTCAAACCCCTGTTCAATCGCCGCCAGCACATAATCCTCGTCCGTGCCCGTCGCGTGGCCGCAGCGCGCCGTGTGCGTATGGTAATTCGCCTTCATGAATGATCTTCCCCTTTTCTTCGCCGCGCCTCAAAAGGGCGCGTTCAAACCGCTCTGTGTTTTATGCCGCGGGCGCGCGCCGTCACGCCAGCCCGATTCTCGTGCAGGCGACGCGCCCCTCCAGCAGGTCGCTGATGCGGTGGCGGCCATGGCCGATGATCACCGTCGTGCCGCGCATCGCCGGGCCGAGCGCGTATTCCAGCTTGGCGTGCGCGCCGTTCGCGCCCGCGCGGGACGCGCCCATGCAGTACGTCTGCAATTCGCGGATTTTGCGCTCCATCTCCTCCGGCGTTCGCGCCTCCACGTCGCGAATCAGCGTCTTCGGGTCCTTCGGATCGGCGTAAATGCCCTCCGTCGAGGTCATAATGAGCAGCGTTCTGGCCGTCACCAGCCCCGCGATGACCGCCGCCGTCTCGTCGTTATCCACGCACTCGTGCACCTCGCGGTGCTCGCGCCGCAGGTTGGAAAGCTCCCACTTGCGGTTCTCCTCGTCGGAAACCGGGTCGTTGTAGTTGACGATCGGAATCGCGCCCTGCTCCTTCGCGCGCAGAAACAGCTTGCGGATGTGCTCGCGCTTCTCCGGGTCGTTGAAATGCTGATGCTCCACCAGCACCTGACGCACGGAGTATTCCGGCCGGACGAAGTGGCGGTATTGCTCCATCAGGATGCTCTGCCCCTGCGCCGCGTAATCCGTCTTGGCGTCCACGCTGTCGCAGGTCAGCTCGTGCCCCGTGCGCTTGATGTAATCCAGCCGCCCGATCTCCGCCGCGCCGCTCGTCACCCAGATCATGCCCGGCTTTAATTCGCTGCCCAGACGGGAAAAAATGTTGTAATCAATGTCGGCGTCCTCGCGGCGAATCAGCGCCATCGAGCCAATCTTGCCGACCAATTCAAAATCATACCGCATGCTCTTGCCTTCTCTTTGGCCGCGCCCGCGTTTCGCGGGTTTCGCCCTTCCGTTTGTCTGTCGGAAACGATTGACGCATCCGAAATCTATTTGTGATACCGTTCCCCCGCCGCGATCTTCATCGCGCGGTAGGTCTGCTCCAGCAGCATTACGCGCGCCAGTTGATGCGGAAAGGTCATCGGGGAAAACGACAGCTTGAAATTCGCCCGCGCGACCACCTGCGGCGAAAGCCCCAGCGAGCCGCCGATGATGAACACCACCCGCCGCCCGGTATCGCCAAACTGCGTCAGCTTTTCGGAAAGCTGCACGGAGTCGAGCTGTTTTCCGCCGATGCACAGCGCGATAACGACGTCGTCCTCGCGCACCTTCTGCAAAATCGCCCGTCCCTCTTTTTCGCAAATCTGCGCCTCGACGGCGGGCGAGCTGTTCGCGGGCTCGGGCAGATCCGGCAGCTCGATTTCTTCGAACTTTCCAAACCGGGAGAGCCGCTTTTCATATTCGTTCGCCGCGTCGCGCCAGTATTTTTCCTTGAGCCGCCCCATGCAGATCAGCGCCATGTTCACGGCCTCGTCACCTCCGTCACCACCACGGCGGCGATCACCGCCAGCACGGCCGCAGCCACCTTCGCCGTCTCCTTTCGGCTCAGCGCGCCGCCCCATACGACCGGCGCGCGGTTCGCCCGCGCGAGGTACACGCGCGCGACCATGGCGAAGCAGAGCGCCGCGCTCAGCAGCCCCAGCGCGCAAAGGAGCAGCGAGCGCCCGGAAAACGAAGCGCCCGCAAAGCCGAGCAGCAGCACCGCCGCGTTGTAACAGCCGTGCATCAGCATCGGCGCGAGGATCGACCCGGTTCGCCGCGCCATGCCGCCCAGCAGGCAGCCCAGCAGGAACCGCGGCAGAAACGCCGCGTCAACGCCGTGCGCCGCCGCGAACAGCAGCGCCGCCGCCGCAATCGCCCTGCCCCGACCCGCCTTGGCGAACGCCCCCATCAGGTAGCCGCGGAAGAACAGCTCCTCGCAAATCGGCGCGAGCAGCGCGCTTTGCAGCAGCATCGGCAGAAACAGCGCCGAATCCGGCGTTACGGCCGCCGCCTGCGCCGTTTCCACGCCGCAGAGCCGGAGCGCCGCGCCCGGAAGCTCGGCCAAAAGCGCCGCCGGGCCGACGAACAGCGCCCCCGCCGCCGCCAGACACAGCACATGCTGCGCGCTCAGCGCCCGAAGCGCGATCAGGCCGTGCTGGTCGCCGTCCAGCAGAAACAGCCCCGCCAGCGCGGGCAGCAGAAAGCACAGCAGCGTCCCCGCCGTCGAAAGCGCCACGGCGGACAGCCCCGCCGCATGCAGCGCCGCGCCCAGCAGACGAATCAGATACAGCCCCGCCAGCGAGGCGAGGCTCAAAAAAAGCGCGACGCGCGTGCGCACACGCCGCCGCGCCCTGCTTTTTTCACACATCATTTATCAAACACAAAGTCGCGCTGAATGAAGTAGCTGACCGCAAAGAGCAGAAGATCGCCCGGGATTTTGATCCCCGCCGCCGAGATCGGCAGCACGGTCGGCAAAACCTGCACCAGCCCCGCGCCCAGAAGCCCCTGCACGACGGCCAGCGCGTAATACTTGACCATCGAATGTCTGCCGCCGCGGCCGGAGAAGACGGTGTGCTTGTTGAGGTGATAATTCACCTGCGAGGACACCAGACGCGCCAGCGCGTAGCTGATCAGCGGCGCGAATTTGAACACGCCGAGGCACAGCCAGTACAGCAGATAATCCACCGCGAAGGACGTGACCGACGAGAACAGGTATTTGAAGATGACCGCGTAGATGCGGATCGCGTCGCGCACGGGGTTGAAGTGGCTGCCGGAATTATCGTCGATGTAGATCGTCTCAATCGGCACTTCGAACACGCCGAGCTTCATATCCCGCAGCTTGAGCAGCACGTTCATCTCGTATTCATACCGCTCGCCGTCGATGGTAATCATCGCCGGGATGGCGCAGGCGGGCAGGCCGCGCAGGCCGGTCTGCGTATCGGAAACGTGCACGCCGCTGGCGAGCGCATACACAAAACGGGTGATTCGGTTGCCCCAGCGGCTCTTGAACGGCACATCGCCTGTAAATTCGCGCGAACCGAGCACCAGCGCGTTCGGGTGCTCGCGCATGGCCTCGATGAGGCGCAGGATGTCGCGCAGGGTATGCTGGCCGTCCGCATCCGCCGTCACCACGCCGGAAAGATCCGGCCAGAGGTTCAGCGCGGCATTCAGGCCGGTCTTGAGCGCGCGCCCCTTGCCCTGATTGACCGCATGCACGGCAACCTCGGCGCCCAGCGCGCGGCACTCGTCAAAAATATGCGCGAACGCCTGCTGGCCGCCGTCGTCCACCAGCAGCACGTCGAGCTTCTCTTCCTTGAGTTCGCGCGTGAGCTGAACCAGCCGCTCATCCGGCTTGTAGGCGGGAATGAGCACCACCGCGCGAAACGTATCTTGCTTCTCCATAACGACTCCTCGTTGCTCTTGTTGTTATGCCCGGTTTTCTTTGGGCAGACACGCAATCAGTATAGCGCCCGACCGGCCAAAAGTCAATCGGGCGCTGTTTTCCTTGCGCGGTTTCTCCCTTTGTGCTAAAATAGAAACAACATTCTACATTCACACGCGGCCTTTTCAGTGGAAAGGGCGCTTCAAAGGAGATTATGCTTTATGGAACAACAGACTGCCCCGGTGAAAAAACAACGCATCCTCTCGGGAATCCAGCCTTCCGGCACGCCGACGCTGGGCAACTACATCGGCGCCATGCGCAACTGGAAGCTGCTGGAGGATCAATACGACTGCCTGTACATGATCGCCGATCTGCACGCCATCACGGTGCGGCAGGAACCGGCGAAACTGCGCGCGCAGTCCATCCAGCTTCTGGCGCTGCTGCTGGCCATCGGCCTTGACCCGGAAAAGAACGTGCTCTTCTTCCAGAGCCATGTGCACCAGCACGCGGAGATGAACTGGCTGCTCAACTGCTTCACCTACATGGGCGAGATGAGCCGCATGACCCAGTTCAAGGACAAGAGCGCCAAGCACGCGGACAACATCAACTGCGGCCTGTTCACCTACCCCGTGCTGATGGCGGGCGACATCCTGCTCTATCAGGCGAACCTCGTGCCGGTCGGCGTGGATCAGACGCAGCACCTTGAAATCTGCCGCGACATCGCCACCCGCTTCAACGGCCTGTACGGCAACGTGTTCACCATCCCGGAGGGCTATTATCCGAAGCTGGGCGCGCGCGTGATGAGCCTGCAGGACCCGAAGCGCAAGATGAGCAAATCCGACCCGGACGATTGCTTTATCTCCATGCTGGACGGCCCGGACGTCGTGCGCCGCAAGCTGCGCCGCGCGGTGACGGATTCCGAATCCGAAATCCGCTTCGACGCGGAGAACAAGCCGGGCGTTTCCAACCTGCTGGCGATGCTCTGCGCGCTGACGGGCGAAAGCATGGATCACGCGGTCGAGTCGTTCGCGGGCAAGGGCTACGGCGATCTCAAGTCCGCCGTGGCCGACGCGATTGTGGCGACGCTCGAACCGATTCAGGCGGATTACAACCGCTATATGGGCGACAAGGCGTATCTGGAAACGGTCTATCGTCAGGGTGCGGAGCGCGCGGGGCGTATGGCCGAGCGCACGCTCTCCAAGGCGATGAAAAAAATCGGTTTTATCGCGAAGTAAAACGCCTTCCGTCACAGCTTCGCTGTGCGCCCCCTTCTTGAGGGTGTTTCGCTTCCCTCAATAATTGAGCAAAAAACAAATTCTGCACAAAACGCGGGCGCGCAATGCGCGCCCCTACGGGTACGGCGCGACTTATTGCTTAGACAGAAAATAACCTGATCAAAGAGCTCCCTCTTTGAGGGTGTGGAGCTTGCCGCCCGCTGCGCGGGAGACAGGCAAGCGAAACGCCGAAGGTCTGGC
>UQNM01000018.1 GCA_900542395.1 uncultured Eubacteriales bacterium
GTGCCGAAGGAGAAGAACTCGGCCTCCTTGGCGATCTCGTCGGCGGTCACGGCCGCGCGCGGGATCTCGATCATGGTGCCGACCTTCACGTCAAGCTCGACGCCCTTCTCGTCCATGACCTTCTTGGCGGTATCCAGAACGACCTTCTTCACGTAGGCCAGCTCCTTGACCTCGCCGACCAGCGGGATCATGATTTCCGGATGGATGTCGTAGCCATCCTCCTGCTTGACCTCGATGGCCGCCTCGATGACAGCGCGGGTCTGCATCTCGGCGATTTCCGGATAGCGAACCGCCAGACGGCAGCCGCGGAAGCCCATCATCGGGTTGAACTCATGCAGCTCGTCGATCTTGGCGATGATCTTGTCGGTGGTGGTGCCCAGCTCCTTGGCCAGCGCCTCGATTTCCTCGGTCATGTTCTTGGCCGGGAGGAACTCGTGCAGCGGCGGATCCAGATAACGGACGGTCATCGGACGGCCTTCCAGCGCCTTGTACATGCCCTTGAAGTCCGCCTTCTGATACGGCAGCAGCTTGGCGAGAGCCTCGCGGCGCTGTTCCTCGGTCTCGGAGAGGATCATCTGGCGCATGTCGGCGATACGGGTCGCCTCGAAGAACATGTGCTCGGTGCGGCACAGGCCGATGCCTTCCGCGCCGTACTTCACGGCCACAGCCGCGTCGTGCGGGTTGTCCGCGTTGGTGCGAACGCCCAGCTTGCGGGCCGCGTCCGCCCAGCCCATCAGGGTGGCGAAATCGCCGGAAACGGAAGCGTCAACGGTCGGGATCGCCTCGGCGTACACCTTGCCGGTGGAGCCGTCGATGCTCATCCAGTCGCCCTCGTGGAAGACGACGTCGCCGATGGTCGCGGTCTTGGCTTCTTCATCCACGCGCAGCGCGCCGCAGCCGGCGACGCAGCAGGTGCCCATGCCGCGGGCAACGACAGCCGCGTGGGAGGTCATGCCGCCGCGGGCGGTCAGGATGCCCTGCGCATGCGCCATGCCCTCGATATCCTCCGGAGAGGTCTCCAGACGGACGAGAACGACCTTCTTGCCGGACTTGGCAGCCGCGGTCGCCTCTTCAGCGGTGAAGTACACCATGCCGCAGGCAGCGCCCGGAGAGGCGGCCAGACCCATGGCGATCTCCTTCGCCTTCTTCAGCGCGACGGCGTCAAACTGCGGGTGCAGCAGGGAGTCGAGCTGCTTCGGCTCCACCTTGAGGATGGCCTCGTCGGTGGTAATCATGCCCTCGTTGACCAGATCGACAGCGATCTTCAGCGCGGCGGCGGCGGTGCGCTTGCCGTTGCGGGTCTGGAGCATGTAGAGCTTGCCGCGCTCGATGGTGTATTCCATGTCCTGCATGTCGCGGTAGTGGTTTTCGAGCGTCTGCGCGATGTTCACAAACTGCTCGTAAACCTCCGGCATGACCTGCTGGAGCGTCTCGATCTTCTGCGGGGTGCGGATGCCGGCGACGACGTCCTCGCCCTGCGCGTTGATCAGATACTCGCCGTAGAGCTTCTTCTCGCCGGTGGACGGGTCGCGGGTGAACGCAACGCCGGTGCCGGAGGTGTTGCCCATGTTGCCAAAGACCATGCTCTGGACGTTGACGGCGGTGCCCCAGTCGGACGGGATGTCGTTCATGCGGCGGTAGTAGATGGCACGCGGGTTATCCCAGGAGCGGAAGACGGCCTTGATGGCCTCCATGAGCTGAACCTTCGGGTCCTGCGGGAACTCGACGCCCATCTTCTCCTTGTAGATCTCCTTGAAGCGGACGACGATTTCCTTCATGTCCTCGGCATTCAGGTCGGTGTCGTACTTAGCGCCCTTGCTCTCCTTGATCTCGTCCAGAACGCGCTCGAAGAAGCTCTTCGGGATCTCCATAACGACATCGGAGAACATCTGGATGAAACGGCGGTAGGAGTCATAGGCAAAGCGCTCATTCTCGGTCAGGTTGGCCAGACCCTTGACGGCCACGTCGTTCAGGCCCAGGTTCAGGATGGTATCCATCATGCCGGGCATGGACGCGCGCGCGCCGGAGCGCACGGAAACCAGGAACGGATTCTCCAGGTCGCCGAACTTCTTGCCGCAGACCTTCTCGGTCTCGGCCAGAGCGGCGTAAATCTGCTCGACGATATCCTCGCCGATGGTCTTGCCGTCCTCATAGTAGCGGGTGCAAGCCTCGGTGGAGACGGTGAAGCCCTGCGGCACCGGAAGACCGATCTTGGTCATCTCGGCAAGGTTCGCGCCCTTGCCGCCCAGCAGGTTGCGCATGCTGGCGTTGCCTTCCTTAAACAGGTACACATACTTCGTCATGCTGTTTGTTCCTCCTTGAAAGATTCATAATCATTGCAACTTTCTTCATGAAAATGGCTCATGATTGTCGCGCGAAAACAGACCATTTCTGGTCGCACATGGAATATTATACGGCCTCTTCCGACATTTGGCAATCGTTTTTTGTAATTTCTAAACGGTTTTTCGCGTCTTTTTTTCAAACACATCAGACCTTTTGTCGGGTTTGACAAGAAAGCGTAGCGGTTTTACCCCGGTTTAGATCAAATTGCCGCAAAGGCGGCCGCTCGCCGTTCCTTCAATTTCTTGCCAGAAATTGACCGCTTCGCGCAAAACGCCGGTTCGCCGCCTCCAGCACGGCGCGGTATTCGTCCCGATAGGCCGCCTGACGGCTGATTTGCAGAAAGGTCTGCCGTGTGCGCTCGAGCAGCCGCACGTCGCCCGTCAGCATCAGCGCGGGCATCTGCGGCTCGCCGTGCTGCCTCGTGCCGAAGAACTCGCCCGCGCCGCGCAATTCCAGATCCTTCTGCGCGACGGCGAAGCCGTCGTTGGTCGAGACCAGCGTTTTGAGCCGCTCGTTCGGCTCGGCCATCAGGAAGCACCAACTCTCCTGCGCCCCGCGCCCGACGCGGCCGCGAAGCTGATGGAGCTGCGCCAGCCCGAAGCGCTCCGCCCCCTCGATGACCATCACCGTCGCGTTGGGCACGTTCACGCCGACCTCGATCACCGTCGTCGCCACGAGCACATCCAGCGTTCCGGCGTAAAATGCGGCCAGCGTGTCCTCCTTCTGCGCCTTGTTCATCTTGCCGTGCACCAGCCCCACCTTGAGCGGCGCGAGCGCCTGCGCGAGCTCCTTCTGCTCCTGCGCGGCGCTGCGAAGCGCCGCGTCGTCCAACTCCGCCTCGCCGACCAGCGGGCAGACCACGTAGGCCTGTCGCCCCTGCGCCGCCTG
This sequence comes from uncultured Eubacteriales bacterium, assembly GCA_900542395.1. Taxonomy (GTDB): domain Bacteria; phylum Bacillota; class Clostridia; order Christensenellales; family Aristaeellaceae; genus Ventricola. Next base: position 3,232 of record UQNM01000018.1, read on the forward strand.
CGCGCGGATGAACGCATACAGCCCCTCGCGCTTTTCCTCCGGCACGATGCGCGTGCGGACAGGGGTGCGCCCCGGCGGCATTTCATCCACGGCGGACAGATCGAGGTCGCCGTAAAGCACCAGCGACAGCGTGCGTGGAATCGGGGTCGCGCTCATCACCATCACGTGCGGCGCGTCGCCCTTGCCCTCCAGCGTCGTCCGCTGGCGAACGCCGAAGCGATGCTGCTCGTCGGTGATCGTCAGCCGCAGGTTCGCAAATTCCACCCCTTCAGAAATCAGCGCGTGCGTGCCGATGACCGCCTGCCACGCGCCCGCTGCAATCGCTTCCTTTGCGCGGCGCTTTTCCGCCGCCGTCATGTGCCCCGTCAGCAGGCCGCAGGTCACGCCCAGCGGCGCAAGCGTCTGCACCGCGCTTTGCAGGTGCTGCGAGGCGAGGATTTCCGTCGGCGCCATCAGCGCGGCCTGTCCCCCGGCGCGCACGCACAGATACATCGCGCAGAGCGCGATCAGCGTCTTGCCGCAGCCCACGTCGCCCTGCACCATCCGCGCCATCGCGCGCTCCCCGCGCATATCCGCCGCGACCTCGTCGGCCACGCGCCGCTGCGCGTTCGTCGGCGCAAAGGGTAGTTTGTCAAAAAATTCCTCTATCCATGCATCCTGAATATCCAGCGGCTGCGCGCGCCTGCGTTCCCCCGCCGCCCCGGCCACGCCCGCCTGAAAGAGCAGCAGCTCCTCGTAGGCCAGCCGCTCCTTGGCCTGCGCCAGCCTGTCAAAATTCGTCGGGAAATGCGCCTCGCGCAGCGCGTCGAGCCTGTCCATCAGGCCGCACCGCTCCACCAGCGTCCGCGGCAGCGGATCCGGCTCGTCGTATTCATCCAGCAGCAGCTTCACCGCGTCGCGCAGGGGCTTTTGCCCCACGCCCGGCACGGCGGCATACACCGGAATGATGCTGCCCGGCTCCTCCAGCGACGGGTTGATGACAAACAGCCCGCTCTTTTTGCGGACGCAGCGGCCATAGAGCGTCACCTCGCAGGTATCAAACAGCCGCTCCTTCATCCACGGCTGGTTGAACCACATGCAGCGCACCGCGCCGCACTCATCCGCAATCGTCGCGCTGACCCACCGCATGCCGCGCGCGTAATGCAGCGCGGGCTTGCCCTTCACAAAGCCGGTGAAGCACGCCTGCCGCCCCTCGGTCATCTGCGCCGGGGAAAGCGGGCGCGTCGTATCCTTGTAGCCGGTCGGCAGGGTTTCCACCAGATCCAGCGCCGTCTCGATCCCGCGCGCGGCCAGCGCCTTGAGGCGAACCGGGCCGAACCCCTTGATGCTTTCAAGTGAACGCATGTGCTCCTCCTTTTCGTCGGCTTTTCCCAGTGCAAAAAAACGGGCTGAGCCTGCCCGCGCGGGTGATTTTACGCCATTTTCTATAGATTAAAAAAATGCCGCGCCGCCGATCATGGCATAGCGCGGCATTTTGCATTTTGAAAAATTATTCCGCAGAAATCAGGTAATAATACAGCGGCTGACCGCCATACTGCACCTCGACGTCCAGATCGCTGAACATTTCGGCCACCTCCGCGCCCAGCGCGTCGGCGTCCTCCTGCTGGGTATCCTGACCGTAATAGATGGTAATCAGCGAATCGCCATCCTCAACGACATGCTTGACCAGCTCCAGCGCGATATCATGGATGCTCTTGCCGACGACCTCGATGCGGCCGTTGTGAATCCCGATGATGTCGCCTTCCTTGATTTCCTTGTCCTCGAACACCGTATCGCGGACGGCGAAGGTGATCTGGCCGGTCTTCACCTGCTCGGCGGCGGCGGTCATGGCCTCGCGGTTCTCCTCGACGCTCGCCTCCGGGTTGAACGCGATCACCGCGCCGATGCCCATCGCGACGTTTTTGGTCGGCAGAACGACGACGTTGCGCTCGGAAAGCTCCGCCGCCTGAGACGCGGCGAGGATGACGTTGGAGTTGTTGGGCAGCACGAAGACGTTTTTCGCGCCGACCTTCTCCACCGCATCGAGGATATCCTCGATGCTCGGGTTCATGGTCTGGCCGCCCTCGACGATGTGATCCACGCCCAGATCGCCGAAGATGCCGGAGAAGCCCTCGCCCAGCGACACCGCCACCATGCCGTATTCCTTGAGCGGCTGCTCGGCCTTCTCGGCCTCCTCCTGCCGCTTCTTCTCCTCGGCGGCCTTCTGCGCGGCTTCAGCCTTCTGGAGGCGCTCACGGCGCTCCTCGGCCATGTTGTCGATCTTGAGGTTCACCAGCTCGCCCAATTCGCAGGCATATTGAATCGCCTTGCCGGGGTCGTTGGTGTGCACGTGCACCTTCACCAGCGAGAAATCGCCGACGACCACCACGCAGTCGCCGATGCGGGTCAGGCGGGTGCGGAATTTGTTGACGTCGTCCTCGGTCACGCCGGGGTTCATATACTGGATGATGAATTCGGTGCAATACTTGAACTTGACCTCCTCCATCGAATCGTGGTCGTCCTCAAATTCGAAGGTCGCCGCGCTGCCGACGTTGGCGGAGGTATCCTCGATCTTTTCGCCGTTAAAGGCCGCGCGCCAACCCTTGAGCACGGTCAGCAGACCCTGCCCGCCGGAATCGACCACGCCCGCCTGCTTGAGCGCCGGGAGCATGTCCGGCGTCTTTTCCAGAATGGCCTCGCCGCTGCGGATGACCTTATCCAGCAGCTTGGGCAGGTCGCCCGGATGCTTGACCACATAGCGGCCGGAATCCTCCGCGATCACGCGGATGACGGTCAGGATGGTGCCCTCCTTCGGCTTCATAACGGCCTTGTACGCCGTCTTCGCGCCGGCCTCAAGCCCCTTCGCGAACGTTTCCGCGTCGATGGTCTCCGCCCCGTCGATGCCGCGCGCAAAGCCGCGCAGAATCTGGGAGAGGATGACGCCGGAGTTGCCGCGCGCGCCCTTGAGCGCGCCGCGGGCGGCCATGCTGAGCAGCTTGCTGGCGCTCGGCTCGTCCAGCGCCGAAATCTCCTTGACGGTGGATTTCATCGTCAGGGACATGTTGGTGCCCGTGTCGCCGTCCGGCACGGGGAAAACGTTCAGCGCGTCAATCGCCTCGCGGTTTTGTTCAAGCAGATTGGCTCCCGCAATAATCATTTCCTTGAGGAGCAACCCGTCTATTGATTGCTGTGACAAAAAATCTCGCCTCCAGTTTCCGTAAGGGGATCAGACGCGGATACCCTCGACCGAAATATTTACTCTGCGCACTTTCGCGCCCGTCATGTTCTCAATCTTGTAGCAAACTTGAGATTTGATGATGTTGCAGACCTCCACGATGGAGATGCCGTATTCGACGATGATAAACAGATCAATGTCGATCCCCGCCTCCGTGATGTTGACCTGCACGCCCTTGGTCAAATTCTCCTTGCCGAGCCACTCCACAAACCCGTCCTTGGCGCGCTTGCTGGACATGGCCACAATACCATAGCACTCAAGCGCCGCATAACCTGCCACTTTGAGCAGAACATCTTCGCTGATGGTGATCAGCCCGAGATCGTTGCTGATTTTGTATTCCATAAAAGAAACCCTCCTCGCGCAGGGTCATCCGACCCGATATATCAAGCGATCATCGTACAGTATACAGGAAAACGAGCGTTTTTACAAGGATTCCGGGAAAAAACATGCGCCGCAAATGCCATTTCCGTGAAAAAAGACAAGCCGTTCCCTGTTTTTTTGAAATTTTGAGGGACGAAAATAAAAAAAACACTTGTCAAATCGCGGTCGAGGTGCTACAATAATCGTGTTATGACTGTTTACGCACCAGAAGGAGGTGTGATTATGGGAAAGATTTGTGAGGTCTGCCAGAAGGGCGCGATGAGCGGCCACAATGTCAGCCACTCCAACCGCAAGAGCAACCGCGTTTGGCTGCCGAACACCCAGCGCGTTCGCGTGAACGTTGGCGGCGCTGTTCGCCACATGAACGTGTGCACCCGTTGCCTGCGTAGCGGCAAGGTGGAGCGCGCGCTGTAAAAATCCCCGCGCGTCCCGTACTGTTTGAGCGCAAATTGCGCCCCATCGCCTGATGGGGCGTTTTTTTGCGTTCATTCCCGCTGCCGCCCCGTCATCCATCGCAGCAGCGCCCGCAAAAACCTCGGCGGCTTGACGCAGATCATTTTGACGCTCATGCTCTTCCTCCCTCTAGCGCAGCAGCAGCAGCCCCGCCGCCGCCAGCGCCACGCCCAGCGCAATCAGAAAAAACTCCATCGGCAGGCACAGAAACACGATCAGCACCCCCGAAAGCACGAGGAGGACGCCGACGCCCTGTCTGATCCCGCCGCACACGCGCATCCCCCCTCGCCCCTATCCTATGCGGCGCGCGCGGCAAAATGACCGCGATCTTCCGCGCGGCTTATCGCCCCGCGCCCATGGCCAGCGCCACCAGCCCGACGACGATCGAACCACCGATGCCGTAGGTCAGCACGGGGCCGGCGAGCGTGAACAGCTTCGCGCCCACGCCCATCACCAGCCCCTCGCGGCGGAACTCCATCGCGGGCGAAACCACGCTGTTGGCAAAGCCGGTGATCGGCACAATGCTGCCCGCGCCCGCGTATTTGCCGATTTTATCGTATACGCCCAGCCCCGTCAGCAGCGACGACGCAAAAATCAGGCAGATGCTCGTCGCGGTCGAGGCGCTCTGCGCGCCCCATTTCAGCCCGTAGGCAAACAGGTCGTTGATCGTCTGGCCGAGGGCGCAGATGACGCCGCCGACCCAATACGCGCGGAAAATTCCCTGCGCCATGTCGCTTTTCGGGGAGAGCCGCGCCACCAGCTTCTGGTATGCCTGCGCGCGCTTACCGGTCACCCTGCTCACCTCGCTCATGCCGGATGTGCAGCCCGTCCGGCGGACGGCGGACGCGGCTCTCCCGCGAACCCGGGCGCGCGACGGTCTCCAGCGCATAGGGAATCAGGTTATGCCTGCCTTCGCTCTTTTCCATGTTCATGCCTCCGTTTCGATTCTTTTCCTTCACCGCTCACCGCTTTCTTCTTTCGCACCTTCTTTCGCGTTTCCTTCTCGCGATCTTCTTTGATTTGCGGCGTTTTCTCGCCTCCCTATTTTGAGCAAAAACGGCGCGGTTATTCGGCCGCGGACAAACGCATCGCGTCGTCGCAAAAAAAATTGTAAAATTGCCTTGCTTTTTCTGAAATGTCGTGCTATAATAACTTCTGCTGATTATTGAATACACCCGAGGAGGTGAATTCCTTTGCCGAACATTAAGTCTGCTATCAAGCGCGTCAGCGTGATTGAGCACAAGACCCTCCGCAACAAGATGGTCAAGTCCGCTACCAAGACCGCGATCAAGAAGTTTGACGCCGCCACGGCCAACAAGACCGCGACCGCTGAATTGCTGAGCTCCGCCTCTTCTGCTGTCGATAAGGCCGCTGCTAAGGGCGTTATCTCTAAGAATGCCGCGAACCGTGAAAAGGCGCGCATGGCCCGTGAGCTGGCCAAGGCCGAGTAAGTTTTTCTCAGTCTTTCTTCCCTCCCGTTCGGGAGGGTTTTTTTATTGCCCGATATGCTATCGCAATCAAAAAAAGACGAACGCGCACCGCGTCCGTCCCAGCTTGTTGACATAAGCAAACTTGGCTTGAATAGCAAAATCAAGAAATTCAGCTATTCTTTCATTTGCGGAAAGGACTATTCTCCCCCTTCGGGGGGAGAATAGCTTTTTGTTTACAGTCTGAGACGAACGCGCGCCGCGTCCGTCCCGTTCCCGTCAGGAGAACATTTTTTCCAATTCCTCGTATTTTTCGTGCGTAATCAGCGCGTCCTGCGTCGTGCCGGTCAGGTGCACCACATACGTCCAGCGCCCGTAGGGCGTGATGTTGTCGATCACATTGAGGTTGATGATGTACGATTTATGGCAGCGGAAGAAAATCTTCGGATCGAGCCGCGCCTCCACGTCGCCCAGCGCCTCGCTGGTCTCAAAGCGTCGCCCGTTCGTGGCATACAGCACGGTCGAGCGGTTTTCGCGCTGCACCAGCAGGATATCCGACTGGTTGATGAAGTTCACGCCTTCCTTGTGGTGCAGCATGATGCGCCCGCTGCTCGCGCCTCTGGCCGGAATCGCCTTGATGTGCTCCTCCAGCTTTTCCGCCTGCTCGCTCTGGGGCTGCGTGCGCCCGCCGATCACCTGCCGGATTCGCTCAAGCGTCTTCATCACGCGCTCAACCTTGAACGGCTTGACCATGTAATCAAACGCATAGACCTCGAACGCCTGCGCCATGTAGTCCTCGTGCGCCGTAGCGAAGACGAGGATGGTGTGCGGGTCGGTATCCTGAATGGCCTTGGCACATTCCAGCCCCGTCATCCCCGGCATTTCCACATCCAGAAAGCAGACCTGCGGCTTATACTGCTCCACCAGCTTGAGCAGATCCGGCCCGTTGTCCGCCTCGCCGCAGAGCGTGAAGCCGACCGCCTTTTCGATCATCTTGCGCATAATCATGCGCATGCCCGGCTCGTCATCCGCAATGACGACGCGAATTTCCTCGTTGCTCACGCTCTTCTTCCCCGCTTCATCCGTCTGAGCGCTGCGCGTTCGCTCGGCCGCGTCAGCACCTCGCTCATCACCACGCCGCGCAGCACGTCGCTTTCAAACGCCGCGCGCTGCACGTCCGTTTCCTTCGTCTCGTCGTCAATCGGCGGTCTTTCCGGCGCGGCGCCGGCGTGGCAGGGGTCTTCGCCCTCGCCCGCCTGCTCCATCGCCTGCTGATCCGCCTGATGCAGATGGATGCGCGGCGCGTCTTCACTGTCGCAGGGGTCGTCAAAGCCGCTTTGCGCCTCGTGCTGTTCGAACACGCGCGCGCTCTCCTCCGCCGTTTTGGCCTCAGGCCGGTCTGTCGGTGCGGCCTGTTTGGCTTCGTTTTTCTTCACGGGCGGCCTGTTCGGGCTGCCCTTTTTCTTCTTCTTTTTTCCGCCTGCGGCGACCTGCACCATCACGAAGATCGCGGCAACGAGCAGATACCGCAGCATTTCACCCATGTTTCGCGCCTCTCCCTTCGATGATTACTTCTTGCGCGGCGCGTTTGCGCCCTCGCCCATGGAGGCGATGGAATCGCGCATGGCCGTGTCGGCGATGGTGTTCTTCATCTCGTAATAATCCATCACGCCCAGCTTGCCCTCGCGCAGCGCGGCCGCCATGGCGCGCGGCACCTCCGCTTCGGCCTCGATGACCTTGGCGCGCTGTTCCTGCGCGGCAGCCTTCATCTCCTGCTCGCGGGCGACGGCCATCGCGCGGCGCTCCTCCGCCTTGGCCTGCGCAATGCGGCGGTCGGCCTCGGCCTGATCCATCTGGAGCTGCGCGCCGATGTTGCGCCCCACGTCCACATCCGCGATGTCGATGGAAAGGATTTCGAACGCCGTGCCCGCGTCAAGCCCCTTGCTCAGCACGGTGCGGCTGATCAGATCCGGGTTTTCCAGCACGGCCTTGTGCGTCTCCGCGGAGCCGACGGTCGTGACGATGCCCTCGCCGACGCGCGCAACGATCGTCTCCTCGCCCGCGCCGCCAACCAGCCGCTCGATGTTCGCGCGCACCGTCACGCGCGCCTTGGCGCGCAGCTCGATGCCGTCCTTCGCAATCGCGGCGACGACCGGCGTTTCAATAACCTTCGGGTTGACGCTCATCTGCACCGCCTGCAAAACGTCGCGCCCCGCCAGGTCGATGGCGCAGGCCTCCGGAAAATCGAGCTTGATGTTCGCGCCGCGCGCGGTAATCAGCGCGGTAATCACGCGGTCGAGGTTGCCGCCCGCGAGGAAGTGCGCTTCCATCTTGCTGATCTGCATGTTCAGACCGGCCTTTTCCGCCTTGATCAGCGGCCCGACGATCTTTGCCGGGGGAACGCGGCGAATCCGCATGCCCATCAGCGTGAAAATCGAAACGTGCACGCCGGAAGCCAGCGCGGAGATCCACAGATTCAGCGGAATAAACCGCAGGAAAACCAGCACCGCCAGAATGATGGCCACAATCAAAACAACGCTCTCCACAACCATACTCTTTTCCCCCTGTCTTTTTCTCGCTTATGACTTGATCGCCTTGACGACGATTTTTCCGCCCTCGACGCGCGCAATGCGAATCGCCACGCCGTTTTCGATAAATTCGCCCTCGGTGACGACGTTCAGCCGAACGCCGTCAAAATCGCCGATGCCGGAGGGACGCAGCACGCTGAGCGTCCTGCCCTCGTGCCCGACGAGCACCTGCATATCCTGCTGCTCGCGCAGTTCTTCCTTCTGGTGCAGAAACAGCTTGGATTTGGCCACGTCGCCCTTCGCCGCCGAACGCAGCAGCCACGAGATCAGCACCGCCAGCACCGCGATAATCACCAGCAGCAGCGCCACCGCCGTCAGCGTACCGAAATGCATCGCCGCCATGATCGTGCCTACGCCGACCAGCGCGATGCCCGAAATGCCCGGCAGGCCGAACCCCGGCAGGAAGACCTCCACCAGAATCAGACCCATACCCAGCAGCACACAGAGCGCCATCGGCAGATTTTCCAAAATCATTTCCATCGTTTTTCACCCTTCCTTTTGCTCCGAGCATACCATACCCGCGGGCAGAACGGAAGCCCTTTTGTTCCAATTATACATTTCAGCGCTCTAAATGGCAAGCCGCCGCCCGATTCCGCAACCTTCGCCCGATTCAAAAGGCATTTTTGCGCAGCATGTCGGCCAGCGCGCGCACATCCTGCTCGTACACCGGGGCGAGCGCGCGGTTGTAGATCAGGCTCGCCGGGTGATACAGCGGAAAGAGCGGCCTGCCGGTTTCGCCCGCCGCCGTCAGTCGGCCGTGCGCCTCGCCAATGGTGATCCGGCTGTCCGTGACGGCCTGAAGCGGCACGTTGCCCAGCGTCGCGATCACGCCGGGGTTCACGCGCGCGATTTCCGCCATCAGCCACGGGCGAAACAGCGCGATTTCCTCCCGCGTCGGCGGGCGGTTGCTCAGCCGCCCGGTCGCGCCCGTCTTGGTCGGGCGGAATTTGACGACGTTGGTGATATAGATGTCCCCGCGCACAAGCCCGACCAGTGCCAGAAAGTGATCGAGGTTCTTCCCCGCCTTGCCGACGAACGGCCGCCCCATCAGGCTCTCCTGCTCGCCCGGCGCTTCGCCGATGAGCATCAGCTTCGGGTTTTTCGGCCCCTCGCCGAAGACCAGCGCGTTTTCCCGTCCCGGCGACACGCCCGCAATCAGCGCCCGAAGCGCCTGACGCTCTTTTTGCTCCTCCATCAGTCCGCCTCCGTCTTGGGATATGCGTTCAGCTCGATGAGCTTGTCGCGTATCGCCTGAAAATCCGCCCACGCCGGACGCTTTTTGTCCGCGTCGCGCAGCAGCGCCGCCGGGTGATACGTCGGCATGAACCACACGCCCTTTTTGAGCTGCCAAACGCCCCGGTCGCGCGTAATGCGCATCTGCTCGCCCAGCAGCGCCCGCGTCGGGGTCGAGCCGAGGCAGACGATCACCTTCGGCCGCACCAGCGCGACCTGCTGGCGCAGGTAATCCATGCAGGCGGCGCGCTCGTCCGCCTCCGGCACACGGTTCTGCGGCGGCCTGCACTTGACGATGTTGCAGATGTAGACCTGCTCCCGCCTCAGCCCGATGGCCGCGAGCATCCGATCCAGCAGATGCCCCGCCGCGCCGACGAACGGACGGCCGGTCTCGTCCTCCTGCTGCCCCGGCCCCTCGCCGATGAACATCAGCGGCGCATGCAGGTCGCCCTCGCCGAGCACGACGTTCGTTCTCGTCTGGCAAAGCCTGCATTTTTCGCAGGCGAACACGGCTTCCGTGAGCGTTGGCCAAGATGTGTTCATGCTGCCGCCTCCCGTCGCCTTATTTTTATATTACGCTTAAAATACATTTTGTCGACGCTGTTGACGAAAAAAACAGAGCAATTTGAAATCGAAAAAAGTTTTTCATTTTGATTTGCTCCCTTTTTATCGTCGACAGCATCGACAAAGCCATTGTTATTTTATAAAATCGGATTTTCCCGCCCGTTTCACTTGCCGATAATCACCGCGTCCGTGATGTTATCCGTCAAATCGGCAAAGGTGATCGCCAGATCCTGCCTCAGCCACGAAAAGAGACTGCCGAGCATGAGCAGCAGCACGACAATCGCCAGCGCGGCGGCCGCCACGCCGAACACATCCATCACGCCCGCCGCCACGCGGAAGCCGATCTGGCTCTTCTTTTTCTTCTTCAAGCGGCACGCCTCTTTCCCGTCATTTTCTCCATCTTATTGTAACAAAAACGAGCGCCTGCTGTCAAGGACAGGCAAATGCTTACAGATAATCCATCCATGCGCCCGGCTCCTCGTCGCGGCCGGTCAGCGCGCCGTGATCGAGCAGATGCTCAAAGCCATGCTGGCGCAGCGCCTCGTAGGTCACAATCGCCACGGAGTTGGACAGGTTCAGGCTGCGCGCGCCCTCGATCATCGGGATGCGGATGCAGCGGTCATAGACCCGTTCCAGCAGGTTTTCCGGCAGGCCGCGCGATTCCCGGCCAAAGACGAGGAACACATCCCGCGGGTACTCCGCCTGCGCGTAGCTCCTCGGCGCTTTCGTGCTCGCGTAGAAGAACGGCTCATCCGGATATGCCGCCAGCAGCTCGGCAAAATTCTCATGCACGTGCACCTTCACCAGCGGCCAGTAATCCAGCCCCGCGCGCTTCAGATATTTATCCTCCAGGCTGTACCCCAGCGGCTTGACCAGGTGCAGCTCGCTCCCTGTCGCCGCGCAGGTGCGCGCTATGTTGCCGGTATTCTGCGGAATTTCCGGCTCGACCAACACGATATGAATCATCGTTTCCACCCTCGCTGTTTTCTTACCGCCCTATTGTATCGCAATTCGCGCAAAAGCGCAAGGCGTTCAAAATGGGGCTTGACAATCGCTTTTCCACCCCGTATAATACAGCCATACGCGAGGATGGGAACAAGTACGCCCGCCCGCTCGTTTCAGAGAACCGCCGGTCGGTGCGAGGCGGCAGCGAGAGGCAGGCCGAATACATCCCGGAGCACGATCCCCAACGCCCCCCTGCGGGTCAGTAGGCGGTCGCCGGTACGCCGGATACAGCGTGCAGCCCGTGTCTGCGGGCGGCTAAGGGGGCTTTCAGCAATGGAGTCTCGAACGGAAGTGGTACCGCGTGTTTCACGCCTTCCCGATTGCAATCGGGAGGGCGTTTTTTTGTGGGCAGCGCCGCGCCTCCCGTCTCATGCCTGCCCGACGTCAAAGGAGGAACACCCATGGCTCAGCACGTTCTCGATTTGCTCAAGGAGCGCGGCTTTATCGCGCAGATGACCTTTGAAGACGAGCTCTACGAGCAGCTCAAAAACCCGACCACGTTCTACGTCGGCTTCGACCCGACCGCCGATTCCCTGCACATCGGCCACTACATCCCGATCATGGCGATGGCGCACATGCAGCGCGCGGGTCACCGCCCCATCGCGCTGATGGGCGGCGGCACGGCGATGATCGGCGACCCCTCCGGCAAGACCGACATGCGCAAGATGATGACCGTGGAGACCATCGACAGCAACGTTGCGCACATCAAGCAGCAGATGAGCCGCTTCCTCGATTTCTCCGAGGGCAAGGCGATCATCGCCAACAACGGCGACTGGCTGCGCAGCCTGAACTTCATCGAGTTCATGCGCGACATCGGCTCCATGTTCTCCGTCAACAAGATGCTCACCGCCGAGTGCTACAAGGCGCGCATGGCGACGGACAACGGCCTCTCCTTCCTCGAATTCACCTACATGCTCATGCAGTCCTACGACTTCCTCGAGCTGTTCAAGAAGTACGGCTGCCGGTTGGAGATGGGCGGCAACGACCAGTGGAGCAACATCCTCTCCGGCGCGGACCTCATCCGCCGCAAGGAGCACGAGGACGCCTTTGCCATGACCTTTAAGCTCCTGCTCACCCACGACGGCCGCAAGATGGGCAAGACCGAAAAGGGCGCGCTCTGGCTCGACCCGGCCAAGACCAGCCCCTATGACTTCTACCAGTACTGGCGCAACGTGGACGATCAGGACGTGGAGAAGTGTCTCGGCCTGCTGACCTTCCTGCCGATGGACGAGGTTCGCCGCCTCGGCGCGCTCAAGGACAGTCAGATCAACGATGCCAAGAAGGTGCTGGCCTATGAGGTCACCAAGCTCGTGCACGGCGAGGAGGAGGCCGAAAAGGCACAGGAGGCCGCCGCTTCCCTCTTCGGCGGCGCGGCGATGGGCGGCTCCATCCCGACGACCGAAATCACCGCGGCCGACCTCGAAAAGGACGCGCGCGTGACCACGCTGCTCGTCACCTGCGGCCTTGCGCCGTCCAACTCTGCGGCGCGCCGTCTGGTTCAGGGCGGCGGCGTGAGCCTCGGCGAGGACAAGGTGACCGACGTGAACGCGGTCGTGACGGCGGACATGATCCCCACCGACGGCCTGATGCTGCGCAGCGGCAAGAAGAAATTCCACCGCATCGTGCTCAAATAAGCCATGTCTGCCCAGCTCTCGTATAAGACCCTCCGCGCGGAAAACAGTGCGGAGTTCGTCATCAACAAATCGCGCTTCATCGGCTACGGCTGCCCCTGCGAAACCGAGGAGGAGGCGCTGGCCTTCCTCGCCCGGATTCGTCAGAAGCACAAGGACGCCACCCACAACTGCTATGCGTATATCATCGGGCTGAATTCCGGCATCATGCGCTACAGCGACGACGGCGAACCCGGCGGTACGGCGGGCATGCCGATCATCGAGGTGATGAAGGCGCGCGGCGTGGTCAACTGCGCCGTGGTCGTCACCCGGTATTTCGGCGGTATTCTGCTCGGCGCAGGCGGGCTTGTCCGCGCCTATGCGCAGGGCAGCAAGGCCGCGCTGGATGCGGCAGGCGTCGTCGTGATGGAAAAGAGCGCGCGTCATATGGTCGAGGTGGATTATTCCACTTGGCAGCGGCTGGAATATTTTCTCCGCTCCGCGCCGGTCATCATCGAGCATACGGAATTCGGCGCGAGCGTCGTCTGTACGCTGATGGTTCGCGTCGCCGACGAGGAAAATCTGCTTGCGGAAATCACCCGCGTCACCGACGGCAAGGCGGAGACGCTGGAAGACGGCACGCTGTTCTATCCGTGGGCTGAATAATTCAAAAGCACCCGCGTTTTTTCGCGAGTGCTTTTTTCAGTTGTACAAAAAAGCACAGCCTGAGCCTTGCCCAAGCTGTGCTTTCGTTGTAAGATTCGATGATCTTCTCTTCAGTTATAGACCGACGGATTACACCGGCATGGTCTTGTTGTCCTTATTGAGCATCGTGGAATCAATCTTCGTCTGATGCGCAGAGCGATACTCAAAGAACTTCGGCGCGACCTTCGGGAACAGGGCGTAGCTGAGCACGTCCTCCTCGCAGGTGGCCTGATCGCGGATTTCCTCGCGATACTTGTCCATTTCCGGCTTGAGCAGGTCGGCCGGGCGGCAGGTAATCACCTTGTCGTCGCCGATGGCCATCTTGCGGACTTCCTCGTTCACCGGAGCCGGGAGCTTGCCGTACTCGCCGCGCAGCAGACCCTTGGATTCGTTCGGGAAGGTCTTGTAGCGGCCGAACAGCACGTTCATCACCGCCTGCGTGCCGACGATCTGGGAGGTCGGCGTGACCAGCGGCGGATAGCCGAAGTCCTTACGAACCTGCGGGATTTCAGCCAGCACGTCGTAATACTTGTCCATCGCGTTGAACTGCTTGAGCTGGCCGATCATGTTGGAGAGCATGCCGCCCGGCACCTGATACTTCAGCGTGTTGGCGTCCACGCGCAGCACCTTGCTCGGCACGAGCCAGCCGTCCTTCTCCAGACGGGCGGCCACGCCGCGGAAGTGCGTCGCGCACTCGTTCATCAGCTCCATGTCCAGGCACGGGTCGTACTCGGTGCCCTTGAGCGTCGCGCACAGGGACTCGGTCGCCGGCTGGCTGGTGCCCTCGGCCATCGGGCTCAGGGCGGTATCCACGATGTCGCAGCCCGCCTCAATCGCCTTGAGAATGGTCATCGCGCCGGTACCGGCGGTGTTGTGCGTGTGCAGGTGGATCGGCAGCTTGGTGGTCGCCTTGAGCTTCTTGACGAGGCTGTAGGCCTCATACGGCAGCAGCAGGTTGGCCATATCCTTGATGCAGATCGCGTCCGCGCCCATCTGCTCGATCTCCTTGGCCAGCTTGAGGAAATATTCCTCGGTGTGCACCGGGCTGATCGTGTAGCTGATGGCGATTTCGCAGTTGCCGCCGTATTTCTTGGTGGACTTGACGGCCTGCTCGAGGTTGCGCAGATCGTTCAGCGCATCGAAGATGCGGATGATGTCAATGCCGTTCTCGATGGACTTTTTGACGAATTCATCCACCACGTCGTCCGCATAATGCTTGTAGCCGAGAATGTTCTGGCCGCGGAAGAGCATTTGCAGCTTGGTGTTGGGCATCGCCTTGCGCAGCGCGCGCAGGCGCTCCCACGGATCTTCGTTCAGAAAGCGCATGCAGGAGTCGAACGTCGCGCCGCCCCAGCACTCCAGAGAATAGTAGCCGATCTTATCCAGCTTGTCCGCGACGGGCAGCATCTCCTCCAGGCGCATACGGGTTGCGGCCTGAGACTGGTGCGCGTCGCGCAGAATGGTATCGGTGATAAGCACCTTTCCCATTGCTTATTCCTCCTTATTATCTGTCCCGGTTTTTCGGGAAGGGCGGCATTCCCCCACGCCGGAGGGAACGCCGCATCGTTTTTCAACCGTTTGAATCGTTCAAATCGCTGCTCGTGTATGTCATGCGCGGCTTCGCTCACGTGTGCAAAGCCCTTCACTTTCCGCAAACTTCGGCGGAAGTGAAACCGACCTCAGGTCGGTTAGCCGAACATCGAGATGAACACGCCCGCCGCAACCGCAGAGCCGATAACGCCGGCCACGTTCGGACCCATGGCGTGCATCAGCAGGAAGTTGCTCGGGTTCTCCGCCTGACCAACCTTCTGGGAGACACGCGCGGCCATCGGCACGGCGGAAACGCCCGCAGAGCCGATCAGCGGATTGATCTTGCCGCCGGAGAGCTTGCACATCAGGTCGCCCAGCAGAACGCCGCCGGCCGTACCGCCGCCAAACGCGAACACGCCCATCGCGATGATCTTGAGGGTCTGCGGCTGCAGGAAGGTCTCGGCCTTCGCCGTCGCGCCGACCGTCACGCCCAGGAAGATGGTAACGATGTTCATCAATTCGTTCTGCGCGGTCTTGGAGAGGCGCTCCGTCACGCCGGACTCCTTGAACAGGTTGCCCAGCATCAGCGAGCCGATCAGCGGCGCGGCGCTCGGCAGCATCAGGGAGACCAGCACGGTCACGACGATCGGGAAGACGATCTTCTCGGTCTTGGAGACGGTGCGAAGCTGACCCATGACGATCTGGCGATCCTTCTTGCTGGTCAGCGCCTTCATAATCGGCGGCTGGATGACCGGCACCAGCGCCATGTAGGAATACGCGGCGATGGCGATCGGACCCAGCAGACCCGGCGCGAGCTTGGTGGTGACGTAGATGGCGGTCGGGCCGTCCGCGCCGCCGATGATGCCGATTGCGCCGGCCTCAGCGGGGGTAAAGCCCAGAATCAGCGCCACGATGAACGCCAGGAAGATACCCAGCTGCGCGGCAGCGCCGAGCAGCAGGCTCGTCGGGTTGGCGATCAGCGGACCGAAGTCGGTCATCGCGCCGACGCCCATGAAGATGAGCGGCGGGAAGATGCCCAGCTTAACGCCCTGATAGAGGTAATACAGCAGGCCGCCGTTCTGCTTGATATACTGATAGCCCACCAGCATATCGCCGTTGTAAATCGGGATACCGGCCTTGCCGTGGTACGTCGGGTTAGAGATGATCTCGTAGATCGGCTCGTCCATAATGCCCGCCAGCGGCAGGTTCGTCAGCAGCATGCCGAAGGCAATCGGCATCAGCAGCAGCGGCTCAAACTGCTTGACAATGGCCAGATAGAGCAGCACGAAAGAGATGAGGATCATCACCGCGCTCTTCCAGTTGCCCTTGATGATGTCGTAAATACCGGAATCGTTGATCAGACCCGCGACAGTGCCGCCAACGCTGAAGTCGGCCATCGCCTGCTCCACCGTGCCTTCGGCGCCCTCCGCCTCCTCATCCACATAGACGGGAATGAGCTGGTCGGAATCGCTGACCAGCGTCACATGGCCGTCGCCGATTTCGGCGGTTTCCGCCTGCACGGGGGCAGCGGTCTCCTCGGCGCAAACGGGCAGCGCCGCAAGCATGCAGCACAGCGCCAATCCGAGGATCACACTCAGAATTTTTTTCACAGCGCTTAACCCCTTTGCAGCTTATTCGAGCACAACCAGCACGTCGCCGGTGTTGACAGTAGCGCCCTTGGCGGCCAGAACCTGCGCCACCTTCGCGTCGTGCGGCGCCATGATCTCGTTTTCCATCTTCATGGCCTCGAGCACCACCAGCACGTCGCCCTTCTTCACGCTGTCGCCCGCCTTAACCTTCACGTCAATCAGGTTGCCCGGCATCGGCGCGGTCACCTTTTCACCGGCGACGGCCTTCGGCGCGGCGGCCTTGGGCGCGGCCTTCGGGGCAGCCGCAGGAGCGGCAACGGGCGCGGCGGCCACAGGAGCGGCGCCGGCTTCAACTTCCTCAACGGCAACCTCATAGCTCGTGCCGTTCACAGTGATCACAAAATTACGCATAATGGAGATCCTCCTCGCAAAATTGAATGTCTGTTCTGAAGCGGTTCGCCGGTTACATCCGGCTGTAGACCTGCTCCTCACGTCCGGCGCGGTTCCACGCGGGCGCGTTGTTGATGCGGCGGATGGAGCGTACGACAAAGCCCGTCGTGTTCTCCTCGCCGGATTGTTCCATCGCGGCCGCAACGGCAGCGGCGATGACGGCAATCAGCTCGTCGTCGTCC
The DNA here is from genome assembly GCA_900542395.1 of uncultured Eubacteriales bacterium. GTDB lineage: Bacteria > Bacillota > Clostridia > Christensenellales > Aristaeellaceae > Ventricola. The sequence goes on from UQNM01000018.1 coordinate 20,163, forward strand.
GTCTCCTCGACCGGCTCCTCCGCCACGGGGGCGGGAGCAGCGGGAGCGGGCGCGGCGGCCTTCTTCTTGCCCGTCGCGGAAGCCATGACGATTTCCATCAGCTTAATCAACGCAATCAGGATGATCAGGCCGACGAAAACCGTGCCAATGCCTACCAGCGCAACGGACAAGCCATATTGAAGAATTGCACCCATTCAAACTTCCTCCCCTGATTACAGCGGCATGTTGCCGTGCTTCTTGGGCGGGTTGGAATCGCGCTTGCTGGAGAGGATTTCCAGCGCGGCAATCACCATCTTGCGGCTGTCTGCCGGGTCGATCACGTCGTCCACCAGACCCTCGACCGCGGCGTTCACGCCGTCGGCCACCTCGGCCTCATACTGCGCCGCCAGCTCCTCGCGCGCCTTTACAGCGTCGCCCTTGCTGGCCATGATCTTGTCTTTCCACATGATCTGGATGGCGGCCTCGCCGGTCATCGGGCTAATGACGCTGCCCGGCCAGGCGTAGGTCATGTCGGCGTTCGCGCTGCCGCCCATGGCGACATAGGCGGAACCGATGGCGTTGCCGATCACCAGCGTCACCTTCACGGTCGTCGCCTCGCTGTAGGCATACACCAGCGTGGAAGCCGCGCTGAGCACGGCCATCTGGCGCTCGACGGTGTCAAACAGCTTGAGACCCGTGGAATCCACCAGAGATACCACCGGGATGTTGTAGCAATCCGCAAAGCGGACAAAGCGGGCGATCTTCTTCATGCGGTTGTCGCAGGTGTCGCCCTTGCCGGTGTAAATGAAGGCGACCGTGCGGCCCGCCATCTTGCCCAGCGCGGTGACGGCATGGGTATGACCCTTACCAAACTCCAGCACAGAGCCGGTATCGGCCAGCGCCGCGATCAGCTCCGCGCCGTCGCAGCCCGCTTCAAAGCCTTCGAGGCGGCGGTTCATGTCCTCCTCCACGGAGAACGGCGCATCCTCAAGGTTGTTCGCCGGCAGCATGCCCAGCACAGCCTTGGCCTTGGCCATCGCGTCCGCCTCGCTCTCGCAGGCGAAATGCGCCGCGCCGGTCTTCACCGCCACGTCCGCGCCGCCGAGCTCCTCGGCCTTGACGTCCTTCTTCATGGCGGAAGCCAGCACCTGCGGGCCGGCCATCATCAGCGCGCCCGCCGGCTTGGACACGATCACCACGTCGGAGAGCTTCGCCATCATGGCGGCCGCGCCGACGCACGGACCGAGCACCAGCGAAATCATCGGCACAACGCCGCTCAGGCGAGCCATGTGCGCGAACACATCGGCATACGCCTCCAGCGCGGCCGCGCCCTCGCCCACGCGCGCGCCGTTGCTGTCGCACATGGCGACAACCGGGGTGCCGGTCTTGCGGGCCTGCTCAAGAATTTTGACGATCTTCTTTGCTTGCTTCGCGCCCATCGCGCCGTCCATCACGGCGAAATCCTGCGCAAAAACAAACACCGGGCGGCCGTCTACCGTGCCGCTTCCGGCCACAACGCCGGCGTCCTGCGCGAGCATGCTCTGCTCGACGAAGCTGCCGCCGTCCAGCAGCAGCGCAATGCGCTCGCGCGCAGCCTGCTTGCCGCTCTTCTTCTGTTGCTCAACGCCAGCGGCACTCTCTTCGAGAATGGCCTGCTTGCGCGAGAGCACCTTGCTGAGATCCTGAAGGGTGCTCATTCCACTATCGCCTCCGTAATCGTATAGGGTCCGGCATGCATCGTCAGGCGACAATGCATACTCAGATACAATTTATCCCTTTTTCTTTCATTCCACAAATTCTTCCTATTTCCTTCTGCTTTTTTGCAAAAAGATCAAAAAGAAACTTTTTTAACCGTTTTCGCAGCCCTGTTTCGCGCAAAAGCGCCCGCCGGCGAATTTGTTAAAGTTTTGTCGCACGTTCGCTTAAACGTCATCCGTTTTTCTGAATCAGAAGGAGCTGCGGGGTACCCGCCTTGGCGGCGATGAAGTTGTGGTGCAGCACGTTATAGGCGTGCACGTCCAGCCCCGCCGCCCACGTCAGCAGCGCGTGCAGCTCCCGCGTGCCCTCCTCGTGGCCGGGATAGACGCAAATGCTCACAAACCCGTCGGGCTGAACGAGCTCGAGCGCGGCCTGCACCGCCCGCATCGTCGTTTCCGTCCGCGTGGTGACGATGTGCGCCGCGCCGGGCAGCCAGCCGAGGTTGAACATCACCGCGCGCGGCGAAACCGGCACGTTTTCCTTCATCGTCTCGTGACCGGCGAGGATCAGCGTCGCGCGCGCCCGCAGTCCCGCCGCCTCAAGCCGCGCCGCCGTGCGCTCCAGCGCCTCTTCCTGCACGTCAAAGGCGTAGACGCGCCCCGTTTCGCCGACCAGCTCGCACAAAAACTGCGTGTCCTTGCCGTTGCCCATCGTCGCGTCCACGGCGATATCGCCCGGCCGCAGAATCTCCTCCATGTATCGCGCCGCCAGATGCCGCGCGTTTTTGAGGATGAATCGCTCGTCACTCACCGTCCGCCGCCTCCTCGCCCGTGTACAAATGCCAATAGCCGACGACCCCGCCGTGAAGCCCCACATCCAGCCGCGCGGCCTCGCCGTTTTCCATTCGGCAGAGGTAGCGGATCGTCGCCTCGCCGTCGCTTTCCGCGCTCATTTCGGCAAACGGCGGCTCTCCGTAGGCCTCTCCTTCTATATAGAGCGCCCCGCCGGATGCATACACGTCCGCATCGCATCGGAAAAGCCCCGCGGCCGCCTGCGCCGTCATACCGACCCGCAGCCCGCGCGGCCCCGGAATAGCCCCCGTCGCCGTCACGCCGAGCACCACCTCCGCGCCCGTCGCCTCGTCCAGCCCCAGCCGAACCGCCGCGCCGTCGTAGAGCAGGATGCGACCGCCGCCCGCCGGGAGCGTCTGCACCTCGTTCGGCTCGCCGAGCGCCTGCACCAGCGCGTAAGCCTCCGCGCCGATCACCGCGCGCCCGTTCACCGTCAAATCGTCCGCGCCGAATATCGCCGCGCCGCTGGCCGTCAAAACGGCCTCGCGCTTCTGCCTGCCCGCGATCTCCTGCGCCGTCGCCAGCCCCGCTTCGGCCTGCGCCCGCGTGGAGGCCGCCGCCTTGACGCGAATACCGCTGACGGTATCGCCGTCGATCACATAGGTCAGCGTGTATTCCGTCACCGGCTCGTAAAGATCATACGTCAGCCATTCCACGCCGTATACGCCGCCCTCGCCGAGGTACGCCCAGCACCAGCCCACGCCCGTCTCCTGCGTGCTCACCACGGCCAGATTTCCCTCCGCCTGCGGGATGCTCAGGCCGCCGAGCGCCTCGCTCAGCGTCATGCCCACGCGAACGCCGCGCGCATCCGTCACCTGCGCCGTGCTTACGTCGATTTCCTCAATCTGCGCCGCCGTCGGCGTGCCGCTTGTCGCCGCCTGCACCGTGCCAAATTCATATTCCTGCAAATATTCGCCCGGCCGCGCGGGGTCGAGCGTCTGTGCCGGATCGTTGACCGGCGAAAATTGAAGAAGCGCCTGCGCGAACTGCGCCATCCAGCTTTTCGCCTGCTGCGCGTCGTATTCCTGCGCCAGCGCCGCGCCGGATAAGGCCGTTAAAAGCGCCGCCGTCAGCGCCGCGAACCTCTTTCTTGCTCTCATCGGGATGTGATTCCTCCGTTCTTATTCCGTGATTGACTTGCTTTTTTTCAAAAACATGATATCATAGATCTTGTATCTCAAGGGTGCAATCGGTTGAATGTATTATACCAGAATTCGCGCCCGACCGAAAGGAGTTTTTTCCGTGTCTGATCTTCAGCAGGGCTGTTCGCCCAGCGAGTGCGGCACCAAGCCCGCATGCGCCGGTTGCAGCCACAACCATAATCAGGCCGCCGAGACGGCCGAAAAGGAGCCGCCGAAGGTGCGCAAGGTCATCGGCGTCGTCAGCGGCAAGGGCGGCGTTGGCAAATCCCTCGTCTCCGGCGAGCTGGCCGTCATGCTCAGCCGCATGGGCTACCGCGTCGGCGTGCTCGATGCGGATATCACCGGCCCCTCCATCCCGCGCATGTTCGGCATCCACGACAAGGCGCTCGGCGACGGCGAGCACATCTTCCCCGCCGAAACCGAAAAGGGCATCGAGGTGATGAGCATCAACCTGATGCTCGAAAACGACGATGCGCCGGTCATCTGGCGCGGCCCGGTCATCGCCGGGGCGGTCAAGCAGTTTTGGGAGGACGTCGTCTGGGGCGAGCTGGATGTGATGGTCATCGACATGCCTCCGGGAACGGGCGACGTGCCGCTGACGGTTTTCCAGAGCATCCCGCTGGACGGCGTGGTTGTCGTCTCCACCCCGCAGGATCTGGTCGGCATGATCGTCCGCAAGGCCGTCAACATGGCCAATATGATGAACATTCCCGTGCTCGGTCTGGTGGAGAACATGTCCTACGCGCTCTGCCCGGATTGCGGCAGGCGCATCGAGCTGTTCGGCAAATCCAAGATCGCGCAGGAGGCCGCCGCGCTGCATCTGCCGGTGCTGGCGCAGCTTCCGTTCGATCCGAAGGCCGCGCAGCTCTGCGACGAGGGCAGCATCGAGACCGTCGAAAACCCGCTGATGGCGGACGCGGCGCGCGCCGTCGCCGGTCAGGTGGGGCTGTAACTCCCTCCGTCAGCTTCGCTGACAGCATCCCGTTTATTTCGCAAAAACGGGATGTTTTTTTCATGTACCCATGATATAATGAAAGCAATACCGTTGCAAAAGGCAACACAGAAGGAGAGAAACATATGAAAACGAAATTCGGCATCGTCGGCTGCGGCTTTCTGGGCGGCATTGTGGCCAGCGCATGGAAAAACGGCCTGCTGGCGGATTATGAGCTGGTGGGCGTGACCAGCCGTTCCCCGGAATCGGCGCAGAAGATGGCCGAAACCGTCGGCTGTCCGGCCTGCGCGGATGTGGACGCGCTGCTCGCGCTCGAGCCGGAATACATCGTGGAAACCGCGTCGGTGGAAGCCGTCCGCGCGATGGCCGTTCCGGTGCTCCAGCGCGGCGTGAATCTGGTCGTCATCTCCATCGGCGCGTTTGCCGATCTCGCGTTCTATGAGCAGGTCAAGCAGGCCGCGCGTGAGGGCGGCGCGAAGGTCCATCTCGCCAGCGGCGCTATCGGCGGCTTTGACGTGCTGCAAACCGTCAGCCTGATGGCGCAGGCGCAGCGCCTGCCGGAGACGGCGGGCATCGAAACCCACACGGGCGCGCGCGGCTTCCGCAATACGCCGGTCTGGGCGGATCACCTGCTGACCGATACAGAAAAGACCACCGTGTTCACCGGCAACGCCAAGGAGGCCATCGCCACCTTCCCCCGCCGTGTGAATGTCGCCGTCGCCACGTCGCTGGCGACCACCGGCCCGGAAATCACCGACGTGACGATGCACTCCGTGCCCAACTGGGTCGGCGACGACCACCGCATCACCGCGGAGATCGACGGCGTGAAGGCCGTTGTGGATATCTATTCGAGCACGAGCGCGATTGCGGGCTGGAGCGTCGTGGCGCTGCTGCGCAACCTCGCGTCCCCGGTCGTTTTCTATTGATGGGAGGGCAGACGCATGTTTAAGAAACTGGTCGCCATCGAGCCGGTCAACCTGATTCCCTCTGCGGAGGAAGCGCTGCACCGTTATGCCCGCGAGGTCATTCTGTTCGGCGACGTGCCGAAGGATGACGCGGAGATCATCCGCCGTATCGGCGACGCGGACGCGGTGCTGCTCAGCTATACCTCCCGCATCGGTCAGGCTGTCATCGACGCCTGCCCGGCCATCCGCTATATCGGCATGTGCTGCAGCCTCTATTCCGAGGCGAGCGCCAATGTGGATATCGCCTACGCCCGCCAGAAGAACATCCGCGTGCTGGGCATCCGCGATTACGGCGATCGCGGCGTGGTGGAATATGTGCTCCACGAGCTGATCGCCCTGCTGCACGGATACGGCATGCCGTCCCTGCGCGACGAGCCGATTGAAATCACCGGCCTGCGCGTGGGCGTGGTCGGCCTCGGCGTTTCCGGTCGGATGATTGCGGACGCGCTCTCCTTCATGGGCGCGGAGATTTCGTATTACAGCCGCTCCCGCAAGCCGGAGGCCGAGCAGGCGGGCATGACCTACAAGCCGCTTGACCAGCTTCTTTCCGAAAGCGAGGTCGTCTTCACCTGCCTGAACAAGAACGTGCTGCTGCTCGGCGCGCATGAGTTTGAGCAGCTCGGCGCGGGCAAAGCGCTCTTCAACACCTCCATCGGCCCCGGCTTTGACAGCAAGGCGCTGGAGAATTGGCTGAACCTGCCCAACACGCATTTCTTCTGCGATACCTATGCCGCGGCCGGCCCCGTGGCCGAGGGCTTCTTCGCCCGCGAAAACGTGCGCTGCCCTGGCGTTTCGGCCGGACGCACCAAGCAGGCGTTCGTGCTGCTGAGTGAAAAAGTGCTGGCCAACATCGAAACCGCGCTGGCCGAATAACTCTGAAACATAGAGAATCTCCCGCCCATTTCGCATAGGCGGGGGATTCTCTTTATAAAATTCAGTCTTCCAAATTCTTTTTTCTTAGAAAATGCTAATCGGAACAATATAGTAGGTGACTAAGAGGGACTCTCGCTACTTTGCGAAAGGTTCTTTACTTTTCGTTATCTACAAATTCAAACAATTCTTCGACAGTCACATTGAATATTTTCGCTATATCCATAGCTAACTTTAAGGAAGGATTATATCTGCCATTTTCAAGGTGAACAATGGTTTCTCGCCTTGCGCCTACCATCTCAGCGAGTTCGCTTTGCTTATATCCTGCCCTCTCTCGATATTCTTTGATTTTGGTAATGAGAGCCATATTACACCCCCTTATTATCCATCACTACAAACATTACTGTACGAATAATAGATAAAGCCAAAATCGACAGCACAATTGCCCATCCAATAAATCCAGTACTAACAACATTCGCATGACCGAGAATGGCAGCGCCAAAGGCAACTGCAACCATTACACCAACTAAAAGTTTTAAGCAAATTGAATCACATCGTTTCAGGTTTTGTTCTGCCATTTCGTCGATGCCTTCTTTTTTATACTTTGAAATTCGGATCATTTGCAAAGTAAAGAAAGAAAAAAGAAAGACACCCAGCATGGATTGTACCGTTTCATACCAGTCTTTCCAATCGGTTCTTGCCCACATCCAATAATAGGATGTAAGGATGATGGCATAGACAATTTTAGTTCCGACAATTTCTTTTAAGGATACTTTCTTATTCATATTGTGTTTCTCCGATGTTATTTATTTCGCACTTGCGATGTTATAAATATATCACTCCTCTTCATGGATGTCAAGAGAAAAGTGAAATATTTATAACTTGCAGAACAATCAAAAGGCTGTCAAGCCTAAACAGCTTGACAGCCTCATTTTCTTTGTAAAATTCAGTCTTCCAAATTCAAATTGCAAAACGAACCGAGGTTTCCGTCCTTCCAGTGGCGGCGGCAGAGGCTGACGTAGGCGGAATTGCCGCCCATCATAATCTGCTCGCCCTCGCGGACGATGTGCCCGTTCTGCACGCGCGCGTTGAACGTCGCCTTGCGCCCGCACCAGCAGACGGTCTTGATCTCCTCGATGGTGTCCGCCCAGCGCAGCAGCTCGCGGCTGCCTTCAAATAGCTCGCCGCGAAAATCTGTCCGCAGGCCGTAACAGATCACGGGAATCTCGCGCTCATCGACGATATCCACCAACTGGCGCACCTGCGCGGCGTTCATAAAGTGACATTCATCGACGATGATGCAGTCGATGCCCGTCAGGTCAATGCCGCCCAGCTCCTCGACATAGCGGCATTGCGCCACCAGCCCGCAGCGGGAGCGCACAACGGTCGCCCCGTCCCGATTTTCGATCTTCGGCTTGAGCATGAGCACCCTCTGCCCGCGCTCCCTGTAGTTATACTGAACCATCACCGCGTTGGCCGTCTTGCTCGAGCCCATCGCGCCGTATCGGAAATAGAGCTTTGCCATCTGTCCGTTCCCCCTGTTTGTTCACATCCTCTCCATTATACCCTTCGCCCCCGTTTCTGGCAAGGGCTTTTATGGCCGGAAAACGCCTTTTTAGGTCATGGTTGGGTCATGCAAACCGCTTGGCTTCTGCCGCCGGGCGGACGTATGCGGTCGGCTCACTCAAACCGCGCGTCCATGTACGCGCGCACGATGTCCACGCATTTCTGCTCGCTCATGTGCCCCGTGTTCAGGCAGAGATCGTACAGCGCGGCGTCCTGCCACTGGCGGCCGGTGAAATATTTGAAATAATCCGCGCGCCGCTTGTCGATCTTCTTGATCCTCTTCTCAGCCTCTTCCAGATTCAGGCCGTCGGTCTCCATCACGCGGCGAACGCAGTCCACCACCGGCGCGGTGACGAACACGTTGAGCACATTGTCCCGCCCGCGCAGGATGAAGTTCGCGCAGCGGCCGACGATCACGCAGTTGCGCGTAGCGGCCAGCTCGCGGATGATCTTCGCCTGATAGCGGAACAGATTTTCGTTGGAGATGAAGTCGTCGCTGTCCGGCGGGATGACCTCGCCCGTATAGACCTCGCGCGCGATTCGGAACAGCGGAATATGCTGTTTTTCATCCGCCTGCCTGAACAGCTCCTCGCTGATGCCGCTTTCATCGGAGGCAATCCGCAGGATCTCTCGGTCATAATACTCATAGCCAAGCTCCTTCGCGAGCAGTCTGCCCATTTTTCTGCCGCCGCTTCCGTAACTGCGGGCGATGGTGATGACGCGATTTTCCATACGATCCCCTCCTGACTGATTGGTGAAAATAAGAACGTGTTCCCGCCTTTATTATACCAAATTTTCGGATGAAATCAACAGATTTTCCATCATTTTACAGTCATTCTGACGTTTTCAATCTCGTTCCGCGTCCTCAAGGCCGACGGAGGGATTCCTTCACAAACGGCGCAATCCCCGCCAGCGACGGCGCGACCAGCGCGCAGAGCGCGGCGATTTCCACGCTCGGCTGATCCTGATCGGGCACCATCGCAACCGTCATGCCCGCCGCATGGGCGGATTGTACGCCGCTGGGCGAATCCTCCACGCCCAGCAGCACGCGGGGCGGCAGATTGAGCTTCCGCGCCGCCAGCAGATACACGTCCGGCGCGGGCTTGCCGTGCGCCACCATCTCCGCGCAGGCCACCGCGTCAAAGGCCGCCTCCGCGCCGACCATGCGCAGGTATTTGCGGGCGCGCGCCTCGGGCGTGGCCGTCGCCAGCCCAATGCGCAGCCCCATCTGTTTCAGCTCCCGCAGCATCGGCAGCAGCCCCGCCTTGGCCTCCACGCCGTTCTCGTCGATATAAGCCTCCATGATTTGCCGTCGCAGCGCCCGAACCGCGTGATAATCGAAATCCTCGCAAACCTCGCGCCGCAGCAGCGGCTCCGCCCGTTCGGCGGCCATCGAGCGCACCATCAGCGCGTGCCTGTCCTCCATCGGATAGCCCATCTGCCGCGCCGCCTCCACCCAAAAGCGGCGATAGAGCTTTTCGGTATCCAGCAGCGTCCCGTCCAGATCAAAAACCACGCCTTGAAGCATGCCGCCCCTCCTTCGTTCGCTTGATTCGTTTTATCCGTTCACAACGTTGGTCGGCGCGCCCTTCACAAACGCCGTGACGTTGCCAACCACGATATTCAGCAGGCGCTGGCGCGTTTGCAGCGGCGCCCACGCGACGTGCGGCGTGAGAATCGCGTTCTTTATACCCAGCAGCGGGCTGCCGTGCGCGGGCGGCTCTTCGCCGAGCACATCGGCCATATAACCGGCCACCTTGCCGCTTTCAAGCGCCGCCGCCATCGCGTTTTCATCGACCAGCGGCCCGCGCGCCGTGTTGATGACGCGAACGCCCCGCTTCATCGCCGCAATCGCCGCCTCGCCGATTATGTCGCGGTTTTCGCCCGTCAGCGGACAGTGCAGCGAAACAACGTCGCTATCCGCGAGCAGCTCGTCAAGCGTCACAAAGCGCACGTCGTCCCACCCCGCCTTGGGATGCGGCACGCAGACGAGCACCCGCATCCCGAAAGCCAGCGCGATTCGCGCGACGCTCTGGCCGATATGCCCAAAGCCGATCAGGCCGATCGTCTTCCCGGCGATTTCCTCTATCGGCTCTGTAAAAAAGCAGAAATCCCGGCTCGCCTGCCACGCGCCGCCGCGCACCTGTTCGCTGTATGCGCCCACGCGGCTCAGGCTTTCCAGCAGCAGCGCGAAGGTGTGCTGCGCCACCGCCTGCGTGGAATACGCCGGGGCATTCGTCACGACGATGCCGCGCCGCTTCGCCTCCGCCGCATCGACGACGTTGTAGCCTGTTGCCGTCACGCCGATGTATTCCATCCGCGGGCAGGCGTCCATCACCTCCGCCGTAATCAGCGCCTTGTTGGTCAAAACGATCTGCGCGTCGCCGATCCGCGCCGCCACATCTTCCTGCGCCACGCGGTCATAGACCGTCACCTCGCCAAACTCGCGCAGCGCGTCGAAATTCAGTTCCCCCGCGCAGAGGGTATAGCCGTCCAGAACGACCATTTTCTTTCTGTTTTCCATGATTTTATCTCCTTGCCCGATGATTTTCCATTATACCCCTGCTCTGCCAACCTTTCAAGCCCGTCGGAAGATTGACTTTTTTCGCCTTCCCTGTTATACTGACACTATCATATTTTGCTGATTCCGCGAACGGAGGCATCCGAAATGAAGCGTATTGTCGTTTTTCTCGCCATGGCGTTGATGGCGTTTTCTGTCGCGCAGGCCGAATCCGAACAGGACTCGACTTTCGTGTTCGGCCCCGCCGATACCGAAACCGCCGCGCCGGAGCTTACCCCCTCGCCCACACCCGCGTCCACGCCGATTCCGGCCGATTCCGGCGACGCCGGGTTCGATTTCTCTCAGGTGGATAACCCGCTGGCCACGCCGGTGGCGGTCAACCCGATTGATATGCCGACCCCGACCCCCACGCCCGCGCCGAATTACGCCTATGAGACGTACAAAAACGATTCGATGGGCATTTCCTTCGATATCCCCTACACGTGGCTGCTCAACCCGGCCACCAATCAGGAGACGACCGTTCAGTTCGTCGAGCCGAAGAGCGAGCGCATGGAGGTGGACGGCTATCAGACCCGCCTGACCGTCGAAAAATTCTCCGCCGGTCTCTCTCAGACCGCTTCCGACGCGCGGACGCGGCTTGAATCCGTCATCACCGAGCTGAGCGGTATGTTCACCACCTTCAAGGCCGGTGAAATCGCCTCCGCGAGCATCGGCGGCGCAAACGGCTATTACTGCTATTATTCGGCCACCTACAACGATGGCACGAAGGATTACAGCATGCGCGGCCGTCTGGTCGTCGTCGCGCACGACAAGGATCTGTTTCAAGTTCGCCTGACCGCCCCGAGCGCGTGGTATTCCTATTATAACCACGTCTATCGCCAGCTTCGTTCCTCGTTCAAGTTCCTGTAAGGCATAGCAAAAACGCTCCTTCCCATTCGCCGGGGGAGCGTTTTTTTATATCTGTTTTCCGCTGATTCATATTTCCGCTTTGAATCGCATATCGTTTTCTATAAAGAAAGCAAACAAAAAGCCGACCCGAAGGCCGGCCTGAATGGCTTACTTGCGACGCATGTACGCCGGAATCCCGTCCATGAAGGAGCGCGGCGTGCTGCGATCCTCATGCTGCTCCTGCGCGGGCGCCTGCTGGCTCTGCATCGGCATATCGGGCATCGCCGCGTAGGGCGACACGCGCTGACCGGCCGCGCCCTCGTTGACAAACGCGGGCACCTCCGGCTCGCCCGGCATAGCGCCCTGCTGCGGAGCGGCATAACCGGCCGTCACCGGCTGATAGCTCGGGTCATAGCGGGTATAGCCGCCTCTCGGCATCCCGCCCTGCATGGTCTGCGGCTGATAGCTCGGCGTATAGCTCTGCGGCACGTAGGGCGCCTGAGAGGGCAGCGTGGCCGGACGGTCGATGCTGCTCGCGCGCGGCGGGAACGGCACCTTCTCAAAGCCCGTGGCGATCACGGTGATGTGCACCTCGTCCTCCAGCGCGTCGTCGATGCTCGCGCCGAAGATGATGTTGGCCTCGCTGTCCGCCGCAGCGGTAATCATCTCCACCGCGTCGTTGATGTCCACGATGCTGCAATTCGAGTTGCAGGTCACGTTGATGAGCACCGCGCGCGCGCCGTCGATGCTGGTTTCGAGCATCGGGGAGGAAATGGCGTTCTGCGCCGCGTCGGCCATGGCCTTTTCGCCCTTGCCGATGCCGATGCCCAGATGCGCCATGCCGCCGGATTCCATCACGGCCTTGACGTCCGCGAAGTCCAGGTTGATGATGCCCGTCTGGCTGATCAGGTCGGAAATGCCCTGAATACCCTGACGGAGCACGTCGTCGGCAAAGTTGAACGCGCCCTTGAAGCTCGTGCCCTTCGGGCAGACCTGAAGCAGGCGCTCGTTCGGGATGACGACCAGCGTATCGACGCGCTGCTTCAATTCGTCAATGCCGGATTCGGCCTTGCGCATGCGCGTCTTGCCCTCGAAAGCGAACGGCTTGGTCACCACCGCGATGGTGAGAATCCCCATGTCGCGCGCGATTTCCGCAACCACCGGAGCCGCGCCCGTGCCCGTGCCGCCGCCCATGCCGGCCGTCACGAACACCAGATCCGCGCCCTTGAGCGCGCTGGCGATCTCCTCGCGGCTCTCCTCAGCGGCCTTCTTGCCGATTTCCGGCGTTGCGCCCGCGCCGAGACCCTTGGTCAGCTTTTCGCCGATCTGGATCATCGTTGCCGCGCGGCTCGTGCGGAGCGCCTGCACGTCGGTGTTCACCGCGATGAAGTCCACGCCAACCACGCCGCAATCCACCATGCGATTGAGCGCGTTTCCGCCGCCGCCGCCGCATCCGACGACCTTAATGGAAGCTGCCGGGCGCTCGTCCATTTCAATTTCAAACACAGGAAATCCCCCTTTTGTTTCGCTTTCAATGTTAAGGGAACGACGGGGCGCTGCCCCGTTCCCCGCCGGAAACCGGAGGCTCCGGCCTTCCCATTTCGTGATTCGCAGGCGAGTCACGATGAAAAAAGCTGATGATGCGTTTTATCTTTTCTTAAAGGCGCGCTTGATGCGGTCGAAAAGCCCTTCGTCCTGTTCCTCCTGCTCGATGGTGTTGTAAACCAGTTCGAGCAGGCCGCTGCCGCTGGCGTAAATCTGCGCCGGCTTGAGCTTGACGGTCTTGACCGCCGCCTCGCGGACATTGCGGGCCAGCTTGCCCGCCGCGTAAACCCGCGCGCCGCCCATGGGCATCAGGCCGCCGCCGGTGAAATAGACGTTTGACCAGTTGCCCAGCCGAATCCCGCTCTTTTTCACCGCGTCGTCGATCATCTCCAGCATTTCGTCCACGCGCGCGTCGATAATCATGCTCACCTGTTCGCCGGAGAAGCTCTCCATCTGGCCGTTTTCGCCCTGCACCTCGATCTGCGTGTTCTTCGGCGCGTTGAACGTGTAGCCCCGCTTGATCTTTTCGCACATGTCAAACGGCTTTTCCAGCCCGTAGGTCAAATCCAGCGTGATGTGCGCGCCGCCGACCGGCAGCACCTTCTGCCAGATCAGCGCGTCGCCCTCGACCGCCATCACCTCGGTGGAGAGATAGCCCACGTCCACCAGAATCGCCGTATGATCCCGCTCCTCGAACGGAATCATCTGCATGGCCTCGCCGACCGACGTGGAGAAGAAGCCGCGAACCTCGATCCCCAGCTCCTTGAGCCGCTCGGTCACGTCGTTGATGAAGAACTGATCCGCCAGCACAAAGCCGATCATGCCCTCCAGCATCGAGCCCTTCTGATCGACCGGTTCGAGCGTCTTCTGCCCGCCGTCCACCTTGAACCACGCCGGCGAGCGGTGGATGATAACGCCCGTCGGGCGATCCAGCATCTCGGTCGCCTGCCGCTGGAGCTTCTCCACGTCCGCGCTGGTGACCTTCGGATCCGCGCCCTGAAGCGCGACGCTCGATTCGATCACGTACACCCGGACGAACTCGCCCGGCACGCCGACGTAAACCTCTTTGATATGGGTTCCGACCTTCTTTTCCGCCGCTTCAACCGCGCTGGCGATCGCGTCGGATACATCGGAAGGCGCGTTCCATTCGCCGTTCATGAAGCCGTCATACTGCGCCATGCCCGCCGATGTGATGGTCACCTTCTGATACGCGCTCTCCTCCGCAAGCAATACCAGAACCTTGGATGTGCCAAAGTCCAGAACCGCCGTCGCTTTTTTCATCATACGATCTCATGCTCCTGTCTGCCCGCATGTAAATTCGCCCTCAGGGGGCGCAAGATATCATCTGATTTGCTATTATTATGCGAGTTTATTGTAACCTATTATCCCCGTTCTTTCAACCCACTTGAGCAAATTTTGTTCCAAATCCGTCCATTTTTTCAAGTTTCGGGCGTTGCGGAGGGCGCAATCGTCGGCGTCGCGGTCGGAACAGGGGTGATGGTCGGCAGCGTGTTGGGGATGTAGTGCGCCTCCCTGGCGCTGGAAACGTCGATCTTCGCGCCCTTCACCGTGCCCAGCGGCTCGCGCACGACGAGCACCTCGCGCGCGATGAGCAGCTTGGTTTCCAGCTTCGCGTCGTCGCCGAGCACGATGCGCGCGCCGTCCGTGGTCATCAGATACATGTTGTCCAGATTCTTGACGTCCAGCAGCGAAACGCGCCCCAGCATGTCCGTGCTGTCCAGCGCGGCGAGCACCCGCTGCACGGCCGCAAGCTGGCCGCTGTCGCGCACGGGCAGCCTTTCGCCGACCGTCACGCGGGAATTGTCGTCCAGAATCAGGTTGTTGATCTTCGGCCCGGCCA
>UQNM01000019.1 GCA_900542395.1 uncultured Eubacteriales bacterium
ACTATCTCCAGCGGGTGCGCATCGAGCAGAGCTGCCGCCTGTTAGAAACGACGGATATGTCCATAGCGGCGGTGGCGGAGGCGGTCGGTTATGAGAATGTGCGGTTTTATAATCGCGTTTTCCGCCGCCTGCTGCGCGTCCTCCATCGTCGCGTCCTCCTCCGGGCGCGGCTTGCGCTCGTCCTGACCGGGGCGCTGGCAGTCGTCGATCTTGTATTCGCGCAATTCGAACGAATCGCCGACGGCGATGCGCACGCGCACCGTCTCCTCGAGCACGTTGATCGCGTTGATGACGCCCGAACCGTCCGGGGTGATGATTTCGCGCCCCACGCGCGGCATGCGCTTGCGCGTCTGCTCGTAATGATCCTGCTCGTATTTGAGGCAGCACATCAGGCGGTCGCACAGGCCGGAAATCTTCGTCGGGTTGAGCGAAAGATTCTGCTCCTTCGCCATCTTGATGGAGACCGGCGTGAAGTCGCTCAAAAACGTCCGGCAGCAGATCGGCCGCCCGCACGGGCCGATTCCGCCGAGCATCTTCGCCTCGTCGCGCACGCCGATCTGGCGCAGCTCGATGCGGGTCTTGAAGATGCTCGCCAGACTCTTGACCAGCATGCGGAAATCCACGCGGCCGTTGGCGGTGAAATAGAAAATGATTTTGGATCGGTCGAACGCATATTCCACGTCCACCAGCTTCATTTCCAGCTTGTGCTCGGCAATGCGGTCGATGGCGATGTCAAACGCCTCTTTTTCCGCCTGCTCGTTTCGCTTCTGCATGGCCAGATCCTGCTCGGTGGCGATGCGGAGAATCGGCTTGAGCGGCAGAACCAGGCGCTCGTCCGGCACATCCATCACGCCGCTCATGCATTCGCCCAGCTCCACGCCCCGCGCCGTCTCCGTCACAACGCTCATGCCGTTGTGCAGCTCCAGCCCGTTGGGGTCAAAGTCGTATAGTTTGGCGGCGCGCTTGAAGCGCACCCTGATTACCATGGCCATTTGGCATATTCCTCCGATATTTGAAGAAGGATGGTTTCAAACGCCGAGGCAAACGCGACGTTTCCGGCGAGCATCACCCGCGCGCGCCGCAGCGTATCCATCAGCGCCAGACCGCCGGAAAGCGGCGTCCGCCGGGCATAAGCCTCCGCCTCGCGCGCATAGCCCGCGCCCGCGACGGGCGCGCCGCCCGCCTGCTGCACCAGAATATCGCGCAGCGCGATTTCCAGCGTATCCAGCACGAGCTTCTGCCGCTCCTTATCCTCCTTGTAGAGATTCACCACCCCCGGCACATCCGCCGGACGGTGAACAGAAAATACATCGCGCGTCAGCGCCATGCGCAATTCGAGCTGCCCGTCGTCGATTGCCAGCGCGCGGCCGACGCAGCCTTCCGCCATACGCGCCTTTTTCTTCGCCGTCTCCGGCGGCTGGCCGAGCGCGATCAGGCGCGCGGCGCAGGCCTCCTCCGTCAGCGGATGAAACCGCACGACGCGGCAGCGGGAAACGATGGTCGGCAGCAGCGCCGCAGGCTGATCGGTGATCAAAAAGAAGACCGTCCGCTCCGGCGGCTCTTCGAGCGTTTTCAGCAGGCAGTTCTGCGCGGCGGCGTTCATCCGTTCGGCCTGCGGGATGAGGATGACCTTCGCGCCATCCTCAAAGCTCTTGACCGAAACGGTATCCAGCACCTCGCGCATCACGCCGACGCCGATGATCTGCTTGCCCTTTTCCGGCACAACGGTATGCACGTCCGGGTGCGTGCCGGAGAGCACGCGCCGACACGGGCCGCACGCCCCGCAGGGCTTCTTCTCCCCCCGGCAGAGCGCGGCCATAGCGCAAAGCTGCGCGGCAGAGCGCTTGCCCGTGCCGCCCGGCCCCGTGAGCAGGTAGGCATGGACATAGCGCCCCCGCGCAAAATCGCTTTGCAGTTGGCCGATGAGCGCAGACTGCCCCGCAAGATCCGCAAAGGCAATCATGTTACACCTTGAGGAACTGGCTGACCTCCAGCACGAACACCGTCGCGCCGCCGACCGTCACGCGGATCGGGTACGGCACATAGACGCCGCCCGCGCCGCCCATCGGCGTGGTGGACGCGGTGATCTGCTCGCGGCTCTTGCAGATCTTTTCGATCACGCTGAGCGCGTCCTGGAGCTGATCGTCCTCCACGCCGCTGATGAGCGTGGTGTTGCCCGCGCGCAGAAAGCCGCCCGTCGTCGCCAGCTTCGTCACGCCGAAGCCCTTATCCATCAGCGCGGAAACCAAACGACCCGCATCTTCATCCTGAACAATCGCAACAATCAGTTTCATACATTTATCCCTCCATGTTCGGTCTATGGAAGTGCAACCCCGGCTGAGCGGAGATACATTCTTGCATTTATTATACAGGAAAAGCGCCCAAAATGCTAGACCTGATTTGGGCGCTTCCTGAAAATTCGGTTAATTCGGTTAAATGGCGCGGGTCGCGTGTCCGAGCCACGCGCGCTCGTCGTCGTCATGCATCAGCGGCAGGAGCGTCTCCCGCACAAAGGCATGATAATCGTTCAGCCAGCCGCGCTGGCGCGGGCTCATCTGCTCGGGAATCACCGCGTCCAGATCGATCGGCGCGCAGGTGATGGTTTCAAACCCGAGGAACTGGCCGTACTCGTTTTCCTCCAGCTTGCGGCAGACCAGCTCGTTCTCCGTGCGGATGCCGTGGCTGCCCTCGATGTACACGCCCGGCTCGTCCGTGGTGACCATGCCCGGCTCCTGCACGGTGTCCTCTGCGCGCGTCGGGGATTTATGCCAGCGGAAGCTGTTGGGGCCTTCGTGCACGCTCATCAGGTAGCTCACGCCGTGACCCGTGCCGCAGCGATAGTCGATGCCCATATCCCAGATCGGGCCGCGCGCGAGGATATCCAGACCGATGCCCGTCATGCCCTGCAAAAACTTGGCGTTCGCCAGATTCAGCATGCTGCACAGAACGGCGGTGAAATGCTTCTTCTGCTCGTCCGTCACCGGGCCGAGCGCGAAGGTGCGGGTGATATCCGTCGTCCCCTCCAGATACTGGCCGCCGGAGTCGATGAGCAACAGGTCGCGCGGCTCGAGCTTCGCGTCGCTCTCCGGCGTGGCGCTGTAATGCATCATCGCGGCATTGGCGCGATAGGCGCAGATCGTGTTGAAGCTCGGGGAGATGAAGTGCTCCTGCGCCTGACGGAGCGCCAGCAGCTTGTCGCTGACGCTGATTTCCGTCATCGGGATTTTGCCGACGTTCTGCTTGAGCCAGTACATCAGCCGCGTAACCGCCACGCCGTCCTTCACGTGCGCCTTGCGCAGGTTATCCAGCTCCACGTCGTTCTTGACGGCCTTCATCATCGTGGATGGGTTTTCCGCGCGGATGATTTCGGCCTTTTCCAGCGCGTTCATCAGCGCGGCGGTCAGCTTGCTCGCGTCCGCCAGCACCTTCACATCCGGCTCAAGCCCCTTCAGCGCCGGGATGATCTCGTCATAGCCGCGCACGTTCACGCCCTCGTCCGCGAGCGTTTTGCGCATGGCGTCGTCCACCTTGGTTTCATCGACGAACCAGTTCACGTGCTTCTGCCCGATGACCAGATAGCTCATCACCACCGGCGTGTTGAGCACGTCGCCGCCGCGCACGTTGAGCACCCACGCGATGTCATCCAGCACGTTGAGCACATGGAGCTGCGCGCCGCGCTCGGCCATCGCCTTGCGGATCGCGCTCACCTTGCTCTGCACGCTCTGACCGGCGTATTGCTCATCGAGGATGAACGCCTTTTCCTGCGGCATCGGCGGGCGATCCTTCCAGAGGTCGCCGAACCAGTCGCCCGTATCGCGCAGCAGCGCGCCGCATTTCGCGGCCGTCTCGCGCATATTCTCCGCGAATTTCTCGCTGACCACGCCGAAATCCACGCCCAGCGCGTCGTTTTCATGCAGCAGCGCGGCGAGGTATTCCTCCAGCTTCGGCGTGCCCGCCGTGCCCATGCGCATCAGCGTGATGCCGCTCCCGGCAATCTGCCGCTCCGCCTGAATGAAGTAGCGGCCGTCCACAAACAGCGCCGCCTCTTTTTCCCCCACGACCAGCGTGCCCGCCGAACCGGTGAAGCCGGAAAGCCACTGGCGAGTTTTGAAATAATCGGCAATGTATTCCGAAGCATGGCTGTCCGCCGTCGGCACGATGACCGCGGCAAAGTTTTCATCCTTCATCCGCGCCCGAAACGCGGCGATTTTTTCCGTAACCTGCATCGCAAATCCCTCCGTCTTTCAGTTGTGTGCTTATTATACACCCATACCGCGGCGGCGGAAAAGCCTTTTTTCTTCTTTTTTTATGTTTCGGAAATTGCGCGAAATCACCCGATTTTTATGGTTTACATTTTCGCCGATTTTTCTTAAAATAGGGATATCGGCGCTTTGGGCGCGCCCGACAACAAATCGCAAAGAGGGAATCAGCCATGAATACACGCCACGCTCAGCTCGTGCTCGCCGTTGTCCGCGAAGGCAGCTTCACCGCCGCGGCAAAATCGCTCTTTGTCACCCAGCCGACGCTCTCCCAGCAGATTCGGCAGATCGAGCAGCAGCTCGGCCAGCCCATCTTCGAGCGGAGCACCACGCCCGTTTCGCTCACGCCCGCCGGGCAGATCTACGTGCAGTCCGCGCGCCGCTTTCTGCAAATCGAGGCGCAGATGAACGAATCCCTCGCCGCGCTTTCCGGTCGGCAGACCGGGCTTCTGCGCCTCGGCCTGCCCATGCAGCGCGCCGACGAGCTTCTGCCGCAGGTGCTCCCCGAGTTTCAAAGCGCCTATCCCGACGTGCGCCTGCAAGCCGTCTCCGCGCGGAACGACGCGCTGGAAGCCGGTCTGCTCGGCGGCGAGCTGGATATGGCGCTGCTCTTCGGCGAGGCCGAAAATGAAAAGCTCGATTATCAGCTCATCGCGTCGGACGAGGTCATCCTCGCTGCCGGGCGGAAAACCGCGCTGGCGCAGCGCATCCCATCCGGCTCAACCGTCAGCCTGAGCGCCTGCGAGGGGGAAAAATTCGTGCTTCCCGCCGAAAATCTCCCCTTCGCCCGCGAGTATAGCGAGCTGCTCGCCCGCGCGGCGCTCTCCCCCTTCGTCGCCCTCCGCACGGATGATTCCCAATGCGCCAAGCGCGTGTGCGCCGCCTGTTCGCTGGTCATGCTCTGCCCGTTCATCACCCTGCTGAGCGACACGCCCGCCATGCAGCAGCTCGCGCACTATCGCCTGAGCGACGCGGTTTACACGCCGCTGTACATGGCGCACCCGAAGGATATGCCGCTCACGCCCTACGCGCAGGCGCTCTACACCACCATGAGCAACCGTTTCCGGGCGATGACGGCGTACCGGCTGTAAGCGGGCGGCTTTGCGCGATTTCCTATGCGCATCAAAAAAAGAGAGCCGCCTGCTCGGCAGCTCCCTTGAAGCGTCGCTTATTCGTCCTCGTCGTCGTCATCCTCGTCGTATTCGTCGTCGTCCTCGTCTTCATCCTCATCGTCGTCTTCGTTCTGCTTCTTCTTATAGATGACGCAGGAAATGAGGATGCTCAGCTCGTACAGGCCGATCATCGGCACGGCGACCATGAACTGCGAAACGACGTCCGGCGGCGTGATGACGGCCGCGATGACAAAGATCAGCGGAATGGCGTATCGGCGCACCTTGCGCAGGATATCCGGGGTCAAAATGCCCAGCTTGGTCAGCACAAAGGCGAGCATCGGCTCTTCAAACACAACGCCGAAGGTCAGCAGCATGCCGATCATAAAATCCAGATAGCTGGCCACGGAAATCGCCGAGTGAATGAAATCCGACGTGCTGAAATTGACCAGGAACTGAATCATAAACGGCAGGGCGACCATGTAGCTGAACAGCGCGCCGAGGCAGAAAAAGAAAAATCCGCCCAGCAGCGCAGGCCGTATCGCCCGCTTTTCCTTTTTGGTCAGCGCCGGGGCGACAAAGCCCCAAATCTGGAAAATCAGCAGCGGCGAAACCACCACGACCGCCAGCACGAGCGCCAGCTTAAAATACGAGGTGAGCAGCTCCGACGGGGACAGATACACGTATTGGAACCCCGCGTCCAGCCCCATTTGCAGCATGGCGTTGGCCAGCGGCTTGATGATGGCAAAGCAGATGACAAACGCCGCCAGCAGCGCAACCACGCTCAGCGCAATGCGGTTGCGAATCTCCCGCAGATGCCCCACCAGCGACATATTGGCCTGCTCGTTGCCCTTTTGTGTGCTCATCTCTTTTCACCGTCCGTTTCGTTTTTTGCAGAAGATATGCTTCCCTCCACTCGGAGAGAAGCATCGGTATCCTGTTTTGAATCAGGCGTCCTCTTCTTCCTCGTCCTCTTCGTCGTCCGCCTTCTTGGCGACGGGCTTTTTCTTCTTTTTCTTCACGACGACCTCTTCCTCGTCGTCGTCATCGTCGTCCGCGCTGTCGTTCATGCCCTTGCGGAAGCTGCCCAGCGTCTTGCCCAGCGAGCGCCCCAGCTTCGGCAGCGCCTTCGGCCCAAAGATAACCAGCACAATCGCAAGCACAACCAGCAGTTCGGTCGTTCCAATCTTACCCATGAAAAAGTTCCTCCTTTATTCGGCGGCAGCGCTCTGCTGCTCGTCCTTTGCTTCATCGTGTTTTTCCGCGGCCGCCTCCGGCTGCGCTTCGGTTTCTTCTTCGCCCTGCGGCTCGGCCGCCTCCGCCTTCGCTTCGTCCTTCGGCGGCTTGGGTTCCTCGTCCGTCTCGTCCGTTTCCGGCGCGGCGGGCTTTTTCTTTTTCTTCTTGGGGTTCAGCTTTTCCTCCGCCTCGCCCCGTGTTTTGCTGATTTCGTCGTCCGCGTCCTTGAAGGCCTTGCGCACGGTCTTTTGTGCGTCCGCGATTTCATCGGTGACCTCGCGGAATTCCTCGCTGGCCTCGCGCAGGTCGCTCGTCGCGTCGTTCATGTATTTTTTGAACGAGCCGACCGCCTTGCCCAGCGTGCGCGCCGCCTTGGGCATGCGCTCCGGGCCGATGGCGAGCATGGCGACAATCAGGATGACAATCAGCTCCATTGAACCGATTTTAGCCATTCTTGAATCCTCCCGACTCCGTTTGTTTTTTGTAATTTTTTACAAATCGCTTTTTTTGTGCTGATGGAAGTATATCACATTCATACGGCGCACGCAAGGCGTTTTGTGAATTTTTTTTCGATTTTTTCGATCATTCGGCCTTTTTTCGCGTCCGCGCATTTGTAAGATTTTACAGTTCCGGCACGCCCGCGTCCGGCAGCGCCAGCATTTTATACGTGCACATCATCATAAACCGCTTTTGTTCGTCCGGCTGCCCGCCGATGACGGCGTTCATTTTGCGCACCTGATATTCCAGCGTGTTGCGGTGGATGCCGAGCTGCTGCGCGGCCTTTTTCAAATCCATGAAGTTGAGCAGATAGGCGTAGAGCGAACGCGAGAGCGCCGAGCCGCGCGTCGCGTCCTCATCCATCACGCGAATGACGTCTTCGCACAGATACGGCGCGAGCGACGCCCGGCGCTCCAGCGCCGTGAAAAACAGCGTCGAGCCGATTTCCCGCATGAATACCGTCTGCGTGCCCGCCGCCAGCAGCGCAAACCGGCAGAGCCGAATCTGCGCCGACAGCCTGTCCAGCGCGAACGTCTGCGAAACGGCCATGCCCGCGCGCGCCGCCTCGCAAAGCGGCCTCGCCGCCTCCGCGAACGCACCGATCTCCTCCGGCGGAAGCGCGAAAAACAGCGTTTCATCGTCAAACGCCGTCACCGGCTTTTGCGGCAGCGCGCTCAGCGCCAGCGTCAATTCTGCGCGCCGCGCGTCGCTCAGGCTGCCCGCCGCAACGGCGGCGAGCGCCAGCGAAAAGCGTTCCTCCGTCCGCGCCGCGTTCCCCGCGCGCTCCGCAAACCGCCAGAGCGCCGCGCGTGCCGCGTCCCGATCAAACGCCGCCGTCGGCTCGTCGTCGGCGCGGCCGCCCAGCCCCTCCTTCAGCCAGAGCGAAAAGAGCAGCTCAAAGCAGGTGTTCATGTCGCTCAGGTCGAGGGCAAAGCGCGCCTCGATTCGGCGCATGCGGTAGGCCAGCGTGTTGCGGTGAACGCCCAGCCGCTCCGCCGCGCGCCGCAGATTCAGCCCGTCGCTCAAATACGCGCGCAGGCTGCGGATATACTGCGCATCCTCCCGCTCGTCCAGCCGCGCAAGCGCCTCGATTGCCGCGTCGCCAAAATCCGACGCGCGGAAGCCCTGCGCCTCGAGCGCCGTCCGAGCCGCGCGCAGGAGCGCCGCCTCGCTGTACGTGCCCATGTCGTAGAGCGCGCGCCCCGGATCGACGGCCTTGCCCGTTTCCAGCGCGATGCGCGCCTTGGGGAAGCAGCCCCGCGCCGACGCCGCCAGCGCAAACGGCCCGCTCAGCCCCGCGCACAGTCCGCTTTCCGCCAGAATCCGCTCGATTTCCGCGCGCCACGCCTCGCTCTGCGCCTCGTCATAGAGCAGGACGGTCAGCTCGTTTTCGGCATAACGCGAAAAAGGCTTCCTGTTCAGAAGCCCTTCGATTTTTTCGCCCCCGCCTTCAACCGCCAGGCAGCAAATCGCCCGGCGCGCAGGCTGCGCGAGCAGCGCCAGATCGGGATATCGCTTGTCCACCGCCCGCGCCTCCTTTGCCTCACACACGCGTCTGAATTTGGGAGAGCACCTCTTCGCCGTTCACAAAGACAGCCTTCGTGCGGCACTGAATGTCGCGCAGCGGGTTGCCCTCAAAGATCGCGATATCCGCGTCCTTGCCGGCCTCAATCGAGCCGACGCGCCCGTCGATCCCCGCGACATGCGCCGGATTGATGGTAATCGCGCGCCACGCGGATTCCTCCTTCATGCCCGCCTTCACCGCCAGACCCGCGCACAGCGGCAGATAGTACAGCGGGATGACCGGCGCATCCGTGATGATGCAGACCTCCAGCCCCGCGTCATCCAGAATCCCCGCCGTCGCGAAGCTCTTTTCCCGCAGCTCCTGCTTGGATTTCGAGCCGAACGACGGGCCGACCAGCACCGGCTTGCCCGCCTTGACCAGATGCCGGACGATCAGGTGGCCTTCCGTCACGTGATCCAGCGTAATATCCACGTCAAATTCCTTCGCGATGCGGATCGCCGTCAGGATGTCGTCCGCGCGGTGGGCGTGCGCCTTGAGCGGAATCTCCTTGCGGAGAACCGGCAGCAGCGCTTCCAGCTTCATGTCGAACGGGCGCGTCTTGGTCGCGTCCTTCTCGGCCTCCTCAATCTCCTTCGCGTAGCGCTGCGCCTTGAAGAGCGTCTCGCGCAGCGTCGCCGCGACGGCCATGCGCGTAACCGGCATCTTGTGGCCGTTCTGGCCGTAAACGCCCTTGGGGTTCTCGCCGAACGCAATCTTCATCGCCGCCGGGTATTTGAGAATCATGTCGTCCACGCAGTCGCCGTACAGCTTCATCGCCACAAACGTGCCGCCCAGCACGTTCGCCGAGCCGGGGCCGGTCACCGCCGTCGTCACGCCGCCGCCAATCGCGTTGCCGAATGCTTCGTCCCGCGGGTTGATGCCGTCGATGGCGCGGATTTCCGGCGTAACCGGGCCGGAATACTCGTTCGTGTCGTTGCCCTCCCAGCGGCTCGCCTCCTCGTGCATGCCGATGTGGCAGTGCGCATCGACAAAGCCCGGTGTGACGATACAGCCCGCCGCGTCGATGATCTCCGTCCCCGCCGGAACGTCGAGGTTCTGCCCCACCGCGACGATCTTGCCGCCGTCGATGAGAATCTGTCCGTTTTCGATGTCGCCGCCCGTGATCGTCTTGACCAATCCACCCTGAATCAGTTTCATGTTTGTATATCTCCTTTTCTTTTATGGTGCAAATTGAATGTCCACCACCGAGATATCCGCGTCCGTGCCGATGCGCATATCCGGGCCGTAAACGCCCACGCCGGACGTGACCACGCTGGTCATGCGCCCCACCGTCTTCAAGCCCGCCGGGTTTTCCCACGCGGTGCGGATCGCGATATTCAGCGGAAAGAATTGGCCGTCGTGCGTGTGGCCGCAGAGCATCACGTCCACGCCCGCGTCGGCGTTCTGCCGCAGAAAGCGCGGCTCGTGCTCCAGCGAAATCACCAGCTTGTCCGTGTCGATTCCCGCCATCAGCTCGCCGAGGCTCTTGCGCCGCGCTGTGCCGTCGCCCGCGTTTTCGTAATCCTTGCGGCCGATGACGTAAAAGCTGTCGTCGATCAGCCGCACCTCGTCCGCCAGCATCGTCATGCCGCTTTCGCGGACGAACTGCTCCATCTCCTCGCCGCGCAGCGTGTTTTCCAGCCGCTTGGTGCTGAACCCGCTGAACAGGCGCTCGGATACGTCGTGGTTGCCCCAGCAGGCGTACACGCCCAGCCTGCTTTTCATCGCCCGCAGCGAGGCCTTCACGGCCTCCGGGTCGTCGATGCCTTCCACCGTGTTGTCAAAAATATCGCCCGCGACGAGGATGATATCCGCATCCTGCGCGTTGACCTTTTCCACCATGTCGGCGATGCGCTCCGCGCCGACGCTGTAGCCCAGATGCAGATCCGCAATCAGCACCACGCGCAGGCTGTCGCGCCCGCCGCCGTCCTTATCGGTCTGCACAGCGTAATGCTTCACCGTCAGCTCGGATGCGTGGTGAATCCCCATCAGGCAGGTCAGGATGATGCCGAACCATACCGCGCCGCCGAAGATCAGCTTGGGGTTTCCCTTCCGCGCGGTGAGCCTTTCCGTCCGGTGAAACCGCTTGGAAAGCCGCGCCAGCACCTCGATGATGACGTAAGCCGAAAACAGATAGATGAATATGCCGTAAAACCCGAAGGACACGCGCAGAATCAGCTTTCTGGCCATCCCCTCCGGCAGAATGTGCGCCAGCGGCATCCCCATCGCGAAGACGGAATACACGCCCGCCGTCAGCAGCGAAATCAGCTTCGCCACGCGCTCGGGCAGATTGCGATGCAGAAAGATGGACGTGCGCGCGGCTACGTAGGCGTTGGCCGCCAGATAGCCCGCCAGCACGAAAAACGAGCTGATTCGCATTAAACGAAAGCCTCCTTGTCAAGGCGAATCCGAGCGTCGTCCGTCTTGTAAACCACCTCGTCCGTGATGCCCTCGCCCTCGTTGGGATGAAAATGAGAATACGCCTGATCGACGCAGAACAGCGCGATCAGCGCGGCGCACAGCCCGATCAGCACGCTGCGCCTGACTTTGTGCAGCAGGTTGTCAAACAGCGGCGCAACGCCGTAGACAACCGCCATGCCGCCCAGACCGAAGACCAGCAGCCCCTCCGCGCAGATGCGCCCGTGCAGGTTGAGGAAATAGCCCGCGTAATCCCACCAGCGGCGGTCGTACACGGTTTCCAGATAATACGCGGTGAAGTATTCGACCACGCCGCAGACGACCACCGTCGCCCAAAATTCAAGCCACGGCTTGTCGCGCAGCTTGTAGAGCGTCAGCAGCACCAGCACGCCGCCCGTGCCGTAAATCGGCAGCCACGGCCCGTGGAGCACGCCGCGGTTGACGAACGTGCCCTCCGAAAGCAGATGCAGCACGACCTCCCAGCACCAGCCGATGATCGAAAACAGGAAGAACAGCAGCACCAGCGTCGTCACCGGGTATTTGCGGGTGAACAGCGCCGGTTCATGGTCCTTGTGCTCATATTGCAGCAGCGGGCTGAGCCGAATCGGATAGGAGAGCCCCTGCTCGCAGCGGCGCATATAGCGCAGGCGGTATTCGCGATCCTGAATCTTTTCGCGCGCGACGTCCTGCGGGTTGACGAACAGCGTCACGCCGAGACATTCGCCGAAAAAGCGGGTCACCTTGTTGCCGTATACGCGCGCGGGCAGCTTTTCCGCCGGTCTGCCCAGATCGTTGTAGGCGCGGCGCAGCGTCTTTTCGCCGGCCTTTTCAAACAGATAGGTGTCGCGCAGCGCCTGTGCCTCGCCCTCCGCCTTGACCTGCGCGCGCACGGCGGCGTAAAACTCGCACCGCGCGGCGCTCAGGTACGCGCTGGAATAAAACAGGCTGCTCAGGCCAAACGTCGCAAGGCTCAGAAGGTGCCACGGCACGAAGGAAAGCTCCAACAGGAAGCACTCCCACTTGTGGCCGTTCATCATCTTTCGGGACAGCGCAATCGCGTCCCCGCCCTTCATGGTCGGGTTTTCCGCCAGAATGAAGCCGCAGAGATAATACGAAAACGTCTTGATTGCGCCGCCGATGATCGTCAGCCACCAAAGCCCCCGCTGGACGGCCACGCGCAGCAGCGCCAGCGACGTGCGCCCCCAGCAGCGCGCGCTGTGCAGATAGAGCGCGCGATACGGCGGCACTTCCTCATAGACGCGCATCTCCATAAACAGGCGGCGCAGGATCACGACGAACGTGTGGGTGACCAGCACCCAATACGTCATCGAAACCAGGCTGCTCACCACAATGCCGAAGGACTGCCAGAACTCGCTCGATCCGGCCAGCGACATGATGGTGTTGTTCACAATGTTATGAAGGGAACCGTCCGCAATCTTGTTGACGGCTATCGCAAACACGCCCCGGCTGTTCGCCTCCGCGCCCGGCCGCCCGAAGGACGCGAGGAAGTTCGAAATCACGTCCCATTTCTGCCGGGTGAAATGCAGGCTTTCCAGCGAGCCGGTGAATTCCGTGCCCAAAAACGCCGCGACCAGACAGACCATGATCGCCATCCAGTAATGGCTGAACACGGTCTTCCGCGCCGCGCGCTTCCAATCCCGGCGCGCGCCGCGGCCAAAGGCGGCATAAACCCTTTGTTCTTTCTTCTGTTCTTTCCTTTGCTCCATACGCATCGCTCTCCCATCCGTATACAGAAACCATTATACCATAAAAAGGCGATTGCACAACTCTTTTCGGCAGACATCCGGGCATATAAAGGGGTATATAGAAAAAGACCTCCCTCTTCGAGGGAGGTGGCTGCCGAAAGGCAGACGGAAGGAGTAAATCGCAACGCTGCGATTCAAAACACTGTTTATACGTGTAAAAACGGAGACGAACTCCCTCAGTCAGCTTCGCTGACAGCTCCCTCGAAGAGGGAGCTCCCTTTGGCGCGTAAGAAGCAGCTATACAAGAAACAAGAACTTCCTCTCAGAGGGACGTTTGAAATCGGCGCCGCCTGTGGCGGAATCAGCCGATGAAAAACGCCGAAGGTTGGCTGCCGAAGGCAGACGGAAGGAGTTAAAAAGGCAGACGGAAGGCGTTTTATTCCACCGGCTTGGCGCCCTGAAGGAACGCGCAGTAGCCGCGATAGCCCTCGTAGAGATCGACCTTGCTGACGACCTCATACGGCGCGTGCATGCTCAGCACCGGAATACCGGAGTCGATCACGTTCATGCCGTACTTGGCGCACAGGTAGGCGATCGTTCCGCCGCCGCCGAGATCGACGCGGCCCAGTTCCGCCGTCTGGAACGCCACGCCCGCGTCATCCATGATCTTTCGGAGGCTGGCCATAAATTCCGGGTTCGCGTCGTTGCTGCCGGACTTGCCGCGGCTGCCGGTGAACTTGTTGAAGCAGATGCCGCGGCCGAGGAACGCGCTGTTCTTCTTTTCAAACGCGCTGGCGAAATTCGGGTCGTAGCCCGCGCTCACGTCGCTGGAGAGCATGCGGCTGTTGCGCAGGCAGCGGCGCACGGCCAGCTCGCAGTAATCCGCCGTGCAGGCGTACAGCTCGGCGACAGTGTTTTCCAGATAGTGGGAAGCCATGCCCGTCGCGCCGACGCTGCCGATCTCCTCCTTATCGGTGACGATGCAGCAGAGGGTGTATTCCGGCGTGCCCTCGTAATCGAGCACCGCCATCATCGACGGATACGCGCAGACGCGGTCGTCGTGGCCGTAGGCCAGAATCATGCTGCGGTCAAAGCCCATATCGCGCGCCTTGCCCGCCGGAACGATCTCAAGCTCCGCGGAGAGGAAATCCTCTTCCTCCACGCCGTATTTATCCGCTAGCAGCTTGAGCACGTTGGCCTTCACCGCGTCCTTTTCCTCGCCCTCAAGCGGCCTGCCGCCGACGATCAGGTTGAGCGCCTCGCCCTCGACCACTTCTTTCGCATTCTTGGTCATCTGCTCCTGCGCGAGGTGCACCAGCAGGTCGGAGATGCAGAACACCGGGTCGTTTTCGTCCTCGCCGATGTTGATGATGACCTTTTCGCCGGTCTTCCGGACGATCACGCCGTGCAGCGCCAGCGGGATGGCGACCCACTGGTATTTCTTGATGCCGCCGTAATAATGCGTATCCAGATACGCCAAATCGGTATCCTCATAGAGCGGGTTCTGCTTCACGTCGATGCGCGGGGAGTCGATGTGCGCGCCGAGGATATTCATGCCCTCCTCCAGCGGCTTCTCGCCCAGCACGAAGAGCATGAAGCTCTTGCCCATCCAGTTGGCATAGACGCGCGCGCCCGCTTCCAGCTTTCTGCCCGAGCGAACGACCGCGTTCAAATCCTCAAAGCCATGCGCCTTCGCCAGCTTCTCGCCGTAGGCCACGCACTCGCGCTCCGTTTTGCCGTTGTTGATGAAATCGCAGTATGCCTTGGCAAAGGCTTCCACCCTGCCGTCGTCCCCGGCATATGCCGCCCACGCATTTTTTCTTTCCATGGTCTGTTCCTCTTTCCGCCCTTCTTCGGGCTGATGATCGTGTTTGTGCTTTATTATAGGCCAAATCGGCTTATTTGGCAAGCTCGGGCGCGTTTTCCCGCGCCTTGGCCTCCGCTTCCAATCTTGTTTTCGATCTTGTTTCTGCTCTCGCTTCTGTTTTTGCTTCTGTTTTTGCTTCTGTTTTCGCTTCTGCTCTCGCTTCTATTTTGGCTTCTGCCCGTGCTTCTTCCCTGCGCTGCTCCCACGGCATTTTCTGCGCCACGCTGCTGGCCGTGCGCTCCAGCCACGCGGGCACGCCGCCGATCATCGAGCTGCCCAGCAGCCTGAATGCCTCCAGCACCGCGCTCCGCGTCTTTTCATCCATCGCGCCCGCCGCCTTGAGCACGCTCATCGTGTTGCGCGCCTCGAACAGATCGCTGACGTTCATGCCGTTCGACGCGCTGAGCACGGCGTAAATGCCGTCGATGGCCTGCCTGCGCATGTCGGGCTTCAGCTCCTCGAGCCAACGCTTGATGGTGTCGTCGGCGAAATGGCTGTGCCCGGTGCGCTCGCTGAGCTTGATGAAATCGCCGCCCATGATCTGCCAGGTGTATGCGTCGTGCTGAAACACGCCCACGCCGTTGCTGCGCACGATGGTGAACGGCTCTCTGTGCCACATCAGAATGCCGATCATCGAGGATTGCGGCACGAACGTGCGGATGCGCATATCCACCTTGCCGAATTCCTCGGAGGAAATCGTCGCCTCGTTGAAGCCCGGCCCGTCGAAATTATAGACCGTCTGAATTCGCGCGCGGGTCGCCTCATCGACAAACATCCCCGCATAGGCCGCCAGATTGCCGCCCTTTGAATGGCCGCCGACGATCAGCGGCAGATCAATGGCTTTGGCGACATGCTGCGCATAGGCCACCGCGTCCCGCTGCGCCGGAACCTCGGTTTCAAAGCTCATGTTGAAGTCTTCCTTCCAGCCGACGACGGTGTTATCCGTGCCGCGGAAGGCGACAAACGCCCGTCCTTCGCCCAGCAGATAGGTCACAGCGGCAAACTGTTCTTCCTGCTCGGGATCGACCTTGTTGACGTAGCCGACCAGGCGGATATCCCGAAACCGTGCGCTCTCCATCAGCGCGGCGAGCAGCTTGCGGTCCTCCCTGACGTTGTACGCCAGCGGCGTTTTATCCCGTTCGTTGACCTCCAGCAGCTTCTGCGCCGCGTCGCGCAGGGAAATCCCCTCGTCAAACGCATCCCCCGCGATGTGATCGTAGGGCATATACGACAGATAGCTCAGCAGCAGCGCGTCCACGTCGCACAGCGGCACGCGCTCAAGCGGCAGATCGCCTCTCCAAAGCACATAATCCTGTATATTGGGCATGGTGTCCTCCCGTTTGCGGTCGCCTAAAAATCGCGCAAGCGCGCGCCCCAAATCCGATAGCTTCATTATAATCTGGCATAAAAGTTCTGTCAACGTCGGCGGTGTGCGCGGAATATGCGCAAACGCCTGTTCTTTTTCCTGTGTAGGCTTGCCAAAATCCAGCCGTATCATACATTTTGGCGTCCATTCGAATTGACAAGGCGGCGCGCCTGCCGTATACTTTTATGAATGATCCCGATTTTCATGCTTTCGGAGGCTTTTTTACATGGTCTACAAGTGGGCGCTTCAAATCCCCAACCTCAGCCCGGAGCTGACGCGCCGCGCCTATCTCTATCTGCCTGCCTGTTACGACGAGCAGCCGGACGCGCGTTTCCCGGTGATGTACATGTTCGACGGCCACAACGTCTTCTTTGACGAGGACGCGACCTACGGCCAATCCTGGGGCATGGCCGATTATATGGACAAGACCGACACACCGTTGATTATCGCGGCGGTCGAGTGCAACCCCGTCGGCAACAACCGTCTGGAGGAATACTGCCCCTTCACCTGCGAAGACCCGAACCTCGGGCGGATTCGCGGGCGCGGGCGCGCGACGATGGAGTGGTTCATCCGCGATTTCAAGCCGATGATCGACGCGAACCTGCGCACCCTGCCGGACAGGGCGAACACGCTGATCGCCGGTTCGTCGATGGGCGGGCTGATGAGCCTGTACGCCGCCACGGCGTTCAACGATGTTTTCGGCCGGGCGGCCTGCCTGTCCCCCAGCCTGTGGCTCGCCCCCGCGAAAGCGCGGCGGTTCATCCGTCAGGCGGAAATCTTCCCCGATACGCTGATCTACATGGATTACGGCGGAGAGGAAATGGCCAACCACGCATCCAACCTCTCCGCGCTGACCACCTGTTCCTCGGCGCTGCTGCAAAAGGGCGTCGATCTCGCGTTCCGCATCGTCCCCGGCGGCACCCACAGCGAGGCCTCGTGGGCGCGGCAGATTCCCGTTTTTATGAAATGTCTGGGGTTTTAACGCGGCGGGCGCGTATCCCCCACGAATGGATAAGGAGAATCAACCCATGGAAGTTCGTTATTACAAAGGCTATTCCTACAACCTGAACCGCGAGATGGAGTTCAAGGTCTACGGCCATCGCGGCAAGCCGGTGCTGTTCATCCCCTGTCAGGCGGGGCGTTTCTATGATTTCGAAAATTTCCACATGGACGACGTGTTCCGCCCGTACATCGACGCGGGCGAAATCATGGTGTTCTCCATCGATACCATCGACAACGAAACGTGGGCCGATCACGGCGGCGATCCGCGCCAGCGCATTGAACAGCATGAGCGCTGGTTCAACTACATCGTCGATGAGATGGTGCCGCAGATTCGCCACCTTGCGGGCGAGCGCAACTGGTGCCAGATGCCGATCATGCCGTTCGGCTGCTCGATGGGCGCGATGCACGCGGCGAACCTCTTCTTCCGCCGCCCGGATCTGTTTGACAGCGTGCTGGCGCTCTCCGGCGTGTATGATTCCTTCGATTCCTTCGGCGATTACATGGATGACCTCGTCTACCGCAATTCGCCGTATCACTACCTCTCCGGCATGTCGCCGGATCACCCGTATATCCGCATGTACAACGAGCGGAAAATCATCCTCTGCGTCGGTCAGGGCGCGTGGGAGGACGTGCTCAAGGAGAGCACCTCGCGCATCAAGGGCGTGCTCGGCGCGAAGGGGATTCACGCATGGGTGGATTTCTGGGGCTACGACGTCGATCACGACTGGGGCTGGTGGTATAAGCAGGTCGAGTATTACCTGCCCTTCCTGCTCGGCAAACGATAAACTCCTTCCGTCGCGGCTTCATTGTGACAACCTTCGGCGTTTTTTTCATCGCCTTGAACCCGCCAGATTTCAAACGTTCCGCGAAACAGGCGGCGTTATCCTTGCATGACCGCTTCTTAATGCCCAAAAAGGCTCCCTCCTTGAGGGAGCTGGCACGCCGCAAGGCGTGACTGAAGGAGTTGGATGACGCCAACCCGCTTAAATCTGTATTCATCAATCATCTTCAAGCTGACCAAAGGAGCGTTTCCATGAAAAACTTTATCTTTATCTCCCCGAATTTCCCGACAAACTACTGGAAATTCTGTGCCGAGCTGAAAAAGAACGGCATGAACGTCCTCGGCATCGGCGATTGCCCGTATGACCAGCTCATGCCGGAGCTGCGCGGCTCGCTGAACGAGTATTACAAGGTTTCCTCGCTCGAAAATTACGACGAGGTTTTCCGCGCCGTCGCGTTTCTGACCTATAAGCACGGCAAGATCGACTGGCTGGAAAGCAACAACGAATACTGGCTCGAGCGCGACGCGATGCTGCGCACCGCCTTCAATATCACCACCGGCTTCCACACCGAGGATATGCAGCCGGTCAAGTATAAATCCGCGATGAAGGCCAATTACGCCAAGGCGGGCGTCAAGACCGCGCGCTGGCACATCGTGCGCGATTACACCGGCTGCAAGGATTTCGTCCGCGAGGTCGGCTACCCCGTCATCGTCAAGCCGGATAACGGTGTGGGCGCGTCCCATACCTACAAGCTCAGCAGCGACGACGAGCTGAATTATTTCTTCGCCACGAAGGACGAAACCGTCTACATCATGGAGGAATTCGTCAACGGCACGGTGCACTCGTATGACGCGATCATCGATTCCAAGGGCGAACCGCTGTTCGAAACCGGCAACGTCACCATGGATTCCATCATGGATATCGTCAACACCAACGGCAACTCCTGCTATTACATCGAGAAGACCCTGCCGGACGCCATGCGCGACGTCGGCCGCCGCACCGTCGCCGCCTTCGGCGTGAAGAGCCGCTTTGTGCATCTGGAATTCTTCGTGCTCAACGCGGATCAGCCCGCGCTGGGCAAAAAGGGCGATATCCTCGGTCTGGAGGTCAACATGCGCCCATCCGGCGGCTTCAGCGCGGATATGTTCAACTTCGCCAACTCCACCGACGTGTATAAAATCTGGGCGGATATGGTCGCCTATGACCGCAGCACCATCAGCAGCGAGGGCCGCGAGCACTTCTATTGCTGCTTCTGCGGCCGCCGCGACGGAAAGCATTTCGCGATGGATCATGCCGCGATCATGGCCAAATACGGCGACCGCATCAAGATGGTGCAGCGCATCCCGAAGGTGCTTTCCGGCGCCATGGCGGATATGATGTACCTCGCCAACATGCGCACCGAGGAAGAGAAGGCCGCGTATTACCGCGACCTGCTGGCGACGAAATAAACGCTACACCAAAAGGGACTGTCAGGCTTCAAACCGAACATTTCAAGAAACATTATCTAAGTATGGGGCTTTGCCCCATCGCCCCACCAAAGGGCTTTCCGATCGCCCTTTGGAAACCTTCGGGCAAAAATACTTAGTTTTGTTCTTGAAATGTCAGTTTCCCTGACAGTCCCTTTTCTATGCGCAAATGATGTGCCGAATCAGATTCGATGCTGCTTGAGGAAATACGCCATATCGCCCATCGCCTTGGTGAGCGTCTCCGGCTCGGGCAGCATGACGATGCGGAAGCGCAGATCCTCGTGCCAGTCAAACCCGCCGCCGGGGATGACGAGCACATGCTGCTCATGCAGGAACTTCATCGCGAAGTCGTGCGCATCCTCAAAGTCAAACCTGCTCTTGTCCAGCCGCGGGAACAGGTAGAACGCCGCATGGTTGGTCACATAATCCACGCCGTCGATCTTGTCCAGCGCTTCGAGCGTCGCCTTGCGCTGCTCAAAGAGGCGGCCGCCCGGCACGAGCATCTCGTGCGTGCTCTCGCTGTCCACCAGCGCCGCGGGAATGACCAACTGCGTCAGCGCGTTGCCGCACAGGCGCATGGAGGCGAGCTGCATCACGCCGTCCTTCACCGCGTCCAGCTCTCCCTTCGGGCCGGAGAACACCATCCAGCCGCAGCGGAAGCCGCAGACGATGTGGCTCTTGGAAAGGCCGTTGAACGTCACGCAGGGTAGGTCGGGCGCGAGCGCGCCGATGGATTCGTGGCGCAGGCCGTCCATCACCAGACGGTCGTAGATTTCATCCGCCAGGATCACCAGATGATGCTGACGCGCGATTTCCGCAATCGCCAGCAGCACCTCCTTGCCGTAAACCGCGCCGGTCGGGTTGTTCGGGTTGATGACCAGAATCGCCTTGGTGCGGTCGGTGATTTTGCTCTGGATATCCTCGATATCCGGGTTCCATTCGTTCGCCGGGTCGCAGCGATAGAAGACCGGCCTGCCGCCGCACAGGTAGGCGTTGTTGCTCCACAGGGAGTAGCACGGCGACGGCAGCAGGATCTCGTCGCCCGTGCCGATCAGCGCGTTGAGCAGCATGCTCGCCGCCTCGCTCACGCCGTTGCAGATGAACACGTCGTTGGGCATGATGCCCTGCAGCCCGCGCCCGATGTGATAGGTGCAGATGACGTTTCGCGCCGCCGCCATGCCGCGCACATCGCAATATGGAACGGCCTCGTCGATATGCAGCGCCAGCGCCTGACGCACGCTGTTGGGCAGCTTGAAGCCGAACCGGCCGGGGTTGCCCGTATTGAGCTTGAGGACGTTGATGCCCTCGGATTCCATGCGCAGCGCCTCCTGATACAGCGGGCCGCGGATATCGGAATGGACATGATCCAGTCTGTCTGAACGAGTTACCATTTTTCTTCCTCGCTTCATCGTGAAATATACGCCCAAAAAGGGGCAATAGATATAATGTTCGCTTTGAGATCGAAAAAATCCTTTTTTGTGCGCCAAAAAACGCGCGCCGACGACGTTTTTCAGCGTAGTCGGCGCGGATATTCGATCCATTTCCCTTATCGGAGTTTCTTTCTCACCCAGCCGGTCAGCATATCCAGCAGGAAAACCGTCGCGATGACCGTCAGCAGGATGATGCCCACGCGCGACCAGCGGCAGGCCTGAATCGCGAAAATCAGCGTCGCGCCGATGCCGCCCGCGCCGACAAGGCCGAGCGTCGAAGCGCTGCGCACCGCGATTTCGAAGTGGTTGAGCACCAGCGAGGCGTAAATCGGCATGAGCTGCGGCAGACGGGCATAAAACATCGTCTGCACCCCGTTCGCGCCGACCGCGTGGCAGGCTTCCACCGGCGTTTCATCCATGCGCTCCATCTCCTCGGTGAAGAGCTTGCCCAACATGCCGATCTGGTGTACGCCGATGGCCAGCACGCCCGCAAACGCGCCCGGCCCGACCACCTTGATGAAAATGATCGCGTACACCAGCTCCGGGAACGCGCGCAGCACGTCGAGCACAAATTTGCCCACGCGCGGCACGACCGGGTTTTTCCACAGGTTGCGGGAAGCCAAAAGCGTAAACGGAACGGCCAGAACCGTGCCGATGGTCGTGCCAAAGAAACCGATGCCCACCGTCAGCAGCATCAGGTGGAAGATGTCCTCCGAGCTCCCGGTATAAAACGCCGCGAAATCCGGCTTACAGAGGTTGGCGATTGTCGCTTTGAACGTGCCCCACGAAAAATAATTCAGCGTGCTCCAGTCGATATCCGCTGCGCACCAAACCAGCAGCGCGGCCGCCGCGGCAGCAATCGCCCATTTTTTGAACGAATCAGAAAGCCTCATCTTCATTTCAGCCTCCTGCGAATCGCTTCGGAAAGCGCATCGACCAACACAACCACCGCAAAAATAAACAGGATGATGATCGACACCCGCTCGTATTTGAACAGCCCCAGCGCCTCGTTGAGCTTCACGCCGATGCCGCCCGCGCCGACATACCCCAGCACCGTGGAGGCGCGCACATTCAGCTCAAACGCATAAAACGTGTAGCTGACCACGCTGGATGTGATCTGCGGCCAGATCGCCCAAACCGCAACCTTGAGCTTATTGGCGCCAACCGCCGTCGCGGCCTCGACCGGGCTTAGGTCGATGGTCTCAATGGACTCAAAAATCAGCTGCGACGCCATGCCGAACGTGAAAATCGCAATCGTCAGCACGCCCGTCGCCTCGCCGATGCCCACAATCGCCACCAGCAGGGATGCAAGCAGCAGATTCGGAATCGTGCGGATGACGTTCAGAAAGAAGCGGCACACGCCGGTGATTATCCGGTTGTCCGTCACCACGGTCGTCGCCAGAAACGCAAACGGAATCGCCAACAGAATCCCCAGCGCGGTGCCCAACGCAGACATTTTGAGCGTCTTGACCATCGGATCGACCAGCTTGGGCAGATAGGAAAACTGCGGATTGGCCAGCTTTTTGAGGAATACGCCCACCTGACCGATGTTTCCAGCCAACTGCTCAAAATTCGCATCGGTGCTGACGACGCTCGCATACAAAAACGCCAGCAGAAGCAGCGCGATGAACAGATGCTTGTACCACTCAAAATGAACGGTATCTTTAATTTTCATGGCGCGCCTCTTCCTTGAGGAACGAATCCCCCTTGTAGACCATGCGCAGCACGTCATCGGTCAGTTCCGCCGGTGTGCCGTCAAAGACAAGCCTGCCATCCTGCAAGGCGATAATGCGGTCGGAGAACTGCCGAGCCAGCGCGATGGAATGAATGTTGACCACGACCGTCTTGCCCATCGTGCGGTTGATGGTCTTCAGCTCCGTGAGGATTTCCTGCGACGTCACCGGATCGAGCGAAGCCACCGGCTCGTCAGCCAAAATGATATTGGCCTCCTGAAACAGCGTTCTGGCAATCGAGACGCGCTGCTGCTGGCCGCCGGAAAGGTTGTCGCAGCGATCGTGCGCCTTGTCCGCCAGATTCACCTTTTCCAGCACGCTCCGGCAAAGGGCATAATCCTCTCTTGAAAACAGGCCGAACACGCTCTTGAAGGTGGAATAATACCCCAGCTTGCCGGAAAGCACATTCTTCTGGACGGTCAGGCGCTTGACCAGATTGAACTGCTGGGAGATCAAACCAATCTTACGGCGAATCCGCTTTAATTCGCGCTTATTCGCTCCGGTAATCGATTGCCCGTCAATCGAGACGACGCCCTCGGTCACGTCGTTCAAACGGTTGATGGCGCGCAGCAGCGTGCTCTTGCCCGCGCCGGACAGACCGATGATGGAGACGTATTCCCCATCCGGAATCGTCAGATTGATATCGACGAGCCCCTTCACGCCGTTTGGATAGGTTTTAGATACATGGTCAAACGTAATCATGTTGTTTTCCACTCGCTTCCGATTGGTCTTTTTCGTTGTTCGGCGCTTTTTCTCAAACAGCAGAAAGCGGTATTCCTTCCCCGTTCAGAGGAAAGAATACCCCTTCTTTATGCCGTTTTCAATTTGCGGTTACTCCGTCGCCAGCTCGATGTACTGCGCGATGGTATCGTAATCGGCCTCGTTCGCCTCGATATAGCCGCTGTGGTTCCACGCGCCCATGATCTCAAGGCCCTTTTCGTCGGAAGCCATCTTGAGGAACGCTTCCTTCACGCTCTGCGCGTCGTTGTCGGAAAGGCGGGTGTTGACCGCAATCGCGTCGTTGGGGATATCGCCGTCGGAGAGCTTCGCGACGGAGAGCAGGCTGTACAGATCATACGGATTGCCGTTCTCATCCAGCACGGCGCTGGAGAACACGAAACGCGCGCCCTCGAACACAAAGCAGGCGTCCACCTGACCGTTGATGACGGCCAGAATCGCGCTCGGGATCGAGGTGATGTTCACCCACGTGCAGGAATCGGTGTCAATGCCCGCCATCTTCATCTCGGCGACCGGGTAGATGTAGCCGGAAGCGCTGGAAGCGCCGAGGTAGGCAATCGTCTTGCCCGCCAGACCCTCATAGCCGGTGATGCCGGAATCGGCGCGCACGAGCACCTCAGCCTTGAAGCTGCCAACCGGCACGCCCGGCATCAGCTGCTCGTTCTCGTCGTAATCGTTGAGCGTCGTGGAAAGGATGGCCTTCGCCACGCCCATCTCGCGCGCCTGCGCATAGGTCGCCGGCGGCATGATGCCCACGTCCACCGTGCCGGATTCCATGGCCTCGACGATGGCATTGTAGCTGGTCGCGACGGTCATCTTCACCGGAACGCCCATCAGCTCGGTCATGTACGCGGAAAACTCCGCGGTCGTCGCATCAGCGGTTTCGGTGTTGGTCGGCACGAACTGAACGGTCAGCTCCTTCACATCCATGTCCGCCAGCGCGGAAACGCCCAGCAGCATGACGAAAACAAAGGTCAGCAGCAGACAAATCTTCTTCATAATCCGATTGCTCCTTTTTCTGTTCGGTTGTGGTTTCAAACCTGTGCTTTATTATACCGAATCGCGCCTGCAAAATCAATCGGCTTTCCGTATTTTGATTTCTTTTTTTCGCGCTTTGTTCGTGTTTTTTACATTCATTTGTCATTTGACATTTCCGCCGCGCCGGGGTATCATGGGGCTATTCTTCAATCATCGGAGGCTGATTTCATGGAGCTTCATTTTCTGGGGCACGGCGCGGCCTTTTACGTCGAGGCGGGCAACACGTCGGCCTATCTCCGCGAAGGCAGCCGTCTGCTGCTGCTCGACTGCGGCGAAAGCGTCTTTGCCGATCTTCTGCGGCGCGGCGCGCTTTCCGGCGTGACGGATATCACCGTCGCCCTTTCGCATCTGCACAGCGACCACTGCGGTTCGCTCGGTTCGCTCTGCCATTACTGCTTCTATATGCTGCACATCATCCCCAAGCTGGTTCTCCCGGAGGACGCGGCCTATCGCGCGGACGTCGCGACGCTTCTTCGCCTGTTCGGCGTGCAGAAGAGCTCCTTCACCCCTGTGGAGGACGGCGGCACCTTGGGCTTCTCGTCGTTCCGCTCCTTCCGCTATGTGCCAACCCGTCATTCCGACGGGATGCGCTGCTTTTCCTTCATCTTTGAGACCGAAAACGGCGGCGTGTTCTTTTCGTCGGATACCTGTACGACGGAAACGCTCGCCGCGTTTATCCAATCGCATCCGGATTTCGAACGCGCCTACATGGATTCCACGGATGTGGATTACCCCGGCAACATCCACCTTCCCATCGGGCAGATTGCGCAGGTCGTCCCCGCGGAGAAGCGCGGCCGCGTCTATATGATGCACCTCAACCGCGCCGCGTGCGCCGAAGCGGGGCGGACGTTCGGCTTTTCCTGCGCCGCGCCGTGAACCCCTTTCCCCTTCCCGATTTTACGGTTCGGAGCACTGACGTTTTGTTTTTCGCTTATCATAGAAGTCGCATTGCACAAGGAGCGTTTTGCCATGATTACACTTGCCACTGCCGCCGATCTGCCGCGGATTCTCGCCCTTTACGCCCACGCCCGCGCCTTCATGGCGCAAAACGGCAACCCCAGCCAATGGGGTCAAACCCGCCCGACCGAGGCGGACATCGTCGCGCACATCGACGCCCGCGAATTGTACGTCCTGCGCGAGGAAGGCGAAATCCACGGCGTTTTCGCGTTCATCCTCGGCGAAGACCCGACCTATCGCGTCATCGAGCAGGGCG
The DNA here is from genome assembly GCA_900542395.1 of uncultured Eubacteriales bacterium. Lineage (GTDB taxonomy): Bacteria > Bacillota > Clostridia > Christensenellales > Aristaeellaceae > Ventricola. The sequence continues at coordinate 25,426 of UQNM01000019.1, forward strand.
CGTGGCTTTCCGACGCGCCCTACGGCACGATTCACGCCGTCGCCAGCGACGGGCAGATCCACGGCCTGCTCAGCCGGATCGTCGCCTATTGCGAACAGACGACCCCGCACCTGCGCATCGACACCCACCGCGACAACGCGATCATGCAGCATGTCATTTTGAAAAACGGCTTCACCCGCTGCGGCGTCATTCACATCGCCAGCGGCGCGGAACGAATCGCGTTTGAAAAGGTATAAGCGGGAACCTGCGTTTCCTGCGCCTTTCGTTTTATGCCACATTCTAAAACGGCGCTTTCCCGATTTTGCTCGGGAAAGCGCCGTTTGGCTTATACTAATTCGCAGTTAAAATGCTTAACAGAGCGCATCAGATTTTTTGTTCTGACGAAGCCAAGTGAAGTGAGGCGTACTGGAGGTACGTTGAACGGAACGAGGCAAAGTCAGAGCGAAAAAGATGGTGCGCGGATTAAGCCATTTTAACAAGAATTAGTATTATATACGGAAATCAAGCCCGCCTTGCGGCGAAAGGCGTTCAGGCCGCTCAGTCTTCCGGCTTCGCGCCGATGACCGCCTTGATGCGGCGCACGCCGGCGGAGGAGGATTCTTCCTTCTGAATCTTAAAGCTGACCAGCTCGCCGGTATGGCTCGCGTGCGGGCCGCCGCAGATTTCCTTGGAATACTCGCCCATGGTGTACATGCGGACGCGCTCGCCGTACTTGCTCTCGAACAGGCCGATCGCGCCTTCCTTCTTCGCTTCCTCGACGGTCGTTTCGGTCATCACAACCGGCACATCCGCCTTGATCCACTCGTTGACCAGCGCCTCCACCTGCGCCAGCTCATCCTTGGTCACCTTGCGGCCAAAGGAGAAGTCGAAACGCAGGCGCTCCGGCGTGATGTTGGAGCCCTTCTGCGCGACCTCGTCGCCCAGCACACGGCGCAGCGCCGCGTGGAGCAGGTGGGTCGCGGTATGCAGGCGCGCGCTCTGGGCGCTGCTGTCCGCCAGACCGCCCTTGAAGCGCTGCTCAGCGCCCGCGTGGCTGCTCTTCTGGTGCTCGGCGAAGTGCTTTTCAAAGCCCGCCTCGTCCACGGTCAGGCCGTTCTCCTTCGCCAGCTCGCGGGTCATCTCAATCGGGAAGCCGTAGGTCGCGTACAGGTTGAAGGCCACCATGCCGTCGATGACCTTGCTCTCGCCCATGCGGGAAACGGCCTTCTCGAACTCGCGCTCGCCCTGACGCAGCGTGCGGGCAAAGCGGGTCTCCTCCAGCTTGAACTGCTCCAGCACAAACGCCTCGTTCTGCTTGAGTTCCGGATAGACCTCGGCATACTGGTCGATGACCACCTTGCCGATCTCGGCGGTGAAGCCCTCCTGCATGCCCAGCTCCATGCCAAAGCGCACGGCGCGGCGGATCAGGCGGCGCAGCACATAGCCCTGATCGACGTTGCTCGGGCTGACGCCGCGCGGGTCGCCCATGATGAAGGTCGAGGTGCGCAGGTGGTCGGCCACGATGCGGAACGCGCGGGTCGTCGCCTCGTCGTCGTCATAGTGCTTGCCGGACAGCTCGGAAATCTTGGCGATGATGCCGGTGAAAGCGTCCGTCTCGTAAACCGTCTTGCAGCCGTTGAGGGTGCAGACCGTGCGCTCCAGACCCATGCCGGTATCGACGTTCTTCTTCGCCATCGGCACATACTGGCCGTCGGCGGTCTTGTTATACTGCATGAACACGTCGTTCCAGATCTCCAGGAAGCGGCCGCAGGAGCACGCCGGGGAGCAGTTCGGGCCGCACGGCGGCTGATCCTTGATGATGAACATCTCGGTGTCCGGGCCGCAGGGGCCGGTCTGACCCGCCGGGCCCCACCAGTTATGCTCGCGCGGGAGGAAGTAGATATTCTCCTTCTTCACGCCGTTTTCCATCCAATAGTTGGCGGCTTCCTCGTCGCGCGGGATGTCGCCCTCGCCCTCGAAGACGGTGAACGCCAGCTTGTCCTTGTCAAGGCCGAGGTACTCCGGGCTGGTCAGGAACTCCCAGCTCCAGGCGATCATTTCCTTCTTGAAATAATCGCCCAGCGACCAGTTGCCCAGCATCTCGAAGAACGTCAGGTGGGACGCATCGCCCACCTCGTCGATATCGCCGGTGCGGATGCACTTCTGCACGTCGGTCAGGCGGGTGCCGGCCGGGTGCTTGCTGCCCAGCAGATACGGGACGAGCGGATGCATGCCCGCGGTGGTGAACAGAACGGTCGGGTCGTTCTCCGGAATCACGGAGGCGCTGGGAATCACGGCATGACCCTTGCTCTTGAAGAAATTGAGCCACATGCTGCGCAATTCGCCGGAAGTCATCTTCTTCATGGTTGTTTCTCTCCTTTATTTCAGGTGATACCCGTTTTTTGGGTAAATGAAAACGCCTGCCGTCCGGGGACGAACAGACGTTGATTCGCGGTACCACTCCGGTTGACGCGCGCCCAAACGGGCAAGCGCGCCCTCTTGCAACCCGTAACGCAGGTCAAACGCCCGGCTCCTCGCCGGGAACTCGTTGCAGGGCTGCCGAATCGCCTGCGCACCGGGCTTGCACCCTCCCCGGCTCGCTTTCCGCATGATTCGCTTCGGCTCTTTGCACGTCATCGCCTTTGCATATCGGGTTTATTATAGTCAGAAACGCGGGGATTGTCAAGCCAAAATTCAAGGATGATACACGCCCAGATAATCCTTCAGCGCGCTTTGCAGAATCTGGCTGTAATTCACGCCATGCCTTTCCGCCGCGTCGTTAAGCCACGCCGGAATGGTCAGCGTCTTTTTCACCGCGCGGTTCTCCATTTCATCTCTGAACGGCGTCATCCATGCCGTAATCGGCACAACGAGGCCACCCTCCGCCTGAAGCTCCAGATTGGCTTTCGGAATGGTTTCCCCATCCTGTTCCATGCCGTACAGGTGCAGGCTCATTGCATCCACGGCCATCCGGCGCGCATCCTCAAAGGTGTCCCCTTCCGTAAAACATCCTTCCAACTGCGGAAAGCTGACGCTGTATCGGCCGTCCGCTTCTTTTTCGAACACCGCCGCAAAGGTGTATTCGCTGGGTCTTTTCATGCTGCTCACTCCTTCGGAAACATTATATCCATCCGGCCATCTGTTTAATGTTTTTCTCTACACCGGGCGATAAATCCCCTCGATGATCGGGCACGGTCATTCGTTTTCCATTCTTTACAAACTGTTTATGTGAACCGGTTTGGCGAACTTCAATCCAGCCTTCTCTTTTCAGCCGCCGTATCGCCTCCTGCGCTTTCATCGGCATACGCTCCACCTCCGAACAATTCGATTATACCAGCATTTGCACGTATTGTAAATACGTATTCATCTTTTTCTCCAAAAAACCGACAGGAGCGGCGCATTTTCAGCGCCGCTCCTGCAAAAGAGGGGATTGGGGGGGCTTCGTTATTCGGCTTACTTGAACGTCGTCTGAACGACCACATTCACGCCGTTCACCTTGACGGCCTTCACCAGCGTTTCCGCCGTGTTGATCGCGTTCTGATGATCTCCATCCACGCGGTTCGTGCCGTGCGTCTTGGAATTGACGAAGTGCAGGCAGAACTGGCCTTCATAGCCGTTGTTGGTGATATCCTGCGCGCCGTGCGGCTGACCGTAGATCGAGCAGAGGAACTGACCCGCGCTCGTCGTAATCATCATCGGGCGGCGCTTGTAGCTGATGGCGTTCGGCGTGGATACACCGTAGATTTCGCACAGCGTCGTCGTATCCGCAGAGGTCAGCGGCTCGGCGTCGATGTGGTTGCCGGTGGACTGAACGTGGATGTTCAGCGACTTGCCGGTGGTCAGATCCGTCAGCTTGATGGATGCGCCTCTGGCGATGCCCAGCGCCGTCGCGTTGGACTTCATATAGCTCCAATCGAGCTTGTAGACCGTCGCGTTATACGTCGTGGTCGCGCTGCTCGAACCGGAATATGCCTTCTGAATCGCCGCGAGCGTCGCCGCGCCGCAAACGCCATCCGCCGTCAGGTTGTGGTCGCGCTGGAACGCGCGCACCGCGTCCTTCGTGTACCTGCCGTAGTGGCCGGTGATCTGTCTGTCGTAGTATTCCAGCGCCGTCAGCGCGGTCTGGATGTAGGTGACCGTCGAGCCGGTAGAGCCGATGGTGTAGCTGCTGCCCGTGCTGCCGCTGCCGCCGTTGTTCTTGATATACGCCTCAACCTCAGCGTCGGTCATCACCTTGGCGTAATCCTTGGTGATCCAGTAACCGGCCTTGGTCTGGAACCAGCCGTTCACCGTATCGACGTAGTAGAAGCAATCGCCGATGTTGGCCGTGCCCACGCGGTTCGCGCTGGTGCTCGGCTGATAGCGCAGGGAGACGTTGTTGCCCGTCACCTTGATCATGCCGATGGTTTCCTGCTCGCCGGAGTTGGAATCATCGCCAAAGTCAGCCGCGGTGATGTTTTCCATCATGTCGCCGCGGATGTAGCCCTTATAGGTGTAGCCGCCCACGGTCACGGTCACGTAATACCACTTCACGCCGCTGACGGTGTAGACCTTGGAAATACGGAACTTCTGACCCTTTTGCAGGCTCGCCTTCGCGCTGGACGTGGTGGAGTAGGAAGAACGCAGATACACGTTGTCCTTCGTCGTGCGTCCGTAGGATTTATCGGTCGTCACGGTCGAGCCGCTGCTGGAGCCGCTGTCCGCGCTGCCGCCGGTGAGGGTGCGCAGCTTGTTGATCGTCGCCGGACCCGCAACGCCGTCCACCGTCAGCTTGTTGTCGTCTTGGAACTTGCGAACCGCCTGCTTGGTCAGGCTGCCGAAGCTGCCGGTGACCGAGCCGTAGTAATAATTCAGCTTTTTGAGCATCGTCTGCAGCTCGGTGACGGCCGTGCCCTTGTCGCCCTCGCGCAGGGTCGTCGCCACGGTGCCGGGGCCGACGTCCACGCCCGCGTTCTTGAGCGCGCTGGTGATCGCGTTCAGCGTCGCCGTGCTGGCCACGCCGTCCTGCGTCAAGCCCTTCGCCTTCTGGAATTTCTTGACGGCCTGCTGCGTCAGGTTGCCGTAGTGGCCGGTCACGTCGCCGTAGTAGTAGCCCAGCGTCGTCAGATTCTGCTGGAGCGCGCTGACGGCCGCGCCGGTCGAGCCGAGCTTCATGTTCGTGCTGCTGGAGCCGCTCGACGAGCCGCCCGCCTTGTCAACCGCCGCCGCAATCGCGTTGAGCGTCTTCGTGCCCGCGACGCCGTCCGCCGTCAGGCCCTTTGCCTTCTGGAAGGCCTTCACGGCCGCCTCGGTCTTCGCGCCGAAGTTGCCGGTGATTTCCGCATAGTAATAGCCGAGCTGCTTCAAATCCGTCTGAAGCTGGCTGACCTTCGTGCCCTGGCTGTTCAGCTTGAGCGTCGTGCCCGCGCTGCCGCCGGAAGCGGGCGTGCCGCCCTTGCGGGCAACCGCCGCCGCGATGGCGTTCAGGGTCTTGGTGCCCGCAACGCCGTCCGCCGTCAGGCCGTTTTCCTCCTGGAAGCGCCTCACAGCCGTCTCGGTCTTCGCGCCGAAATTGCCGGTGATCTCCGCCCAGTAATAGCCCAGCGTCGTCAGATCCTGCTGGAGGTTGCGAACGTCCGTGCCCTTGGAATTGAGCTTGAGGCCACTTGCGGAGGAACCCGAGCCGGAAGAGCTGCCGCCCTTCGCCTCGTAGGCCGCGTCAATCTTCGCGATGGTCTGCGGGCCGGCAATGCCGTCCGCCGTCAGGCCGTTCTTGCCCTGAAAGCTCTTGATGGCCGCCACGGTCTTCGGACCCGCGTTGCCGGTGATCTGGCCGTAGTAATAGCCCAGCGCCTTCAGCTCGGTCTGCACCTTGCTGACCGTCGCGCCGCTGGAATTTTCGCGGATATAGGTCGTATCCGAATTGGCGGCGCTGGCCTTGCGCTCCGCCGCGGTGAACGTGCCGACCGCCTTGCTGGGCAGATTGCCGCTGCTCACCTTGAACTTCGACTTGGCCTGATCGGTGGAGAGCACCTTCACGTAGGTGTTGCGCCCGTCGCTTTGGCAGACCCAGCCCGTCGCGGTAGAACCGTCGCTGGCGCGGTATTTGACCTGAACGAACGTGTTCGATCCGCTCGTCTTGGAAGACGTGATGTAAATGCACGCATCCTTCACGATGTTATCGATAATCGTCGCGTTGGTCGATGCGTTTTCGCGCACGCGAACCTTGTCCTGTGTCTGGCCGTAGACCTTGCTGTAACTTGCGGCGCTCGCCACAGGCACGGCAAAGACCATCACCAGCACACACAGGATCGCCAGCAGCGCCGAGCGTTTGTTGATCCTGCCGTTTGTCATGATGATATCCCCTCTTTCAAGCCCCGATTTGGGGCCAAGTTTTTTGGGATCGGGTCTTCCCCCAACCAGATACACCCATCCCTTTCTTACATTACGAGACAATTTTATTACAATTCTGTTAATTTGTCAACTGTTTGCGTCCGATTTGTTTATGGAATTGTCATCCTTTTTCGCGTTTTCTTCATAAATACCGGTATTTTCGTCCGACTGCGCCGTTTCGCCGTCGCCCAGCTTCAATCGCTTGCGCGGCACAAAGCCGGAGAACACCGTGTCCCCGTCGCGTGAATCCACCGTGATCCGCCCGCCCAGCTCCGTAACCGTCTGATTGACAATGAAAAGCCCCATGCCCTGCCCCGTCCGCTTGGTGGTGAAACCCGGCTCGAAGATTTTGGCGCGCTGCTTTTCCGGGATGGCCGGCCCGTTGTTGCGCACGGAGAAGAACCAACTGCGCAGATCCTCGCCCAAAACCAGCTCGACCGTCGGCTTTTCGCCCTCGGGCAGTTGGGCGCTCGTCGCCGCGTCCAGCGCGTTGTCGATCAGGTTGGCCAGCACGCGGCAGATTTCCCACGCGGGCATCAGCGGGTCATCCCACTTCGCCGCGATGGAGAGCTTCAGCTCCGCGCCGCGCTGTCTCGCCTCGACCACCTTCGCCTGAATGAGCGCGTTGACCGCCGGGCAGGCCGTGCGCATCATGCGGCTGACGCGCTGCATGTCGCCGTAGAGCTTGTCCATATAGGTCATCGCCTCGCCCGGCTCGTTCATCTCAATCAGGCTGTAAACCACCTGAATGTGATTCATAAAGTCGTGCCGCTGGGCGCGCATCTCGCGGTTGAGGTCTTCGAGCTGTGAATACGCTTCCTCCAGCTCCTGCGTGCGGCGCACCATGCGCAGGCTGGTCAGCGACGCGCCGATATCCGTCAGCGCGCCCCAGCCGACGATGGTGAAGCACAGCAGCGACACCATCCGCACGATGCTCTCCTCCACCCCGCCGAGCAGCATCCGCCGCACGAGCGTCAGCATCACGATTCCGGCGACAATCTCCAGCACGTTGATGGCGATGGATATCAGGGCGGCTTTTTTCACCTTGAGATGGTCGTGCATCTCTTCCTTGGTCAGATTGAATTTCATGCTCTTTCCCTGTCAAACAAAAATCCCATGCGATGCCTTTCGGTGACCGCACGGGATTTTCCATGTTCGCTGATTACTCGTGAAGCGAAGCCGGATACACGCCGCCTTCGTGCAGCTTGCGGAGCTCCGCCTGCACAAACGGCTTGTCCTCCTTATAGGTCACGCCAAACCACACGGCGTCGGTCGTGAGCATCGGCACGGTCAGTTCGCCCTCGTGCATCAGCTCGTCCACAAACACCGGCAGCAGGCACTCGGCCTTGATCGCATCCGGCGCAAGCCCCTTGAGGAACGTCGCGAAATATTCCTCCAGCTTGCCGAAAATCCACGGGGTGAAGCCCCAGAAGTTCATGCTGACCGGCGCGAGGGGATCCAACAGCTCGCCCGGCTCGCCCGCGCCAATGTCGCGGATCTCGCCGTTTTCACAGAGCTTGATCTTGAGCGTCTCCACAACCTTGTCGAGGTTGCCGTTCACGGCGTGGCACACGCCGCGGGACACCGTGCCGTTTTTGGAAACGGTGTTTTGGAGCTGATAGCCCACCATGGTCGCCTCGCCCTCGGGCGCCAGCGTCTGCAATTTTTCATAGATCGTGCTGAACGCGGACACGCCGTAGTAGTCATCCGCGTTGATGACGGCAAACGGCTGATCGATGTAGTCGCGCGCCACAAGCACCGCGTGCACCGTGCCGAACGGCTTGGTGCGCTCCTCGGGAATATGATAGAAGGAAGGAACGCTGGAGAAATCCTGGAATGCGTAATCGACCTTCACCTTCTTGGCGATGCGGTCGCCGCAGATGGAAGCCAGCGTCTCCTTCATGCCCGGCTTGATGACAAAAACAACCTTGTCAAAGCCTGCGCGAATCGCGTCATAGATGGAATACTCCATCAGGATTTCGCCATTCGGACCGAGACCGTCCACCTGCTTGTTGCCGCCGTAACGGGAACCCATACCGGCCGCCATAATCAAAAGCGTAGCACCCATATCCAAATATCCTCCTCGAATCATTTGATTGGTTTCGAGAATATTATACAAGATTTGGCGCTCACCTTCAAGCCATATCCCTTAAATTCGCAAAACATTTGTCGCTCGCCGCCTCTTGCGGCCCGATTTGCAGGGATGTATAATGGAAAAAAACATCGGGAGGAATGCGTCATGAAGGTTCTTCTGCTCAACGGCAGCCCCAACGAACACGGCTGCACCTACACCGCGCTCTGCGAGGTCGCCCGCGCGCTCGAGGAGAGCGGCGTCGAAACGGAAACGCTGTGGATCGGCAACCGGGCGGTTCGCGGCTGCATCGGCTGCGGCGGCTGCGCCAAAAACGGCAGACGCCGCTGCGTCTTCGAGGATGATCTGGTCAATGCCGCGCTGGATCGGATGCAGGCCTGCGACGGTCTGGTGGTCGGCTCGCCGGTTCATTACGCGGCCGCGGGCGGCAGCATCACCTCTTTTCTGGATCGCATGTTCTACGCCGGCGGCAGCCAGCTTCGCACGAAGGTCGGCGCGGCAGTTTGCAGCGCGCGCCGCGCGGGCACGACGTCCACGCTCGATCAGCTTTCCAAATACTTCACCATCTGCGGCATGCCGATTGCGCCCAGCCAGTATTGGCCGATGGTGCACGGAAACACGCCGGAAGACGTTCTCAAGGACGAGGAAGGCTTGCAGATCATGCGCATGTTGGGGAGAAATATGGCGTATATGATCCGCGCCTTTGCCCTTGCGCGCGAAAACGGGCTGCTTCCGCCCGAAATGGAGAAGCCGAAGAAGCGCACGAATTTCATCCGTTGACCGCCTCTATTCTATTAGACGTATGAAACGGCCAAAAAGTTTCGTGCGGCCGAAAATTTTTTCTGAATTTTTTTGACGGCGATTCGCGCGGCCGCTTTTTCGCAAAATAAAGGCGCTTTCTTCCCGCTTGGGGAGGAAAGCGCCTTTGTTTTATACTAATTCGCAGTTAAAATGCTTAACAGAGCGCATCAGATTTTTTGT